>DATNHT010000071.1:0-25745 GCA_035604815.1 Opitutaceae bacterium
CGAAGACCGAGGGGAAGAAGGATTTCGAATCGAACCAGGTCGTGAGCGGGCAACTGAGCAAGCCCCAGGATCCCGTTCCGGTATCCCTGGATGCGGCCAAGCAGCCTGTAAAGACGGAGATGGCGCCCAAGCAGCAGCAGAACCCCCTCTCCGGCTTCGAGAAGCTCAAGGACGGCGACGAGGGATTTGGCAGCAACACCGGCAAGGTGGCCGACAATGCGAAGCCGGTGCCCGAGAAGGTCGACGGCGCCAACAGCACCCAGCCGATCGTGGATGCGCAGAACACCGAGCCGGCGATCGACCCGAAGCATCCGCGGGCGAGGCCCGAGTTGCAGCAGACTCACACAAGGCCGGCCATATTCGAGGACAACCAGTTTGGAACGAGCAACATCGGCCCGATCGCCTACAATGCGAAATGGAGCAGCTACGGCGCATACCTCCACAAGATGATGGAGGCGATACAGATACAGTGGGAGCGGA
The DNA here is from genome assembly GCA_035604815.1 of Opitutaceae bacterium. Taxonomy (GTDB): domain Bacteria; phylum Verrucomicrobiota; class Verrucomicrobiia; order Opitutales; family Opitutaceae; genus Palsa-1447. Next base: position 481 of record DATNHT010000071.1, read on the forward strand.
TCCTGATCGAGAGTCGGACCGAGCCTCCGTCTGGCAGCATGGTGACGGTGAAGTTCACGCTGGATTCGAAGGGCAGGATAACCGAGATCCTCGACGTCGAGTCCACGTCGAGCGAGCAGGGCAAGGCGAGTTGCGTGAGCGCGATCACCAACACGGCCCCGTACGGCGACTGGTCGGACGACATGATCGCCGTCCTCGGCAGTTCGCAGGACCTTACCTTCAGATTCTATTACGAGTGAGCGCGAAGGCCGAGGACTTCTGGGCGGACGTCCCGTTCGGCCCCGGCGTCAAGAGGGTGGCGTGCGATGCGAACGGACTGGCGGCCCTGGACAAGCCGGAGGGAGTGCTTTCGCACCCCAACGGGCCCCGCGACGAGGGCCGGGCGCTGGTGCGCGCCCGCTATGACCGGCAGGGCGAGTGCTTCGAGTGGCCGGGGCCCGACGGGCGGGCGCGAAGGCTCTGGCTCGTCAACCGGCTGGATTCGGCGACCTCGGGGCTCATCCTCGCCGCGGCTGACGAGGCGCTCGCGCGCGAGGTCCGCCGGCGGTTCAGGCGCAGGGGCGTCCGCAAGGTCTACCAGGCCCTCGTGTTCGGAAGACCGAGGCAACCCACCGAGACGTGGCGGGACACCCTTGACGTGAAGAGGCGGCGCGGCCGGATTCGGACGGTTGCCGGCGGAGGCAACCTTCCGGCGGAGAGCCGGATGACGCTTGTGCGCTCCGGATCGGACGGGCCCCGCATATCGATGATCCGGCTGGAGCCGCGCACCGGGCGAAGCCACCAGCTTCGCGTCCAGTGCGCGAAGAGGGGGCTTCCGATCGTGGGCGACCGGACCTACGGGGATTTTGCCGCGAACCGCGGATTTGCGAGGGGCGGAGGCCCGAGGAGGATGTTTCTCCACTCCCTGGAGGTCGGCCTGGACTACGAGCTCGGCGGCAGGGCGTTTGCCTTTTCGGCAAGGGCGCCCCTGCCGGCGGAGTTTGAGCGTGTCGGTTGACTTCGGAATCGACGCCTGAGGCCGATTTGGGCAAGATTGCCGCCCCCCAAGCCGGCCAATTCCCGCCATGATCCTGCCCAAATCCAACCGCCTGACGCCAGAGCAGGTGGCCGAAGTCACCGCAATAGTCGGCGGGTTCGGATGCCAGATCCAGCCGATCATTGGCGCGGTAAGGACGATCTACGCAATCGTCGGGGACGAACGGGATGAATTGATGATCAACCGCTTGGAGGGGTTGTCGTACGTGGAGCGGATCGACCGGATCCAGTCACCCTTCAAGCTCATGGACCGCAGGTCCGATCTCGCGAGCCACCGGATCACGATCGGCGGCGTGACGCTGGGCGAGGAGCTGGCGGTCATCGCCGGGCATTGCACGATCGATCCAAAGAACCCGGGCTTCTTCCTGGAAACGGCTGCGGCCGTGAAGGAGGCGGGCGCCCATATCCTTCGCGGGGGCGTATGGAAGCCGCGGACCACCCCGTACGCCTTCCAGGGCGACGCCAAGTCGATGGACATTCTGATGGAAGCGTCGCGCCTGACCGGCCTGCCCGTCGACACCGAGGTGATGGACGAGCACCAGGTGCGTGTCGCGCTCGACGCCGGAGTGCAAATGCTCCAGGTGGGCGCGCGAAATGCGCTCAACTACTCGCTCCTGCGCACAATCGGCAGCGCGGTGGCGAGGCGCGACACGGTCGTGCTGCTCAAGCGCAGCCTCCACATGGGGCCCCTTAACGAGTTCATATCGGCGGCGGAGTACATCGCATCCTTCGGAAACCCCAACATCGTCCTCTGTCCAAGGGGCACGGCGCCCGCACTCGACGGATACCGCAACCACCCCGACGAGAGCATCACGCCGCTGCTCAAGGAGAAGACCTGGGCTCCCGTCATGGTCGATCCGTCGCATTCGGTGGGCAAGGCCTCCTACGTGCCCGCCTGCGCCCTTGCCGCCGTTGCCTACGGCGCGGACGGTCTCTGCATCGAGGCGCACGTGAACCCGAGCCAGGGGATCGGCGACGACCCGAAGCAGGCGCTCACGCCGTCCGTGCTCGCGGAGACGATCGCCCAGGCTAAGCAGATCTGGTCGCTCAGGCACAGCGTGATCGGACGCGCGTGACGTGGACGGGGCCGCCCCCGGCTGCCCCGATGGCGATGGCCCGGGCGGGCGGTGTGCCGCGTTGGAGCGTGGCAATCATCCGCCGGCCGCTCGGCAGGGCCGGCGCCCTGTGGACGGCACACCAAAATTTGTGGCGTTGGGCCCCGATTGGGGCAACAATGCCGGTCCTATCTCCGCGCCGGCCTAGGCCACGGTTCATGATTACTCGGCAAGCAATGAAACCCTTACTCGCGCTGGCCGCGGTCGCGATCGTTGCGATCGCGGCGGGCTGCAGGCAGTACGAGGAGGTCTATTCCGTGACCTTTCGGAGCAATGCCGGCGCCGAGCTGGCGGGCGGAAGCATCTCGCTGACGAAGCCGTTGCCGGCAAGCGGATCGACGCGCGGATGGTATAACCTGCAGATGAGAAGCGTGTCGGTAAACAAGAAGGAAATCGAAATCTTCTACCAGCTGTTCCACGGCCGGGAATCGGGGGTCGTTGACTGGACGGTCGAGAACCCGCGGATGGGAACCTCGCCATCGAGCCTCGATTTCATGCCGGGGTTTGTGGATGCCAACATCGTGGCCCGCGCCACCCCGGTCGCGAGGGGGTACTGGAGGGGACGGTGGTCGTATTCGGTCTTCGCCGGCACGAGGGAGGGCGGCAGCTTCGAGATCGCGAGGAAATGAGGGAGCCGTGGCCGCCAGGGGTCCGCGCGGCTCCGGCGGGCCCTGAGCCGCGCGGGGCCCGCTCGCGGATCATTGCGTCACCCGCAAGGCGGGGTGTTCGCGGGGCCCCCGCGGTGCCGGGCGCAGCCTCCGCCATTCGCCCGTGAATTCTCGGCTGGCCTTGTCCGGTTGGAATGTCTTGGCGAAATCGGCCGGTCACTATACCAACCTGAACATGATCGCCAAGCAGAGCACCTACGGGAAGCTGGGGATCCCGAGTCCCTTCGGGGAGACGGTCGGCCTCCTGGCGCTCGCCCTGACGCTGTCGCCGTACCTGGCGGGCGCGGACTTCGGCTTCCTCAAGGTTCCCGAGTTCCTGGGGACCGCGAAGCACACGCTAAAGGTGCTCGGGCCGGCATTGCTGGCCGGCAGCCTCCTTCTCTATTTTCCCTTCTGGCCAATACGCACCGGCAGCCTGCGCTCGGCTGGAACCGATATTGCGGCCAATGTCGAGTTTAGGAATTCATCCAGCCGGTATATATGCATCGTGTGGCTCAGATTCGACGGAAAGGCGGACCCCGGCCACAGCTACACCCTTGCCCCCGGCGGCGTCCAGAATGTGGAGACATTCGTCGCCCACGCATGGAATATCTCGGATGCGAATACGGGCGACCTTCTGCGCTCCGTCGTTGTGAAGAAGGACATGGCCCCGGTGGTGGTCCGCTGAATCCGGCGGGCGCGCCGGCGACCTCCTAGAGCAGATCGAGCTGGCCGGTGTCCGCCGGGACGACCGTGATCTTCTTCTTCGGCCGGGCCTCTGGGGAGGGCAGGGAGATGCTCGAGTCGTCGCCCTCCAGGCGGGCGAGTATCGTCTTGGCGCGGTCGATGACTCCCTGCGGAAGGCCGGCGAGCCTCGCCACCTGGATGCCGTAGCTTCGGTCCGCCGCGCCGGGAACCACGCGCCGGACAAACACGATCTCGTCGTTCCATTCCTTCACCGCCACCGAGAGGTTTCGCATCCGCAGCAGGTGCTTGTCGAGTTGCGTGAGCTCCTGGTAGTGGGTCGCGAAGAGCGTCCGGGGTCCGCGCCTCGCGTCGCGGTGCAGGTGCTCGACCACCGCCCAGGCAATGCTCAGCCCGTCGTAAGTCGACGTTCCGCGCCCGATCTCATCGAGGATGATGAGCGAGCGGTCGGTGGCGTTGTTCAGGATGTTGGCCGTCTCGTTCATCTCGACCATGAACGTCGAGTTTCCCCGCGCCAGGTCGTCGCTTGCCCCGACGCGTGAGAAGATCCTGTCCACAAACCCAAAGCGGCACGACGCGGCCGGAACCCACGACCCGACCTGGGCCATGAGCACGATCAGCGCGACTTGCCGGATATAGGTTGATTTGCCCGCCATGTTGGGTCCGGTGATCAGGGCGATCTGGGCCTCGTCGCACGAGAGCGCGGTGTCATTGGGAACGAAGGCCCGGGCCGTGCCGGCCCCGCCTTCGCCGGACCTGAAGCCCTGCTCGACGACCGGGTGGCGCCCCTCAGAGATGTTGATCGAGTCCCCCTCGTCGATCTCGGGCCGGCAATAGCCCCAATCGCGGGCGATCCCTGCCCAGCCCGCGACGACGTCGATCTCGGCCAGGGCTTCGGCCGCTTGGCTGAGCGCCGGCGACTCCTTGAGCACGTCGCCGATCAGCGCCTCGAGTATCTCCCTCTCGCGCAGGAGCGCGTTCTCCTCGGCGTGAAGGATCTCCCGCTCCTTTTGCCTGAGCGCCTCGGTCAAGTACCTCTCGCCCCCGACGGTCGTCTGCCGGCGGACGTAGTCCGGCGGCACGAGGTGCAGGTTGGCCTTGGTGATCTCGATATAATACCCGAAGTTGTTCGTATACCTGACCTTCAGGCTCCGTATGCCGGTGCGCTCCTGTTCGCCGCGTTCCAGGTCGGCGAGCCACGCCTTGTTGCCGCTCATGAGCGCGCGCAGCCGGTCGAGTTCGCCGTCGTAACCCGCCCGGACGAAATTGCCCTCGGAGACATCTGCCGGCGGCTCGTCGGCGAGCGCGCGCGAAAGCAGATCCCTGAGGTCCGGCAGCTCGTGCATGCGCTCGCGCAAGGCGTCCGAGTGGGGGCCCAGCCCGCCGAGCGATGCGCCGATCTCGGGAATGCGCCCGAGGGTGTCGCGCACGCCGCACAGCTCGCGGGGGTTTCGCAGGCGGTTCTGCAGCCGGCCCAGGATTCGCGGGATGTCCCTGATGCCGCCCAGGGCCCCGGCCAGCTGCGCCAGGCGCGCAGGCTGCGCGATGAATTCCCCGACAAGCGCGTGGCGGCGGCGGATCTCGGGGAGTTCGAGGCCGGGAGCCGCGAGCCAGCGCTCCAGCAGCCGGGAGCCCGCGGCGGTGGTGGTCCCGTCCATCGACGAGATGAGCGAACCCTGGCGGCCGCCGCGCACCGAGGCGAAGATCTCCAGGTTGCGAAGCGTCGCCGGGTCGAGCAGAAGCGTGCGCGCGCTGCGGTACTCCTGGAGGCTTCGCAGGTTTTCGGGCTTGGCGCGCAGGTTGTCGGTGGCGTATCCGACGAGGGCGCCCGCCGGCCCCAGCGCGGGATGGTCGCTCTCAAGCCCGAATCCCTGGAGGTTGAGGACGCCGAACGCCGCCGCGACGGCCCGCGCCCCATGCGCGCTCTCAAAGCGGTACGCGGGGAGCTCCGTGACCGTGCGGCCCGCCGCAAAGCCATGCAGGGCGTGGGTGGCCGCCTGGTCGTGGGGCGCTGCCCTCCAGCGTTCGAGGTCCCCCTCGGTCACGAGCAGCTCGGCCGGGTCCAGCGACGTCAGTGCCGGGAGCAGGTCGCCTATCTTCTGCGCCGTCGCCAACTTGAATTCCCCGGTCGACAGCTCGATCCATGCGGCGTGAAGCCCGCGCCTCTCGAGCGAGACGGCGCAAAGGTACCGGTTTCTGGCGGCCTCGAGCTGGTTGGCGGCGAGCGTAGTGCCGGAACTCAGGATCCTCGTCAGTTTCCGCCTGACCAGCCTGCCGGGCTGCGCCGGCTCGTCCTGGTCGCAGATCGCGACCTTTCTTCCCGCGGCGAGAAGCTTCCCGACGTATGCGTCCACGGCGTGGTGGGGAAGGCCGGCCATGGGGTGCTCCTGGCGCTTCGTGAGGGTCAGGCCCAGCAGGCGCGAGGCCACGACCGCGTCGTCGAAGAACAGCTCGTAGAAGTCGCCCAGCCGGAAGAGGAGCAGCGTGTCCTTAGGGAGCCCGCGCTTCACCTCGAAGTACTGCTGCATCATCGGGGTGAGTTTCTCGGGCTCGGTCATAGGCAGCATTCGAACGGCTCAATATGCGGAATTCAATGTTGGAGCGAAGGGGCGGTTGGGCACGATGGGTATTGTCCGTCCATGCCGCCCGCGTCCCCATTGCAGCCCGTTGCGCTCTTCCACCGCGATTTCGGGGGCGCGGGCGACCCGCCTTTCGTCATCCTACACGGGATGCTCGGCTCGTCCCGCAACTGGCAGACCGTGGGGCGCGACCTGGCCCGCGGCCGGCGGGTGTTCGCGCTCGACCTGCGCAACCACGGAATGTCACCGCATGCGGAGTCGATGTCCTACGAGGCGATGGCGGCGGACGTCGTGGCGTGGCTGGACGCCCGCGGCGTGGACGGGGCTGAGCTGATCGGCCACAGCATGGGAGGAAAGGTGGCGATGCTTCTGGCGTGCCGGCACGCCGCGCGCGTGCGCCGGCTAGTTGCCGTGGACATCGCGCCAAGGGACTACCACTGGCCGGCCCGCTGGACCGAGTTTGCGGCGATGAACGGTCTCGATCTCGCCAGCCTCAGGTCCCGGGCGGAGGCCGAGGTCCGGCTCGAGGCCCTCGTCCCGTCGTGGGCCATGCGGAAGTTCATCGCGACGAACATCGAGCGGTTGCCCGGGGGCGGCTGGAAATGGCAGATCAACCTGCCGGCGCTCGCGGCGGCGCTGCCTGTGCTCGAGCGCAACCCGCTTGGCCCCGGGGACCGCTTCGACGGGCCCTCGCTCTTCGTTGCCGGCGCCAACTCGGCATACGTGGGGCCGGGGGACACGGGAGCCATCCGCAGCCATTTTCCGTCGGCCCGGGTCAAGACGCTCGCCGATTCCGGCCACAATCCCCACATCGAGGCGCGGGAAGCGTTTGTCAAGGCCGTCGCTGCGGACGGATAGCCTCCCGCCCGCTCAGACGTCGGCCTCGATGCGTTCCTCGCTCAGGTTTTTCCAGCGATCGAGAACGCGGCGGCGCATCTCGTCCAGGGAGAGGCCGTAGGCGGCCCGGAGCGATTCGACACCTAGGCCGAGTCAGCCCTCGCGCTCCGTCTCAAATTTGGTGAACACGACGGCGTCGCGCTCCTTCTTGAGCTGTTCGATCTTGAGCTCCGCCTCCTTCAGCCGAGCTTCACAATGCCTCAGCAACTTGTTCCCCTCCTCGAACTTGGCCAAGAGCTCGGCCAGCGCCACCTCGCCCGACTCCATCGATTCGACGATCGCCTCGAGCTTGGACAGCGCCGATTCGAACGACAGCTTCACTTCCTTGTTTTCCACGGCGCCGGAGGATGCCGCCCCGCCGGCGCCTTTTCAAACTATCTTTGGCGGGCCCAGGCGCCTGACGGGCCTACTTCCCGCCCGAAACCGTCACAGGGACGCTGACCTCGCCGCTTCCATAGCCCTTCAGGAACAGGCTGCCGGTGCCGGGCTTGCCGCCCTCGACCGTGACCGCGGCCGTCGTCTGGCCCTCCGGCACCACGACCTCCGGCATGATCACGCTCTCGGGGACGTCGGTCGTCACGTCGAGGAGCAGTCCGCCCGCGGGTGCTGGATGGGTGACCGTGAACGTGAGGACCTGCTTTTGTCCGGGCGCCAGCGTGAGCGCCGCAGGGTCCACGGTCACGTCGCTCGCATCGATCCGGAACGTCCCGACGAACGAATTGCCCGCCGCGCTTGACAGGGTCACCTTGTAGGTCCTGCCGGGCGTGAACGGGGGAACAAAGAAGCCGAGGGACGTCGGCGACTCGTAGACGGTCCGCACGGCCGTGCCGTCAAAGCCGACAAGGTCGCGCGGCGTGAAGCCGCGTCCGAGGACGCCTATCCGCGCGCCGACCGGGCCGCGGTTGACCTCGATCGAGAGGACCTGCCGGCTGACGATCGCCGCGTGCGCAAGCGCGGTGTAGGCCTGGTGGGAACCGGCGATGCCGTTGCCCGACGTGTTGTAGTCCACAAGGTAGTAATAGCCGATGTCGTTCTGGTACGCCGGCAGCCTGTAGTCGTATTCGAAGAGCTCGGTTGAGACGTCGCTTCTCTTCATATCGTGGCTTTCGGCGCCGACGACGATGTGCGGCGTAATGCTGTCCGGTATAACCGAGGACGTCTTTGGCGTCACGCGCAGGGTGAACGTGTAGATCCCCGACGGGTTCTCCGGTAGGGACGAGGGCGTGAGGTTTGTCAGCGCCACATTTGCGCAGCCGCTGAGTGCTGCCAGGGCGAGGGCCGCGCCCGACGCGGGGAATAATTGTCTCGCGAAGGAAATCCGTTTGAGGTCCATACAACTCTAGTAATGAGGGGTGTCGCCACAGAGGAGCAAGCCAAAGCTGAGGGCGCCGAACCGCTCGGGCTCTACATCCACGTGCCGTTCTGCGCCACCACCTGTGATTTCTGCGCGTTTTACCAAGTCCGTCCGACCGCCGATCTGGTGAGGAGTTTCATGAAAAGCCTGGAGGCGGAGGCCGGGCTCGTCAAATGGCGCCGGCCCCTGGCGACAGTGTTCTGGGGCGGCGGGACGCCGGGCCTCCTCTCCCCGGCGGACCTTGGGCGCCTGGCGGGAATTGTCCGGGCGCTCCCGGGCGGGGAGGCCCCCCGCGAATGGACGGTGGAGCTTGCGCCCGCCTCGGTCACGAGGGAACGGCTCTCAGTCCTGCGCTCCGCCGGGGTGACCCGCGTGTCGCTGGGCGTCCAGAGCTTCAGGCCGGCGCTCCTCGACGCGCTCGGCAGGGCGCACTCGCGCGAGCAGGCGTACCGCGCCTATGAGCGAATACGCGCGGCCGGCTTCGCAAGCGTCAACGTGGACCTCATGTTCGCACTGCCCGGCCAGTCCGTGTCGGATTGGGACGCCGACATCGCCGAGGCGGTCTCGCTCGCGCCCGACCATATCTCGACCTACTGCCTCACCTTCGAGGAGGACACGCGCCTGTGGGTGAAGCTCTCCAGGGGGAGGGTTCTGCTTGATCCGGAGAACGAGGCGAGGATGTACGAGCGCACATGGGAGCGGCTCGGCTCTGCCGGCTACGCGCAGTATGAGATTTCCAATTTTGCGCGGCCGGGCCACGCGTGCCTGCACAACATCAACACCTGGATGATGGGCGAATGGGTGGGGCTTGGCCCGTCGGCGGCCTCCCAGCACCGGGGCTGGCGGGGCTCAAACGTCGCGGACCTAGCGGAGTGGTCCACCCTGGTCATGCGCGGAGAACGGATGGCGCGCGACCGCGTGGCCCTGACGCCGGCGCTTCTCGCCGAGGACGCGCTGGTGTTCGGGCTGCGGATGAACGCGGGAGTCGATGTTCGCGGACTTCGGGCGCGATGTCCCGGCGCTCCATGGGAAAGGGTCGAGGCGCTCGTCGAGCGCCTCGCCGCCGAGGGCCTTGTCGCGCGCGACGGTTCGCGCGTGCGTCTCGAACCCCGGGGCCGTCTCCTAGCGGACTCGGTCGGATCGGAGATCATGGCCGCGTTCGACCCGCCGGCCGCGGTGCGGGCCGGGTCCAGCTGAGGCGCTAGGCCGCGGCCTGCTTTCCCGCGACGTTCTTGCCGGCGACGTGGGCGAAAAACATGTCCCTGCGGTTACGTGCTATTCCCAGGTCCTTGGTCCCCAGGGACCTGCGGATCCTTTCTTTTGTGAACTGGGTCGGGTGCACCGTGTAGTGCAGGAACCAGGTCCCGTGGTTGTTCCAGAGGTGGTGGTTGGGATTGTCCGCGGCGATGCGGATTCCGGAGTGTTCGGCTTGGATCGTCATGTTGCGTGATGGTCTTCTTGTGGATTGGATCGCGCAGCAGGGTTGAAAGCAAAAGACCGACCTGGGCATCAGGTCGGTCATCGCTTTCGGGAGCGTTTAGGTTCGGGACCCCTTGGTCCCGCACATCCGGGCTTTCGCCCGATCCACCGTGGCCGCTCCCGGCCCGGTTGGCAGAACCGGCTTTTGAGGGCCGATTCGTTCCTGATGCACTTTGGATGATGGAAGCCGGCGCCAAAGCGTCCAGAGTTTTTTTTGGATTAGGGCTTGGTTTATTGCAACTCGTTGGTTATCAGATTGAAGACATGTTCAGCTGCGCCTATCAATAGATGCCTTCCCTTCGCGTCACCGTCGCGGTCATCACCTACAACCGTTCCCGCTTCCTGCGCCAGACGCTTGCGGGCATCGTGCGCCAGGACTATCCATCCGACCGCTGGGAACTCCTCGTCATCGACAACAATTCGACCGACGACACACGGGACGTGGTCGCGTCGTTCGTGACCGCAAATCCGGCACCCCGCCATGTTCTTGAGACGCGCCAGGGGCTCGACCACGGGCGCAACCGCGCCGTCGAGGAGGCCAGGGGCGACCTCATCGTGCTCGTGGATGACGATATCATAGTCGAGCCGGACTGGCTCGCGCAGCTTGTCGCCCCGTTCTCGTCCGAGAGCGCGCACAAGATTGGCGTCGTCGGCGGCGAGGTGGTGCCCGTCTTTCCCAACGGCATTCCCCCCTGGCAGATGGGCGCGCACCGGCCGCTCGGATTCAGGGGCGATCCTGGTCCCCTGCCTCCCAACCAGGCGCCTGTGGGAGCGAATTTTGCATTCCCGAAGTGGGTCTTCGTTCGTTTCGGAATGTTCGACACCCGCCTCGACCGCCAGGGCTCCCGCCTCTTCGGAGGCGGGGACAGCCAGATGATCCGGCGGTTGCGCACGGTCGGACTCGAGGCGTGGTTCGTCCCTGGGGCAAAGGTCTTGCACCAGATATCCGCGGAAAGGCTCACGCTGGGCTACGCCCTGCGCCACGCATTTGATTCGGCCCGCTCCCGCGTCGACGACCACGTGCGCATGCTGCGCGAGTTGGGCAGGTCGCCCCTTGGGTTCATGGCATCGCGCGCCGCAGGCTGCACGTTGAAGCTTGTCGGCTTCCTCCTGCTTTCCATGGCCTCGATGGTCGCCCTTCGTCCGGGCGCTGCGAGGCGGGCGCTCGTGCGCGCGTGGCGTTCGTACGGGTACCTCTATCAAATCGCTCGCTCTGCGCTTGGGAAGACGTGAAAGTCGCCGGCCGAGCCCCGCCATGGCCTCCAACCCTCCGGTAAGCGTCTTCATCCTTTCGAGAAACGAGGAGCAGAAGATCGGTGCGGCCCTCGAAAGCGTATCGTGGGCGCCCGAGATTGTGGTCATCGATTCGTTCAGCACGGACAGGACCGTCGAAATTGCGGTGGCGCACGGCGCCAGGGTCGTGCAGATTGAATTCCGGAGGTTCGGCGAGCTTCGCCAGGCGGGCATCGAGCACACGACGCAGCCCTGGATCTTCAGCCTCGACTCCGACGAGCGCTGCACGCCGGAGGCGCGCGACGAGATCCTGCGCATCGTCGCCGACCCGGGATCGGCCGACGCCTACCTCATTCCGCGGCAAAACTTCCTCCTCGGGCGAAGGATCCGCCACGGCGGGTGGTATCCCGATTACCGCCAGCCCCAGCTCTTCAGGCGCGGGCGCATGGGCTACGCCGTCGAGGACGACGTGCACGAGGGCTGGGTGCTCGAGGGCCGGCTCGGACGGATGCGCCATCCCATCGCCCAGATTCCCTACCGGACGCTCGCAGAGGCCATCGGCAAGATGAACCGGTACACGTCGCTCGGCGTGTCAAAGCAGGAGCGCCTGGGCGCCTCCTCCAACTTTGCAAAGGCGCTCCTCCACGCCAAATGGGCCTTCTTCAAGGCCTACGTCCTGCAGCTCGGCTTCCTGGACGGCGGGCCCGGCCTGGTCATCGCCATGCTCAGGTTCGAGAACTCGTTCTACAGGCATGCCAAGCTGATCGAACGCCGGCGAACCCCGCCGGGCGCGGCCTAACTGAGTGCCACGCCCGCCGCATCGGCGGCGCGGATGAGCGCCTCCGCCATGTCGGACGGCGTCACGGCGACCTCGATTCCGCATTCCCTGAATACGGAGATCTTCGCCGCCGCCGTGTCCTCGGCGCCGCCGACGATCGCGCCCGCGTGGCCCATGCGGCGCCCGGCCGGCGCCGTCGCGCCGGCTATGAAACCCGCGACGGGCTTCTTGCAATTGGCCTTGATCCAGCGCGCGGCCTCGACCTCGGTGCTCCCGCCGATCTCGCCGATCATGACAATCCCGCGGGTTTCGGGGTCGTCGTTGAACATCCGGATCACGTCGAGGTGGGACGTCCCGTTGACCGGGTCGCCGCCGATTCCGACGCAGGTGCTCTGGCCGATCGCGCGGACCGTGAGCTGGTAGACCGCCTCGTAGGTGAGGGTGCCCGAGCGCGAGACGACCCCGACGTGGCCCTTCCTGTGAATGTAGCCGGGGGCGATCCCAATCCGGCAGCCTCCATGGGAACCGGCGCCCGAGCCCGGCGTCACGAGGCCCGGGCAGTTCGGACCGACCAGCCGCGTCCTTCCGCCCGCCATCGCCCGTTTGACGCGCACCATGTCCCTTACCGGTATCCCCTCCGTTATCGCGACGACAAGGTCGAGGCCCGCGTCGGCGCACTCGAGGATCGCGTCGGCCGCGAACGGGGGCGGCACGAAGATCGCCGACACCGTGGCGCCCGTCGCCTTGGCCGCGTCGACGACCGAGCTGAATATCGGCACGCGGTGCGGGCCGTGCTCAAAGACCAGGCCTCCCTTGCCCGGGGTGACGCCCGCCACGACTCGGGTGCCGTAGTCGAGCGAGAGCCTCGCGTGGCGGCCGCCGAAGTCGCCGGTGATGCCCTGAACTAGGATCCTGGTCTCGGGAGTGATGAGAATCGCCATGGGATTATGTCAAGCGGTGGGACCGGGGTGCGCCTGGGCCACGAGCTTGACGATCTTCTGCGCGGCATCGGCCATGGAATCCCCGGAGACGATGGTCAAGCCCGAGGCCGACAGGGTCGCCTTGCCCGCCGCGACGTTGTTCCCCTCCAGGCGCACAACGAGGGGCAGCCTCAGCCCCACCACGCGGACCGCCTCGACGATCCCGGTTGCGATCACGTTGCAGTCCATGATCCCGCCAAAGATGTTCACGAGAATCCCCCTGACCTTGGGATCTCCGAGGATGATGTTGAAGGCCGCGACGACTTGCTCCTTGGTGGCCCCGCCGCCCACGTCGAGGAAGTTTGCGGGGCTGCCGCCAAAGTGCTTGATGATGTCCATCGTGCTCATCGCGAGCCCGGCGCCGTTGACCAGGCATGCGATGTCCCCGTCAAGGGCGATGTAGTTGAGCGAGTGCTTGGAGGCCTCGATTTCCTTCGGATCCTCCTCGTTCAGGTCGCGCAGGGCGGCGATCTCCGGGTGGCGGAACAGGGCGTTGTCGTCAAAGGAGACCTTGGCGTCGAGCGCGAGGGTCTCGCCCGTGGGCGTCGTCACGAGGGGGTTCACCTCGACCATCGAGGCATCCGTCTCCCAGTACATCGCGTAGAGCGCGCGGATGAGCCGCGAGGCGCTCTTGGCCTCCGCCGCGGCCAGGCCGAGCCTGGAGACGAGCTCGCGGACCTGGAAGTCGGCCAGCCCATAGGCCGGATCCACGAGCACCTTGAAGATCTTGTCGGGGCTCTCCCGCGCCACCTTCTCGATCTCGACGCCCCCCTCGGTCGAGGCGACGATCACGGGGCGCGACGCGGCGCGGTCGAGCAGGATCGCAAGGTAGTACTCCTTCTTGATGTCGTTTGCCGCCGTGAAGTAGACGGTCTGCACCTTGCGGCCGGCCGGACCCGTCTGGAGCGTGACGAGGGTGTTGCCGAGCATCCTTGCCGCGACCTCCCTCGCCTCGGCCTTCGTCTTGCAGAACTTGACGCCTCCCTTGAATCCGTCCGCGAACGTTCCCTTGCCGCGGCCGCCCGCGTGGATCTGCGACTTCACCATGGTTGGGCCCTCCGGCAACCCGGCGAGCGCGTTGATGAACTCGTCGGGCGTCTTGGCGGCCGCGCCCTTGGGGACGGGCACGCCGAACTTCTCGAAGAGGGCCTTGGCCTGGTACTCGTGTACGTTCATGGACAGTCGCGGGTGATCTGGCGGAATTGAGCGAAGGGGGGGCCGGCTAGAACGTCGAACCCTTTACCCTCCAGAATTCAAAGGGGGATTCGCCGACTCCGCGCAGCGCCGCGGAGTCGGGGCTGGCGGTGAGGCCCTTGCCCGGATCGGCCAGGAGCGCGGCGACGTCCGGGTCCCGCAGGATCGGGCCGGAAATCACGATGTCCGCGCCCGTTGAAAGGGCGCACAGCCGGGAGCAGACGTTCACGGTTGTTCCAAAGTAGTCCAGGCGGTCGTTCTGGCCGATGGCGAGGCACGCGCCCTGGTGGATGCTGCACTTGAGGGCGAGCGGGGGCCGCACCCCGTCCGGGGACGACAGGCCGGCCTGGGCCCTCCTCATTGCCCGGAAGGCCGCTGCGGGCTCCGTGAACACAGCCATGACGGCGTCTCCCATCGTCTTCACGACTGCGCCGCCCTCCTCGGACGCCGCGGACCTGAGGGTGTCGAAGTGGTTGAGGACGCGGCCGAATGCGGGCGCGTCGCCGATGTCCCTGTAGAGCTGGGTCGAGTTCTTGAGGTCCGTGAACACGATCGCGATCGAGCCGACGGATATCCGCTCTCCTTGACGCAGGATCTCGCGCGCGAACAGGTCCCGGAACGTCTGGCGCGACGTGACGGCGGCGGCCGTCACCGACTGGTCGCTCCACGGGAAGCGCTCCACCACGGCGAGGCGCCTGACCGCGTCCATGTTCAGGACCTTCAGGAAGCCGTCGGGCGCCACAACGGGCTCCTCCGGGTGCGCGTGGCCTGGCCCAAGCTCGATCCGCACCAGGGGCAGCCCGTCGCTGCGTACGCGGAACGCATGCTGGGAATCGAGGCCCGCGGCACGCACGCGGTAGCGGCCCGCGGGGAACGGCGTCGCCATGTAGAGGTCCTCCCTGGGGCTCAGCCGCCTCTGTGCGACGATGTGGGGGGTGATCTGGGGGCCACCCAGGCAGTATTCGGCCCGGGGCATGCGCCGGACCGACGGGTTGGGAACAAAGGTGAGCTCCACCGACTGGTCAAAATTCGCGGTGAAGTCGATTCCGCAGGACTCGCAGTGCACCTCGCTCGAGACGCCGGCCAGGCTCTCCTTCCCGTGCCTTGTTCCCCGGCAGAACGGGCAGCGCACCAGCCAGCGGAAGTCGAGCATCCCGCCGCGCGTGGCGTGGAGGAAGAGATCGAGCGTCTCGCGGCGCCCGGCACCCCATGTGTCGGCAAGGGCATACGGCCGCATCTTCGATGCCACGAGGTCGTCGGCCGTGGAGACGAAGTCGCAAAGGCGCTCGACGAGGGGCGCCGGCTGGCGGGATTCCGAGACGAGCTTCGACGAGATGGACGCAAGCCGCTGGCGGGCGCCGCCGGTGGCGAGCGGCGTGCGGCTGCGCTCGGGGGCCATCGGCAACACGGACGCGAGCTCGTCATAGTGGCGCAGGACGCGCTCGGCGGTCCGGCGCATCTTGATCCCGATGAACAGCGACACGATCATGGCGCCCAGCAGATTGTGCGTCATGACGCGGACCTCGTAGGCCAGCGTCGTGCCGCCTCCCGGGCGGGCCGAGAGCTCGCACGACTGGAGCATCCGGGCGAAGGGACCCTCCGTGAACGCCCGGCTGACGGCGAAGCGCACGGGCTGTACCCACTCAAATTCGCGCTCTTCCCATTCGGCGACGATTCCCAGGTAGACGGCCCGCAGCCTGCGGACGCCCGGCTCGGCCTGCGGGTCACCCTTGGCGGGCTCCCGGACCTGCAAGGGCGGGAACCCGCAGTCCCGGTTGAACCGGACCGTGTCGGAAACCAGGGGCCAGAGCGTCGCGGGCGACGACCTGAGATCCCACTTCCAATGATAGAGCTTTTCAGGAGATGCCACGGGATTGCGTCGCCAGGAGCTGCCGCGCGAGAAAGCCCGCCTGCAGCGCCGAGAGGTCCTTCAGCCCCTTTTGCGCCAAGGCAAGGAGGTCCTGGAGCTGCTCGTGGCTGAAGGTCGCCTCCTCCCCCGTGCCCTGCACCTCGATGAACCTGCCCTGTCCCGTCATGACGATGTTGAAATCAACCTCCGCGTCCTTGTCCTCCGTGTAGGCCAGGTCGAGGAGCAGCTTCCCGCCGAGGATGCCCACGCTGACCGCGGCCACGGAGTCGGTTAGCGGGCTTTCCTTTAGCTCCCCGAGGTCGAGCAGCCTCTGGACGGCGAGCCGCGCGGCGACGTAGGCGCCGGTGATCGCCGCCGTCCGGGTGCCTCCGTCCGCCTGCAGGACGTCGCAGTCGAGCCAGAGCGTGTTCTGTCCGAGCCTTTCCAGGTCGATGGCGGCGCGCAGCGAGCGGCCGATGAGCCGCTGGATCTCGACGGTGCGCCCGTCCAGCTTCCCCTTGTTGATGTCACGCGCCTTGCGCTCATGGGTCGAGTAGGGAAGCATCGAGTATTCGGCGGTGAGCCAGCCGCCTCTGACGCCCTGCTGCTTCATCCAGGTCGGGACGCCCGGCTCGACCGTCGCGGCGCAGATCACCTGGGTCGAGCCGTACCGGATCAGCACCGAGCCTGTCGCATTGGGCGCGAAGCCGGCGTCGAAAGAGACCGGTCTGAGCTCGTCGGGCTTGCGTCCGTCGGCGCGTTCGGGTGCGGGCATGGATCTACTCGGAAACCGGCTGCCCCGGGGCGCGCTCCTCGCGTTCGATCGGCTTGATCTTCAGGCGCTTGCCCCCGTTGTCCTCGGACATGAAGGCGATGAGCCGGTCGTTGAAGTCCTTGGCGGGATCGTGTCCCATCCGCTTGAGCGCCTGGGTGAGCGCCGCGACCTCGACCAGACGGGCCATGTCGCGCCCGGGCCTCACGTAGAGCTCGATGTGCGGCAGCTTCATGCCGAGGATCTCGTAGCTGTTCTCCTCGAGCCCCGTCCGCTCCTCGACGACCTCCGGCGTCCATTCGTGGAGCGACACCACCAGGTCGATGCGTTTCTCGAGCCGGATGGATTTCACGCCGAACATCTCGGCGATGTTGATGATCCCGATCCCGCGGCACTCCATGTACCCGCGGTTGAGCGCGCGGCTTGACGCCATGAGCTCGCGCTCATCGAGCAGCTTGATGATCGTGATGTCGTCGGACACGAGCGAATGGCCGCGCTCTATCAGCGCGAGCGCGCACTCGCTCTTGCCCACGCCGGAGTTTCCGCGGAGCATCACGCCGACGCCCTTCACATCAAGGGTCGTCGCGTGCTCGATCGCGCTCGGCGCGAATTCGTTGTCAATGCACAGGGTCGCGAGGTTCACGAGATTCATCGTGATCAGCGGCGTCCGGAAAACCGGAAGGTTCATCTCGGAGGCGACCGTCATCATCGCCTGGGTCGGGTTGTAGTTGCGCGTGAGGATGACGCAGGGGACGCTGCGCTTCACCATCTCCCTGAAGGTGGCGGTCTGCTCGAGCTGGCTCCGGGTCTTCAGGAAGGTCATCTCGGCGGCGCCTATGACCTGGATCCGCTTGTTCGCGAAGTACTTGAAGAAACCGGTCAGGGCGAGGGCCGGCCTGTTGATGCTCCCTTCGCGGATCAGCCGGTGAAGCCCAGCGTCGCCGGTCACCAGCTCCAGTTTGAGCTTCTCCCGGTAGGTGTCGAAAAAGTGGGCGACAGTGATGCCGTGGATGGCCTTCTGCATGGCACAAATTCAGCACATTATGCGAGGGGAACGCACGGAAAAAGCGCTCGGGTGCGCTTGCCCCCGCCCCGGACCGTCAGAGGTTGAAGTCCTCGCCCAGGTAGAATTTCCGCGCATTCTCGTCGTGGATGAGAAATTCCCCCGTGCCCTCGGTGAGCACGCGGCCCTTGTGGATCAGGTAGGCGCGGTCCACGATCCGGAGGGTCTCGCGCACGTTGTGGTCCGTCACGACGATGCCGATCCCCCTGTCCCTGAGCTGGCGCATTATTCTCTGCACTTCGGCCACGGAGATGGGGTCGATCGCCGCGAAGGGCTCGTCCATGAGCAGGAAATGCGGGCGGGTGACGAGCGCCCGGGCGATCTCCAGGCGGCGCCTCTCCCCGCCCGACAGGGTGTAGGCCTTCTGCTTGGCGACATGGTCCAGGCCGAGCTCGCCAAGGTGCTCCACGAGGCGCGCCTTCCTCTCGCGCCGCGGCACGTGGACCGCCTCGAGGATCGCCAGGATGTTCTCCTCGACGGTGAGCTTCCTGAACACCGAGGCCTCCTGCGGCAGGTAACCGATGCCGCGCCGGGCCCTCCGGTGCATCCGCAGCCGGGTAATGTCGTGGCCGTTGAGCAGGACCCGCCCGCTTGTCGTCGGGACGAGCCCGACCACCATGTAGAAGATCGTTGTCTTGCCGGCTCCATTCGGCCCGAGAAGCCCGACCACCTCGCCGCCTCCGATCCGAAGGTCCACGCCATCGACGACGGTTCGGGTTCCGTAGACCTTGACGAGGCCCTCGGTGACGATCGACGTGGCTGCCATCTTATTTGGCGGGGGGCTGGGCCTGGGGCGCGCCCTTGTCCGGCGTCTTTTCCGCCGGGAACCCGAGGTCCTTGATGCCCGGGAGCAGGATGTGCGTCCGGTTGGTAGGCGTTCCCTCGATCACGGCCCGGCGCTGGCCGCGGTAGAGGACCATCCGCGGGCCCGACGCCTCGTAGTGCTCGCTCTCGATTCGCACGACCGGGTTCTCGGTCAGGACGATCCGGTCCTCTCCGGGGAAGACCTCGGCGCGCCCGCAGGTCGCCACGCGGTCTCCCTGGATGATGCGGACGCTGCCCGTCGCAAGCAGGTACTTGAACCTGTCATGCTTGCCGATCGTGGAGTTCTTGTCGCCGATCCCCGTCGTTATCACCTTCAGGTAGTCGCAGTGAAGCGTGATGTCGTTGCCGGTGGCGACGACCTGGTCGTGGAAGACCGTCGTCGTCTCGGTGTCTGAACTCACCGACTCGGCGATTCCGGAGCATTCGACCGTCGTGGTTGGGGCCTCGGCGGCCCGCGCCGGCGCCGCCAGGGCCAGCGCGGCCGCGGTCGCGAGCAGGGGAAGGGGTTTCATTTGAGGATGTCCGGCATGGCAGCATGGAACACGACGCGGGCGTTGCGGGCGATCAGAACCTTCTTCTCTTTGTAGAAATAGGTCCAATTCTCGCCGGTCACCTCGACATCGTCGCGGACCAACCGTACGGACTTGTCGCCTCTGGCGATCTTCTCGTTGATCATGAACGTCGCCTCGGGGCTCGAGAGAACGGAATCAACCCTGGCGAGCGCGTCGCCCGAAAACACCGTGACCGTCATTCCGGAGATGTCGATCCGGTCGGAGCTGACCGGCCGCACTTCATCGCCGCGGAGCGTCATCTCGGGGAAGCCCTCCTTCGTGAACAGGGGAAGGGTCCAGTTTCTCGCCGGCGGGGCGACGGCGACGTCCTGCGCCGCCGTGCCCAGGATGGACGCGAGGAGCGCGACTGCGGCCAAGAGGGGCTTTTCACGCCGATTCACAATGGAAGTGTATGCCGCCCCGTCATCTTGTTCCCGCCTGAGGGCCCGCGCGCATCCAACAGGAGGTCGCAGACCTCGCGGACGGCTCCGAGGCCGGGGAGCATTCGCGTAACGTAGTCGGCGGCGGCGAGCGCGGCGGGAAGGGCCGTGGGGACGGAGATCCCGATGCCCGCCGCTGCGATGGCCGGGGCGTCAACAATATCGTCGCCCATGTACGCGCAGTCTCGAAGCGGTATCCCTAGGCCCGCGGCAAGGCCGGACAGCGCGGCGAGCTTGTCATGCCTGCCCTGTATCACGTGCGGGATCTTCAGCTCGGCCGCGCGGAGCGTGGAGGCGCCCGATTTCCGGCCCGAGATCCAGGCGAGCTCGAGACCGGAGTCGCGCAGGAGCACGAGGCCCAGGCCGTCGATGACCGCGAACCGCTTCGACTCGGTGCCATCCGAGGAAATGGAGACCGTTCCGTCCGTCAGGACGCCGTCGACGTCCATTGCGAACAGCCGGATCCGGGCCCATGCGTCGCGCGTGATCCGCCTCTTCTTCACGACATCCACTCCGTGATGAGCTGGATCAGGCGGTCCTTGGTCGGCCTGAAGGCGGCCTCCAGCTCGGGTGCGAACGGAACGGGCACGTCGAGCGCCGCGACGCGCAGCGGCGGAGCCTTGAGCGGCGTTCGGGTTCCCTCGAGGATCCTGGCGACGACCTCGGCGCCGAATCCGTGAGTCTTCCTCCCCTCGTGGAGGACAACGAGCCTGCCCGTCCTGGCAACCGAAGGGGCGATTTCGGAGAGGTCCAGCGGGGAAAGGCAGCGCAGGTCGAACACCTCGATGTCGGCCTCGTATTCCGACGCAAGATAGTCGCACACCTCCGTGGCGACGTGGACCATCTCGCCGTACGTCACCAGGGTCGCGTATCCGCCCTGCCTGACGCGCTTGGGGCGCCAGATCTCGCGGTAACCCGGATCCCACGCGACCGGGTGCTTCCCCCTTCGATAGAGGCCCTTGTGCTCAAAAAGCAGGACGGGATTGTTGTCCTCGCAGGCGGCGAGCAGCGCGTTGAACGCGTCCTGGGGATTGCTAGGGTACAGGGCCTTTATCCCGGGCATGGAGAGGAGTGCCGACTCGAGCTCCTGCGAGTGGAACGAGCCCAGGGTCAGCCCGCCGCCGCAAGGCAGCCGAAGGACGAGCGGGCAGGATGCCCCGGAGCGGAAGTGCATCGTGGCCGCGTTGAGCGTGATCTGCGTGATGGCTTCGGTCGCAAAGTCCGCGAATTGAAATTCCTCGATTGGCCGGTGTCCGTTGACCGCCAGCCCGATCGCGTACCCGGTGCACGCGCTCTCCGCGAGCGGCGTGTTGAAGACCCTCGACCGCCCGAACTCCCCGTAGAGGTTCTCCGTCACCTTGAACGCGCCGCCGTAGGTCGCGATGTCCTGGCCGATGACGATCGATTCGGGCCGCTCCGTCAGTACCTTGCGAAGCCCGTGATTCAGCGCCTGGGCCATGGTGAGGTTGTCGGCCGCCGCGGGTTGCGGCAGCCAACCGAACGGCGGCGGCGCAGGGGCGAAGAGATGCGCCTCCATCCCGGCGGGGTCCGGGCGCCGGACAGCCATGGCCACCTTGACGCATTCCTCCACAAACGCGCCGATCTCGGCGTCCATGGCGTCGACCCGGCCCGCGCTTGCGACTCCGGCGAGCGACTTCCTGAACCCTGGGAGGGGGTCCCTGGCTGCAAACTCCTCGGCCTCGCCGGGTCGAAGGTAGTTGCAGGTGTCGTAGGCCGCGTGGCCCCGCAGGCGGAGCGTTCGCGTCTCGACGAGCATGGGGCGCGAGGTCGAGCGCACCTTCTCGATGACGGCGCCCAGCGTGCGCGCGGCATTCCCGGGGCTCCCGCACTCGATCACCAGGCCCTCCATTCCGTAGGCCTCGGCCCGGCGCCAGAGCTCCGTCCCGCGCGCGAACTGCTCGTCGGTGGGCGTGGAGTATGCGTAACCGTTGTTCTCGATCACGAAGACGATCGGCATCGACTGGAGCGAGGCGAGGTTCATAGATTCGTGAACGTCGCCGGTGCTCGAGGATCCGTCGCCGAAGAACGCAAATCCGACCGCCTTGCGTCCGAAGCGGCGCTGGGAATCGGTCGCGCCGAGGACGGGCCCGCACATCGCGCCCAGGTGGCTGATCATCGGCAGCGAGCGATTTGCCGGGTCCCCGTGGTGGATGTTGCCCTCGTGCGCCCGGGTCGGGCTCTCGGCGTTGGCGAAATACTGGTTGAGGTGTTCGCAGAGATGGCCGCCCCAGATCAGGTGTCCCCCGAGGTCCCGGTGGGTGAAGCACACCACGTCGAGCGCCTTGTCGGCCATCAGCGCGAGCGGGACGATCATCCACTCGTTTCCCTGGCCGCCCGTCACCGTTCCCTTGATCAGCCCCTGGCGGAAGAGCTCGAGGATGCGGTTGTCCGCGACGCGCGCCAGCTGCATCCAGGCGTAGATTTGCAGGAGGGAATCGGTCGGGTTTCTTTCCAGATCCGCGGCGCGCAGGTCGCGCGACGCAAGGATGGCGGGAGCTTTGGGAAATGCCATGGGCCGGGGGTTTTACGCTGAGCGCCGCTCGCCAGTTGGGCAAGCTCGCCTTCGGAGGGACGCCGCGTCGGGTTCGTGCGGGCCGTGAGCGCCGGGCGTTGGGCGCGGCCTTAGAAACCCGCGCGCGAGGGGTGGCGCCCGTCCGAGCTGTCGCTGCGCCCTGAAGGCCGCCAGGGCCCACGCGGCCGGTTGAGCCCGGCTGCCGCTTCCGGATTGCGCGATCGACAGCAAGCGTGCACATCACACGTGCGCTCGATGCGTGTGTCACAACGATGAATATCGTGTACGGGGTCTCAGGCGAGGGCCTAGGGCACGTCTTCGAGGCCGTCGAGATTGCCGCGCGACTGCAGCGGGAGGGACACGTCGTCAGGGTGCTCACCTACGGCGACAGGGCGTGCACCTTGCTCAAGGACTATAATCCCACCCGGATCGCGGGCATCCACCTCCACTTCAAGCCCGGGGGCATGTCCCTGTTCGACACGACGGTAAAGAACCTGCGCATCTTTCCATTCTATCTCCGGAACTGGCGGCGACTGAAGCGGGAGCTCACGGCATTCCGGCCCGACGTGTTCATCACCGCCTACGAGCCGTTCAGCACGTTTGCGTCGCACGCCCTCAAGAGGCCGCTGATAAGCATGGATAACCAGAACGAGCTTCTGCACGTGAACGTCGCGCCCGGGTCCGCCACTTTTGCCCTCAAGGTGGCGCAGCTGGCAACCCGCGTCTGCACGTACGGGGCGGCGCATTATATCGTCAAGTCCTTCGACAAGCCGGATCACGGTGGACAGAACGTCCACTTTGTCTCGCCCGTCGTCCAGGGCGCGATAAGGGGCCTTCGGCCGAGGGCCGGCCAGCACGTGCTTGTCTATCTGACAAAGCCGAATCCCGACCTCATAGGCGTCCTGAAGACAATGGGTGAAACCTTTGTTGTCTATTGCAACAACAGGGTCGGCGAGGACGGCAACATCAGCTATCGGGCGCCGGGAGAGGGCTACCTCAGGGATCTTTGCGACTGCAAGGCCATCATCGGCACTACCGGTTTTTCCCTCATTGCGGACGCGATCTACCTGAAGAAGCCGTATTACGGCGTGCCCCTGAGAAAGCAGTTCGAGCAGACCCACAACGCCCGCTTCCTCAGCCGGTCGGGTCTTGGAGACTTTTCGGAAAATCCATCCGCGGAGGATCTCGGACGGTTCCTTGCGAGCCTGCAGACCTACAGGGAGAGGCTTGCCCGGCACCACCTCGACCCGGCGGAGCAGGTGGAGGTCCTGCTCGCGCTGCTTCGCGAGGTCGGGTCGGGGACCCCGGGCCCGCCCTGTCGCGTCATCGGCGTCCGCCCCTGAGCGCCGGCGGCTTCATCGTGCGGGGGCCCATCGGCAAGGGAAATGGCGGCGGGGGTGGTCATTTGTCCGGCCGCCACGGTCCAGGGCGCCCCTCGTCTCGTCTTGGTCAAACTCCGTCGATCTTCCGGATCCGCGCTATGTGCCTGCCCCCTTCGAACTCGGTGGCGAGCCAGGTCCGGACGATCGTGACCGCCTCATCCTCGCTGATCGTCCTTTGTCCGATAGAGAGGCAGTTGGCGTCATTGTGGGACCGGCTCCAGATTGCGACCTGCTCGTTCCAGCACAGACCGCACCGGATGCCCCTCACGCGGTTGGCGACGATCGCCTCGCCGTTGCCTGATCCGCCTAGGACGATTCCCCGCTCGAATTCGCCGCGGGCCACCGCCTCGGCAACCGGGCGCACGAAATCCGGGTAGTCGCACGGCTGCTCCGAGTCCGTGCCCATGTCGCGGACGCTGTGCCCGTCGGCGAGCAGCGTCGCCTTGATCAATTCCTTGTATCTGAATCCTGCGTGGTCCGATCCAACTGCGATCGAGTAGGTGCGGGGCATCGGGCTGGGTTGGTTGAAATACGGGATATTTCGGCGGGTGGCTGCGCCGGCAATCAATTACTGCTGGACAACCCGCCAGAAGGCCGCCGGGTCGCCCAGATGCTCGAGCACCGCGTCCGGGTTGTGAGCCGCCAGTTCGGGGACGCCGGAGCCGCCCGTGGCGACCGCGAGGGCGCGGGCCCCGAATGCACGCGCGCAGACGATGTCGTGCGGCGTGTCCCCCACGATCCACACCCGCTCCGCCGGGAAATCGACACCCCAGTGGCCCCGGGCCCGACGAAGGGCATGGGGTCCCAGTTCGCTGCGCACGTCGCTGTCGTCCGCGAAGGCTCCGATCGGGAAATAGCCCCACAGGCCGTGAAACCCGAGCTTGGTCTGCGCGCCGCGGCGAAGATTGCCCGTCAGCAGGCCCTGGGCCACGTCCGGGTGTTCGGCCGCTCGCAGGAGGATTTCCGACACGCCGGGCAGGACGCGGGCGCCGCTGCTCGCAAGAATCCCGGGCAGGGCGGCGATGTAGCCGTCGATGTAGCTCGCCAGGTTTTCCCGCGTGTCCTCGATCCCGAACCTCGTGAAGATCTGGCGGATGATCCACGGGTCGGTTCGCCCGGCGAAATCGATTCCGGCGAACGACCCCGAGACCCCGAAGACGGCCTGGAGCGCCGCGCCGAGCGCCTTCATTCCAGCGCCGCCCGATTGGAGAATCGTGCCGTCTATGTCCCAGAATATCAGGAGATTGCGCATGTCGCGTGAAACTACGATCCGCGTGTAACGTCTAATGTATGTGAAGCTTTTGTGCCGGTTGTTTGCCCGAGTGATTAGAAATCTCCCATCGCCAAGAAAACTTCCAGAATTTTCGTCTCGGCCTCGGCCCGACGCCTGGATGCCGCTGGGAGGAAGCACGAGATTCACGGGAAACGAGAGTCTCACGCACCCGTCCGTCCGTTTGCGGAAACCAGAACGCACAAGTAACTTCCCGATATCAACATCATGAAAACGACTAGCCTATTTGCCGCGTTTGCCGCCGTTTCGGGAGCGTTGTGGCTCGCAGGTTGTTCGACTCCCGAAACCCGGATCAATGATCATCCGGAAGTATTCGCGCAGCTCACGCCCCAGGAGCAGGCCCTTGTAAAGGCCGGCCAAGTGGGCCTTGGCTTCAGCGCAGAGGCGGTGAAGCTCGCCTTGGGCCAACCGGACCGCGTCACCATCAGAACCGACGAGAGGGGTCAGCTGGAGGTCTGGCACTATGTTGAGACTGTCTACTACGACGGCGCATTCCTTTACGGCGGGCCGTATTGGGGCGGCTGGGGCGGCGGTTGGGGCGGCTGGGGTCGGCGGGGCTGGGG
>DATNHT010000072.1:0-7865 GCA_035604815.1 Opitutaceae bacterium
AAAATTAGGGTCGCGATAATATAATCCCGATTCACGGTCAAACAGTCGTGCCGTCACGGCGTCAAAGAACGCATCCATCGTGTCGCGATATTCCACGTTCCCAGTGATTTTGGCGAGCATCGCAAGCGCAGGCGCACCATAAAGTGAATCCACGTAAGGGATGGGGGGGCTGCCTGCATTTTGGGCATCCATGTACCATAGTTTCGATCCTGCCGGCGTGAGGGGGCCGGGTGTGGCCAGCCAGTTGATCGAAGGGTCGATCATAGCGCGGTCCCTTTTGGCGAGATAGAGTTCGGCCCAAAGCTGAATCGGGAACAGGCGGTTTGGTCCGTCAGGATCCTCGCCGACCTGCCAATGAAGCTCCCGACCGTAGGCCAGAGACTGTTCCAAAAAGGAGGGATCTCCTGTCGCCTTCCATGCTGCCACGACACCGGTGTACCACGTGACACGCAGCCAAATATGGCGTAGCGGTTCTGCTGCCGCCGACGCATCCAGCTCGGGGTGGGCCAGTTGATTTGCGTTCACCTCGCGCAGAACGGCCAGTATCTCGCGCTTCTCCGGTTTCGCCTCGCCGATATTCTTTCTCTCTGCGTCAGTTATTCCCGCGTCCTCGGATTGGGGCCTGAGCACCAGCGGAATGAGCAAGACCAAGCCAAGAACGGTCGGGAGCCTCATGGAGCGAACAGTATCGCGTTTGGAGGCTTGCGAGCTCCGGAGCAAGCTCGGCCTTAGTAACTCCCTCAAGTTCGGTGACGCGAGCCCAGTCTTCCGCCATTGACGGTTAACGCCCGCCGCCTAAGCGATTGACCTTCACGGGCGGTATCACAGCTTTAAAGCACCATTCGGAGGAGTGGCTGAGCTGGTTTAAGGCACCTGACTTGAAATCAGACGTGGGCGCAAGCTCACCGGGGGTTCGAATCCCTCCTCCTCCGCCAATTTCCCCACGGAGCCCACGTCTCGGGCTGGCATTCGCGTCGTTTCCGGCTCGCAGATCGCGTTGCCGGGTGGTTCTCGCGGCTGAACCGACTGGCCGGCAACGGCATTTGCCCCCGGGAGGGAGTCGATCGCCAGATGGAACGGGGCCCCGCAAAATGGGAAGATGTCCCCGGATGGCGCCAAGGACGGCTGCCGGGAGAAGGTCGATGGCCAGCGAGCGGTCTTTCATGCAACCGATCCAATGATGGCACCCGCCTTGTGGAAGGCGCAGGCTCTCGCGCTATGCCCAAGGGCGCCGTCTTTCGCGGCCCGCACAGATTGCATGACGTCCAAGCCTGAAAGCCACATGCTGTGCCACAGCCCCAGGGGCAGCCGGGCTTGACATTTTTCGTGCGCGCGGGCTAGCCTACTGGTTCTTTATCACACTCACTTTTAGATTAAAGTGGGCCCTGGGGCCCACTTTTTTTTTCCCACAATTCCAACCTATGAGCAGCGAGATTCTTTCCGTCCTGGAGTACATGGAGAAAGAGAAGGGCATTCCGCGCGCGGACATGATCGCGACGATCGCGAATGCGCTCAAGACCGCTGCCCAAAAGGGAGTTAACTCAGGCCAGGAGCTGAAGATCGACATCAATCCCAAGAACGGGCAGCTCCACGCGTGGGCCCTCATGAAGGTGGTTGATTCCGTAAGCAACCCCAAGACCGAGATCCATGTCGAGAAGGCCCAGGCCGTCAAAGCTGGCGCGGTCATTGGCGAGTTTGTCGAAAAGGAGATCGATCCGTCCACGCTGGGCCGCATAGCGGCCCAGACGGCCCGCCAGGCCGTCATGCAGAGGCTCAGGCAGTTCGAGAAGGACCGCATTTACGACGACTTCAAGGACCAGGTCGGAAACATCGTGACCGGGACGGTCCGCCGCAGGGAACGCAATGACATCTACATCGACATCGGCAAGGCCGAGGCGGTCATGCCCGCGAAGGAGCAGGTGCCGGGCGAGGAGTACCAGCCCGGCGACCGCATCCGCTGCCTGCTCCTCGAGATCGAGAACACGCCTCGCGGCCCCGAAATCATCCTCACCCGCGCGAGCCCTAAGTTCGTGAGGAGGCTATTTGAGCTCGAAGTCACCGAGATCGCCGACGGGACGGTGAAGATCGAGGCGTTCGCCCGCGAACCCAGCTACCGCACGAAGATCGCCGTGTCCTCCAGAGACGCCAAGGTCGATCCCGTGGGCGCGTGCGTCGGGGCGCGCGGCGCCCGCGTGAAGACGATCGTGCGCGAGCTCGGCGGCGAGAAGATCGACATCATAAAGTACTTTGCCGATCCGCGCGAGATGGTCATCGAGGCCCTCAAGCCCGCGGTGCCGCGCGAGATCGTGATCGACGAGCGAAACCGCCGCATCCTGCTCAGGGTCGCGACGGACGACCTGGCGATCGCGATCGGGCGCAAAGGCCAGAATGCGCGACTCACCTCGCGCCTCATCGGCTGGCGCATCGACATCGAGGAATTCAAGGCGGAGGGAGACGATCCCCGCGGCAACGCGGTGGCTTCCCTCGTCAAGGCGCTCGGCCTGGAGCCCGCGATCGCAGGGCGCCTGGTCGACATGGGCATCAATTCCCCCGCCGCGTTCGAGGGCGTGGTGGCCGAGGATCTCGTGAGCGCTGGATTCACCGCCGAGGAAGCCCAGAACGTCATCATGCGCGTCACATCATGACGAATCCGACGCCTGCCGAATGAGCATCCGCATCCACGAACTCGCGAAGAAACACAACATGGAGGGCCGGGAGATGCTGGCCCTGCTCAAGGAACGCGGATACGTCGCCGCCGACACGAAGTCCGTGTCCAGCACGGTCAGCAAGATCTACATCGAGGAGATAGAGAAGGAGTTCGCTTCCAAGGCCGCGCCGGCGCCCGCGGCGGTCTCGGAGCCGCCGGCTCCGACCGCCTCCGCCCCGGCCGCCGAGCCCCCGAAGCCGAGGATGCCCGCCGGCATCTTCGTCAAGACGGCGCAGGACGTCGCCCGCGAACGCGAGACGGTCGCAAAGATTTCGGCGATCGCCCGCCCCGCGGCACCCCTCGCCAAGGCGCCGTCCCCTCCGCCCCCGCGGCCCGTATCGCCGCCGCGCTCCGCCCCGCCGGCGCCGGTCGCCGCGCCTCTATTGGCGCCGAAGGCCGCGCCGTCCGTCCTTCCGCCTCGAGCCGCCGCCATCCTGCACGCGCCTCCGCAGGTCGAGGCGCCCAAGCCGCCTGCGGCCCCTCCGCCCCTTCCGGCCAGGGCTGCCTCCTTTCCGCGGCCGCTTCCGCAGCTCTCCCCCGCCGCAACTTCGGCGCCGGTCGTTACGGTCCATGGCGACGTCAAGACCATCCACCTGAAGCCGCCCGTCATCGTGCGGGACTTCGCCGTCGCGCTGAGCCTTAAGCCGTTCAAGCTCATCTCGGAGCTCAACCAGATCGTGGGATTCGCGTCGATGAATTCGACGATCGACGAGGCCGTGGCCCAGAAGGTCGCCGAGAAGTACGGGTTCATCCTGGACATAAAGCACAGGGGGGACGTGTCGCAGCAGCAGCTGGCCAAGGACAAGGACAAGGCGAAGCCGGTTGAGGACGAGTCGAAGGACATGGAGGCGAGGCCCCCGGTCGTCGTGATCCTAGGCCATGTCGACCACGGCAAGACCACGCTGCTCGACTCGATCCGCAAGGCAAACGTCGCCGCAGGAGAAGCCGGCGGCATCACCCAGCACATCGGGGCGTACCAGGTCGAGCACAACGGCAGGAAGATCACCTTTCTGGACACGCCGGGGCACGCGGCGTTCAACAAGATGCGGGCGCGCGGTGCGTCGGTCACCGACATCGCGGTTCTGGTCGTCGCGGCGGACGACGGATTCATGCCCCAGACGGACGAGGCCCTGGAGCATGCGCGCAACGCCAAGGTGGTGGTTATCGTCGCCGTCAACAAGATGGACGTGAAGGGCGCCAACCTTGACCAGGTGAAGGCCCAGATGCAGCAGCGGGGCATCGTGCCGGAGGATTGGGGCGGGGAGACAATCACGGTGCCGGTGTCGGCCGTGAAGGGGACGGGCATCAATGACCTTCTGGAGATGATCCTCCTTCAGGCCGACGTCCTGGAGCTCAAGGCGAACCCCAAGGCCGAAGCCTCGGGGGTGGTCATCGAATCCCAGGTGGACGTGGGCCGCGGTCCGCTGTCGACGGTGATCGTCCAAAAGGGCACCCTTCGCACGGGCGACGCCATCGTCTGCGGCTTCCATTGGGCCAAGGTGCGCGCGCTCTTCGACGACCAGGGGCGCCCGATCAAGCAGGCGCTCCCCTCGATGCCGGTCAGGGTCATCGGCTGGTCCGGCACCCCGGACAGCGGGGCCACCTTCAGGGGAGCGAAGAATGCCAGGGAGGCCGAGAACCTCGCGGAGGAGGAGGCGCACCGAGTGAAGAAGGAGGTCACGACCGTGGCCTCGGCGCCCAAGGACGTCTCCGTCGAGCAGCTGTTTGCCAACATCGCCGCGACCCAGCAGAAGGTGCTCAAGGTCATCATCAAGGCTGACGTGTACGGATCCGCGGAGGCCGTGAGGCAAATCCTCGAGGGAATCAAGAGCACCAAGGTGTCGCTCGAGATCGTCTCCACCGACGTCGGCCTGATCACGAAGAACGACGTGATCATGGCCGCGGCGGCCGGCGCCGTCATCCTCGGATTCAGCACCAAGCTGGAGAACGGCGTGACCCCCCTCGCCAAGCACAACACCGTGCGCATCGAGACCTATGAGATCATCTACGAGCTGGGAGACAAGGTGCGCGAGATGATGGCGGACCTGCTCGATCCCGACATCAAGGAAATCAAGCTCGGGGCCGCCGAGGTGCGCGCGACGTTCCCGCTGGCGAAGGGGTTTGTGGCCGGATGCCTCGTCACCGAGGGCAAGGTGAACCGCGGCGCGGCGGCACGCCTGCGCCGGGGGCGGGAGGTCGTGCATGAGGGCAAGGTGGCGACCCTGAAGCGCTTCAAGGACGATGCCAACGAGGTGCGCGCCGGCCTCGAGTGCGGCGTCAAGCTGGACGATTTCAACGGCTACCAGGTGGGCGACGTCATCGAGTGCTACGATACCCAAAAGGTCCGGGCGTCCCTCTGACGGGTCCGCCACCCGGCCCACGTTCGTGTCCAACCGCATCGTCAGAATCAACGAGCTCGTCCAGCGCGAGGTCAGCGACATCCTTCGGCGCCGTCACGCGGCCGAGGCGGTCGCGATGACCATAACCGAGGTCAGAGTGGCGCCGGACCTGCGCGAGGGGCGAATATTTGTCGCGGTCGTGGGCGACCCGGAAACGGTCAACGAAAGGTTTCGCTGGCTATTGGGCCGGGCGCCGGAGATCCGCAGGGAGCTGGCGCGGCGCATCGTGCTCAAGTACATGCCGCACTTCACGTACGTGCTCGACAAGTCCAGCGCCCGCGTGGCCCGGGTGCTCCAGGCGCTTGACGAGATCGAGCGTGCCGGCGGACCCTCCGAGGAACCGAGCCATGGGAAAATTCTACCCTAAATTCTCCAGGGCCTTCGGCCGCTTGCTGGCTGATGTCTCCGGAAAGGCGGTCGCCGTAATCGGGCATTCGCGGCCCGACGGCGACTGCATCGGCGCGCAGGTGGCGGTCGCGCGGGTGTTGAACGCCAGGGGATCGAGGACGGTGTGCGTGAATACCGACCCGATCCCGCGCCGCCTCGGGTACGTCGCCCGCGGATTGGACTTCATGGGCACAGAAGAAGCCCTCCTGCTGCCCGCGGAGGCGGTCGCGGTCTTCGTTGACTGCGCCGACCACGGGCGGGCGGGAGAGCGCCTGAGGGCGCGCTTCCCCTCTCCTGCGGGCAACATCGACCACCACCTTTCGAACAGCGAGTTCGCTGCCATCAACATCGTGGACAATGCCTCGGCGGCCACATGCGAGGTGCTCGCCGGGCTCCTCATCGACGCGGGGCTACCCATTGACGCTGGCACGGCTGCCGCGCTCTTCGCGGGGATCATGACCGACACGGGGCAGTTCCGGTTCGGCTCCACGTCCCAGCGCACCTTTGTCCTCGCCGGGGAGCTTGTCGCCCGGGGCGCCTCGCCGTCCGAGGCGGGTTACGAGCTCTATGAGCGCGAGTCGTCGGGGAGACTCCGGCTCCTGCGGATCTTCCTTGCGTCGCTCGAGATGGAATTCGGCGGGCGGGTGTGCATCGGGACGCTGCCCCCCGGGGTCTTCGAGGCGACGGGAACCACTGCCGAGGACACGGAGGGCCTCGTCGACTTCGCGCGGTGTGTCGACGGCGTCGACATCGGCGTCCTGATCGAGGAAAGGCAGGACGGCGGCGTCAAGGCGAGCCTGCGCGCCAAGGACCCCCTCAGCCGCCTGGACCTTGTCGCCGGGCGTTTTGGAGGCGGCGGCCACGCGTGCGCCGCGGGTCTTAGCCTGAAGAAACCGGGCGGAGAATTCCGCACGCTGCTCCTGGGCGCCCTGGGTGAAAGCCTGCGGGTGATGGACGCCGAACTTGCGAAGCGCCCCGTGTAGCGAACCATGCCCCTGCTTCAAAAGGAACTCGAGGGCGTATTGCTCGTCGACAAGCCCCGCGACCATACCTCGCACGATGTCGTCGCGCGCCTTCGCGGGAAGCTCCGGATGAGGAAGATCGGCCACGCGGGAACGTTGGACCCGATGGCGACCGGCCTCCTGATCATCCTCCTCGGCAGGGCGACGCGCGTCTCGCAGTACCTGATCAGCCTCGACAAGGAATACGAAGGGACGGTCGAACTCGGCAAGACGACCGATTCGCAGGATGCCGACGGCCAGGTGATGGAAACGAGGCCGGTGCCGCCGCTGACGGAGGCCGAGGTCCGCATCGCGCTGCAGGGGTTCCTCGGGGACCAGTATCAGTTGCCGCCGATGTATTCCGCCATAAAAGTGCACGGGGTGGCGCTTTACAAAAAGGCCAGGAAAGGGCTGGAGGTCGAGCGCGAGCCGCGGTTCATACGCGTGATGGCATGGGACCTCCTTCGCTTTGCCACGCCCCACATCGATTTCAGGCTGCGTTGCAGCAAGGGTACCTATGTGCGGACGCTCGCGAATGACCTCGGGGCGAAGCTCGGGTGCGGCGCCCACCTCTGCGCCCTGCGCAGGACCGCGACCGACCGGTTCAACGTTTCGCAGGCCTTGACCCTGGAGCAGATCGAGGAGCTATCCCTTGCCGAGATTGATAGGAGGCTCATTCCCGTGCACCAGGCCGTCCCAAGCGTGGCGCTGTGAGCTATCCCGCCCAATTCGACGGCCTCGACCGGGTGGCCCTGCCTCCTCGCCCGCTCCATGTCGCCATCGGAATGTTCGACGGCGTCCACCTCGGCCACCGTGCCGTCATCGAGGGAGCGGTCCAGTCTGCCCGGCACAGCGGGGGCGTGTCGGTGGTGCTGACATTCTCACCGCACCCGAGCGTCCTATTCAAACCGGACAACCCGACCCGGATGATTCTCGACCTGCCCGCCAAAGTGGCCAAGTTCGGCGCGATGGGCGTGGACGCGGTCGTGGTGCAGCCGTTCACGCGGGTGTTTGCTGCGATAACCGCCGAGGAATTCGTGCCGCTGATCAAGCGCCACCTTCCGGGTCTCGCCGGCATCTACGTGGGCGACAACTTCCGCTTTGGGCAGGGGCGCAAGGGCGACGTCGCGACGCTGATCCAGCAGGGCCGCCGACATGGGATCACCGTCTTTAGCGCGCCGCGCGTGAACCTAGACGGCGAGCCCATCAGCAGTACAAGGATCCGCGAGCGGATCCAAAACGGGGACATGAAGGGCGCGGCGGCGATGCTCGGCTATGTCTACACGGCGGAGGGAACCGTCGTGCACGGCAAGCACCTTGGGAAGACCATCGGATTCCCCACGCTCAACCTCGGGTGGTCGCCGGACCTCA
>DATNHT010000073.1:0-24610 GCA_035604815.1 Opitutaceae bacterium
GGGCGTATTTGGCGGCCACACGAGCTTCGGCGACCCCCGCCGCTACTGGGATTTCCGCTCGCTCGGGCACGGGGACATCCGGTTCGAGGACATTATCGTGGCCCTCAACGACGTCGGCTACCGCGGACCGCTGTCGGTCGAGTGGGAGGACATCCGGATGGACCGCGTGCATGGCGCCACCGAGGCGGCGGCATTCGTCCGCAGGGTGGACTTCCCGCCGAGCTTGGCCGCGTTCGACGCGGCGTTCGACAAGAAGAACCGGTGAAAGGCGCGGACCTCCACGGAATCGAAACGGCTTCCTGACACGAATGCGCAGAAGACTCAGATTTGGCATGATCGGCGGCGGGCGCGGCGCCTTGATCGGCCCCGTGCACCGGATCGCGGCCGCAATGGACGGACGCGCGGAGCTCGTGGCCGGGGCGCTCTCGAGCGACCCCGTGCGTTCGAGAGCGTCCGGAGCCGACCTCTTCCTGGATCCCGCGCGCGTCTACGCATCCTACCGGGAGATGGCGAAGGCCGAGTCGGCGATGCCCGCCGAGCTTCGCCTGGACTTCGTCGTCATCGTCACGCCGAACCACCAGCACTACGCCCCGGCGCGCCTATTCCTGGAATCCGGATTCAATGTCGTCTGCGACAAGCCGGTCACGTTTGACCTTGCCCAGGCGATAAAGCTCAAGTCGATCGCGCAGAGGATGGCCAAGGTGTTCGTCCTGACCCACAACTACACGGGAAACGCCATGGTCAAGCAGGCGCGCGAGCTCGTGCGGAACAGGACGCTCGGCACGATCCGAAAGGTCGTCGTCGAATACCCCCAGGGGTGGCTCTCCGAGGCCCTCGAGCGCACGGGCATGAAGCAGGCCTCGTGGCGCACGGACCCCAGGCGCAGCGGCGCCGCGGGTTGCATGGGCGACATCGGCACCCATGCCGAGAACCTTGCTCGCTACATCACCGGCCTGAGGATCGAGGAGCTGTGCGCGGACCTGAGCACGTTTGTCAAAGGCCGCAAGCTCGACGACGACGGCAATGTTCTCGTGCGGTACAAGGGAGGCGCGAAGGGGGTTCTCCACGCGTCGCAGGTCTGCGCCGGCGACGAGAACAACCTGAACATCCGCGTCTACGGGACGCGCGCCTCGCTCGAATGGCACCAGGAGCATCCCAACGAGCTCGCGCTGAAGTTCGTCGACCAGCCGCGGCAAATCTGGCGCCGCGGCAACAGCTACGTGGGCAACGAGGCGAAGCGGTTCACCCGGGTTCCTTTCGGCCACCCCGAGGGCTATCTTGAGGCGTTTGCAAACATCTATCGCGAGGCGTTCCGCGCCATCTCCGCCGAGGTGGAGGGCCGGCCCATCCCGCGCAACCTCGATTTTCCCACCATCGACGACGGGATCGAGGGGATGGCCTTCATCGAGGCCGTGGTGAAGAGCAGCCGGCTGGGTGCCCGGTGGGTGCGGCTGGCGGCGCATTGAGGCTCGCGACCCGCGTGGCGGCTCCCGCCGGGAGCGGCACCACGACCAGCCTTCCCGCTGCCGCGAGCTCGAGGGCGAACCGCCGGACCGACAGGTCGCGGCGGACGAGGCGCTCCGCGAGCCCCTCCCGCGCCTGCGCGGGATAGATCGCAGCCAGCGGCTCGAGCGCCTGCGCGTGCCTCGCGATCGCGCCGGCGCCCGGCCTGCAGAAGCCCCGCAGCCATGCGAACCATGCCGGATCGATCCCGGGCATGTCGACAGCAAGGACCGCCACCCAGAGGTGCCCGGGAATCCCCAGCGCCGCGTGCAGCCCCGCAAGCGGGCCCGAGCGGGCGAAGACATCGAGGCGGCAGTCGGCGGATTCGACGGGCGCCTGCCCGCGGCGCCTGATTAGCACGACCCTCTCCGCGCCTGCGCCGCGAAGCACGCGGGCCTGCCTCCTCCACAGTGGCTCGCCGTCGACCGGCAGCTCCGCCTTGTCGCGTCCCATCCGCCGGCCTTCGCCGCCGGCGAGCACTACGCCGAGCATCGCTCGGCCTCCGCGTCGCCCACGGCGAGCCATCCGTCCGAGAGCACGCGGGCGCGCAGCCCCCCCGCCCTCCACTCGCTCAGGAGCGCGAGGGTCCCGGGGGCGAACGCCTGCTCCATCCAGATGCACGGCTTGCAGTGCTCCACCCCGTGGAACCGGATGCCCTGTACCTCGAAGTCGCACCCGATGAGCGCGTTAAGGTCGGTCCCGCGGACGATGACGTTGCGGCGGAACACATCCGGCTGGCGGTCGGCTCGGCCGAGCTCGCGGCAGAGCCGCAGCCAGGTCTCCTCCGCGAAGAAGGTCACCTGGCCCTTCGCATCCTGCCTTTTGGAATACCTGTCGCCCTCGACGCCGCGTCCCGCAACGAGCCTGGCCCTCGCCACCTCCGTCATGGGCGCGGTTCCTGCGGGCCCGCCGTAGTGCCCCGAATAGGCGTGGTCGGGCGAACGATAGATCCGAACGACGTTCATGCCGTGCCGCCCGTCAGCCGCGGATGAGCCGCCCGGATTGCGCATACACGTTGAACCGGCCCTCCCGCGCAAAACCGACAAGCGTCATCCCGGCATCCCGCGCCAGCCGGACCGCAAGGGAAGAGGGCGCGCCAACCGCGACCACGAGGGCGATGCCGGCGGCAGCCGCCTTCTGCACCAGCTCGAATCCCGCCCTGCCGCTGAGGACAAGGGTCCTCCCGGCGGTCGGGACACCGCCCCGCAGGGCCGCGCCGATCACCTTGTCGACGGCATTGTGGCGCCCGACGTCCTCGCGGACGATGAGCGGCGCCCCCGCCTCGTCGAAGAGACCGGCCCCGTGGCAGCCGCCCGTCTCGGCGAAGACCCTCTGCATCCGCCTCAGCCTGCCGGGAAGCGAGACGACATCGTCCCCGGAAACCGCCGGCGCTCCGGTCGTCGCGGATGCCGGCGGCGGGCGGAGCCCCTTGAGCGATGTCCGGCCGCACAGGCCGCATGCCGCGCTCGTCATGACCCCGCGGCTCACGCGCCCGACCTCGTGCGCCCTGGGCGAGAGGGCGAGCCGGACCCTCCATGTCGGGATCTTCTCGCCGCGCGCGTTCTCGCCGAGCAGCTCGCCCCCGAGGACGTCCTCCGCCCGGTCGATGAGCCCCTCGCAATAGAGGAATCCAAGCGCAAGGTCCGCATCCTCGCCCGGCGTCCGCATCGTGACGGAAAGCACCCGGTGCACGGCCTGCCCCCGGCGCTCATAGGCGATCTCGACCGCAAGCGGTTCCTCCGCGACCAGGCGCTCCCGGACCGCCGACAGTCTTCCGTCCGCCCAGCGGAGGCCGGGGCAATCGACCGCGGGATCCGGCGCCGCGGGTTGCTGGGCGGGCGTGCTCGGGGCAAGTGCGCGGTTGCTCATCTTCCTTGGGCCACTTTGGATCGGATTCCCCGATTTTGCGATCCCCATGAAGCGCCACCCCGTAGCCCAGGCGGGCGAGCTAGGCCCCGGCGGCCGAAAGCTCGTCTCGGTCGGGGCGATCGAGATCGGCCTGTTCAACGTGGGCGGCGACGTGCGCGCCTACCGCAACGTGTGCCCGCACGCGGGGGGGCCAGTCTGCGTCGGCCGTGTCTCGGGGACATCCCTGCCGTCCAGAGTCTACGAGTACATCTACGGGATGGAGGGGCGCATCCTGCGCTGCCCGTGGCACGGGTGGGAGTTCGACCTGAAGACGGGCGGTCACATCGTCGACCCGGAGACCAGGCTCAAGGAGGTCCCGGTGGAGGCAGGCGGCCTGGAGCGGTTCCCCCTGGAAGAGTCGGACGGCACGCTGTACGTCTTGCTGCCCGGCTGACGGCCGGCCAGGCTGCCCCACACCGATGCCCCTCATCGACGCAGACGTGCACAATGCGTTCGCGGATGCGCGCGCGGAGCTCCGGCCCTTCCTGCCCAGGCTCTGGCAGGAGTTCGCCGACCGGCACGGCATCGCGGTCCCCCCCGCAGGGTACGTGTCGCCGGTCGGCGTCCAGCGTGAGGACGCGAGGCCGCCCTCCGGCGGGCTTGCGGGAAGCGACCCGGACCATCTCATCAGGGACCACCTCGACAGATTTGGCATCGACTATGCGATCCTAACCGGCTCGCACGTCCTCGGCGTGTCGACGCACTTCGACCCGGACTGGGGCTCGGCGCTCGCGACCGCCTACAACATGAATCTCGCGGGGCGATGGCTCGACCGCTCGCCCCGCTTTCGCGGCTCGATCGTCGTCAATCACTCCGACCCGCCGGCGGCCGCCCGCGAGATCGAGCGCTGCGCGCCCGACAAGCGGTTCGTCCAGGTCCTTATGGGGGCGGGATCGAACCGCCTGTTCGGGCAGCGCTTCTACCACCCCATCTATGAGGCGGCGGCCGCCCACGGACTTCCCGTCGCGATCCACCCTGGCACGGAGGGGGCGGGCACCGCGGACACCCCCACCCCGGCCGGCCGGCCGACTCGCTACTTCGAATGGCACAATATCGTCCCGATCAACGCCATGGCGCACGTGAACTCGCTTGTCTGCGAGGGCGTGTTCGAGAAGTTCCCGGGCCTGAGGTTCGTCGCGATCGAATGCGGGATCGCGTGGCTCCCGCACCTCATGTGGAGGATGGACAAGAACTACAAGGGGCTGCGCTCCCAGGTGCCGTGGCTCAAGCGGCTGCCGAGCGAGTACATCCGCGGGCATGTGCGCCTCACGACGCAGCCCACGGAGGAGCCGCAGAACCCGGCGCACCTGCTGCAGATCTTCGAGATGATCGGCGCCCCGGAGATGTTCCTTTTCTCGAGCGACTACCCCCACTGGGACTTCGACAACCCCAAGGTGGCGCTACCGGCGCTGCCCGCGCAGTGGAGGGAGAGGATCTTCTGGCGCAACGCAGCCGAACTCTACGGGCTGAAGCCCGTCACATCCGGCAAATGAGGAGCTCGCGCTCGTAGACCATCTCCTTCGGGAGACGGTCGTGGAGGTCCAGGAAAAGCTCCTCGTGGCTCATGACCTCGTTCCTCCAGGCCGCGCGGTCGAATGACTGGAGCTCGCGGAAGCGTTCCTTCGGCAGGTCGAGCCCCGTCCAGTCGATGTCCTCGTGCCTGGGCATCCACCCGATAGGGGTCTCCTGGCCCAGGGACCTTCCCCTCGCCCGGTCCACGATCCACTTGAGGATCCTCATGTTCTCGCTGAATCCAGGCCAAAGGAACCTGCCCTCGGCGTCCTTGCGGAACCAGTTCACGTGGAAGATGCGCGGCGTCTCGCTCAGGCTCCTCTGCATGACGATCCAGTGCCTGAAATAGTCCCCCATGTGGTAGCCGCAGAACGGGAGCATCGCCATGGGGTCGCGACGCACCTTCCCGAGCGTGCCCGCCGCCGCGGCCGTCGTCTCCGACCCCATCGTGGCGCCGACGTACACTCCGGAGCTCCAGTTGAACGCCTGGTAAACGAGCGGTATAGTGCCCGCCCGGCGGCCCCCGAAGACGATGGCGCTTATCGGGACGCCGTCGGGCTTCTCCCAGTCGGCGTCGATCGTTGGGCACTGGGAAGCCGGGGCGGTGAAGCGCGCATTGGGATGCGACGCGGGCCTGCCGCAGCCCGGAACCCACTCGTTCCCCTGCCAGTCGGTCAGCCGCGGCGGGGGCTCCTCGGTCATCCCCTCCCACCAAACCCCCCTGTCCGGCGTGAGGGCGACGTTCGTGAATATCGTGTTTCTCGACAGCGTGGCCATTGCGTTCGGGTTGGTCCTGACGGACGTGCCCGGCGCCACGCCGAAGAAGCCCGCCTCGGGGTTGATCGCCCGCAGCCTGCCGTTGGAGTCGGGCTTGAGCCACGCGATGTCGTCGCCCAGCGTCCACAGCTTCCACCCCTGGTCGGCGAAGGCCTTGGGGGGGACCAGCATCGCCAGGTTGGTCTTGCCGCAGGCGCTCGGAAACGCTGCCGCGACATAGGTCTTCTCGCCCTGCGGGTTCTCGAGGCCGACGATCAGCATGTGCTCGGCCATCCAGCCCTCGTCGCGGGCGATGTTCGAGGCGATCCGAAGCGCGAAGCACTTCTTGCCGAGGAGCGCATTGCCCCCGTAGCCGGATCCGTAGCTCCAGATCTCGCGGGATTCCGGAAAGTGGACGATGTACTTCTCCTTGTTGCAGGGCCACGGCACGTCCTTGGCGCCCTTCGCGAGCGGCGCGCCCAGGGAATGTATGCACGGCACGACGCGCTTCTCGCCCTTGTCGATCTCCGCGAGCACGGGAAGGCCGATCCTCGCCATGATCCGCATGTTGGCGACGGCGTAAGGCGAATCGGTGAGCTGCACGCCGATCAGCGACATGGGCGAGCCGACCGGGCCCATGCTGAAGGGCAGGACGTACATCGTGCGCCCCCGCATCGCTCCGTTGAAGATCTCGCGCAGCTTGCGGCGCATCTCGAACGGATTCACCCAGTTGTTGGTCGGTCCGGCGGCCTCGCGCGAATGGGAGCAGATGAATGTGCGGTCCTCGACGCGCGCGACGTCGTTCGGGTCGCTGCGCGCGTAGTAGCAGCCCGGCCACTTCCTGCCGTTCAGCTTGATGAAGGTCCCGCCGGCCACCATCGCGGCGCACAACTCCTCGTTTTCCTCCCTCGAGCCGTCCACCCAGTGAAGAGCGTCGGGCTTGCAGAGCTCCGCCATCTTGTCGACCCACCTCAGGAGGTGCTTGTTCCCGCTCAAGGGCTTCGCCGGATTGCGCTTCTTCATGGAGACAACCTTGGGAACCTTTCGGGCATAAGACGGCCAGCTTGGGCAAGGACGCGGCGGGGGCAATCTGGAAACCCCGTTTCCCCTCCCCGGCCGGCCCTACAGAAACATTCCGCCCGAGGCCTCGATCCGCTGCGCGTTGACCCAGCGGCCCGCCTCTGAGCAGAGAAAATCCACGACGCCGCCGATGTCGTCCTCGACCCCCACCCGTCCCAGCGCGGTCTGCGAGGCGAGGGCGGCCTTGAGCCCAGGATTGCCCTCAAACGCGCCGCGCGTGAAATCCGTCTCGATGGCGCCGGGCGCCACGACGTTCGCGCTTATGCCTCGCGGGCCCAACTCCTTTGCGAGGTACCTTGTGAACACCTCGATCGCCCCCTTCATCGACGCGTAGGCCGCGAACCCCGGGATCGCGAATCGCGCGAGTCCGCTCGATATGCACACGATCCGGCCGCCATCCGCGATGAGCGGGAGCAGCCTCTGGGTCAGGAAGAACACGCCCTTGAAGTGAACATTGAGCAGGCTGTCGAAGACGGCCTCGGTCGTCTGCGCGATGGGCGCGTGCCCGCTGATCCCGGCGTTGTTTATGAGGAAGTCGAAGTGGCCTCGCCGCCAGCTCTCCCCGAGCGCCGCCTCGACCGAGCTCCGGAAGGCGCCGAAGCTGCGGATGTCGGCGGCGTCCAGCTGAAGCAGCACGGCCCTGCGGCCGCACTTAGCTATTTCAGCGACGACCGCCTCCCCCTCTTCCTTCCGCTGGCGGTAGGTGAGGATGACGTCCGAGCCGCTGCGAGCGAGCTGCAAGGCGATATTGCGGCCGAGGCCCCGGCTGCCGCCGGTTACCAGTGCAATCTTGTCGGTGTGTTTCATCGGAAGTCGGCGAAGGCCGGCAGCGGGAGCGCATCCGGCCCGTCCTCGTGAAGGGACCCGGGGTCGCATGCCCCCAGGCTCCGCGGTCCCTGGATGGCCATTGCGTCAGGGGGCCGAATCCTCGCTTTCGACCATCTTCCTCGCGGCGTCCGCGTTCGGAGCCGCCACCCTGCGGATGCCGTCGCTGGTCTCGACCTTGTACAGATTGGTCTTGCCCATGGATGAAACGAGGGTCACGTCGACGACCGTGAGCTTTGCAGCCTCCTCCCTCGGCTCCCCCTTGGGAGAAAGGCTCTGCTCAATAACCATGGCGCCGTCGGCCGCCTCCGTCTTCAGGTCGAACTCCGGCAGCTCCCTCCATGAGTTTATGATGTGAAACGTCCCCTTTTGGGTGTCCTTGTTCCACGTGAAGCCGTTGATGACGACCTGGTGGCCGACGTTGCCGCCGCTCCAGGGGTGGGCGGCGATGAAGCCCGGGGGGAGGTCCTGCCATACCTCCCTGGGAAACGAGGCCAGAACGGGGCGCCCCTTTCGTATCTCGTCCCTGGCCCACTTGAATGGGTCCGCCTGGCCCGGCAGGTTGTGGATCACCGGTCTAGGCGTGAACTTGTCCATGAGGCCGACGAGTGACTGGCGGTAGAACGGGTCAGCCCACGGGTGGGCCGGACTTGAGTTGTTGATGATCTTGTAGAGGTCGACGACCGGCATGTAGAAGCCCGCGATGTCCAGCCAATGGACGCGGGCATACAGCATGCACGTGGCGTCGATCTGATCCCTCATGACGTTCGGCTGGACGAGCTGGACCGTCTCCAGCGGGCCCACGGCGGTGGCGACCTGGATCGTCTTCTTGACCGCGGTCGTCTGCGCCTCCTTCACGACCACGACCTCGGATTTGCCGCGGGCGAGCGGGTTCTCGGCGCTCAGGGATTCGAGCCAGGTCCGGTCCTCCTCCTTCAGCGAGCCGAGCGGAAACACGCCCTTCGTGCCGTCGGCGAACAGCACGATCGCATATCCATTCTCAATCCGGGCCTTGACCGCATTCTGAAACCTTGCGTTGATGGCAAGCAGCGGGCTCCCGACGAGGAAAAGGGCGAGCAGCATGCGTGTCTTCAGTTTCATGGGGCCGCCCGCGCCGAGGCGCGGGTCGGACGCAGACTCTTATGGCACGCCAGCCGCCGTTTTCAAAATCAAAGAAGACCGCTCCCGCTCCCTGCATTGGGCCCTGGCTGGGCCGGGGCGCCGCACGTCCATGGCTGCGTCCGTTTCCTCGGCCGTGAGTCGGCGCTTCTCGAATGCCGCCTAGCGGGGCACAGCCAGCCCTTGATTCCGAGCGTTGGGGAAAAGTACCAAATGCCGCCTGCCTCCGCCGAATCCGGCGATTCGTCAGGCATTCCTTCGCTCAAGGCCTTCCCGCAGCGCCTTGATCTCTCCGACCATCTCCCTTGTCAGGCGAAGCAGCTCCTCCTGAAGTCTGACCATCTCCCTGACGTTTCGCTCCGCCTCCGCGGATCGCGCGATCAGCGCCTTTTGCCTTTCCTCCGAATCCTCCCTCAATCCCTTGAGCTCCCCAACGAGCTCCCTAGTAAGCCGCAGCTGCTCTTCCTGAATCTTGATCGATTCCCCGACGACCTGCTCCGCCTGCGCGGACCGCCCCATCAGGTTTCTCTGCCTCTCCGCTGACTCCGCCTGAAGACGCATCCACCTGGACGACCGTACCATGGTCCAGATCAGGTAGGCCGCCGCCACGACGAGCAAAATCCAGACGAGGAATCTAACGTGTGAGTCCATCTCGTATTATTGCGTCGCGTCTCGATGTCCCGCCGATCGCCGGCCCTTTGCCGCCCGGGCCCGCAACCGAGTCCGCGTGCCGCCGATCGATTTCCCCGGAGAGGCCCAGTTACTTCGATCGGCTCAGCACCTTCTTCTTTTCCGCCTGAAACTCGTCGTCCGAGAGGATGCCCTTCTTGCGCAGGTCATCGAGCTTGAGAAGGTCGTTGTAAAGCTCGTCGGTCGACAGCGATTTCTCGGCGGGAGCCGCGGCCGGAGGCACGTAGGGAGGCGTGTAGGGAGCCACGGAG
Source organism: Opitutaceae bacterium (assembly GCA_035604815.1). GTDB lineage: Bacteria > Verrucomicrobiota > Verrucomicrobiia > Opitutales > Opitutaceae > Palsa-1447. Next base: position 9,645 of record DATNHT010000073.1, read on the forward strand.
GAGGCCACGGCGGGAGCCATCTGCGCCGTCTCGCTCGTCAGGCCCGGGTCTCCTGGGCTGAGGGCCCTAAACACGATCTTTGCCTTGGCGTAGCCCGTGCCGAAAAAGGGCACGGTTCCCGTGAGGGAAACCACCTTCAGCTGCTTGCCCTGGGCCTCGCAGTACTTGGCAGCCGCGTCGCTGGCGTCGGCCTTCAGCTTTTCGACGTCCCTGTTGAACGCGGTCTTTGCCTCGCGGGTGATCGAGTAGGTGTCGTTGCCCATCGAGACCACTTCTCCTCCGCCGTCATGCGACGCCGAAGCGCGCCCGGTCAACGCAAGGCACAAGCAAGACGCCGAAAGTAGCCTGCCAAGGGTTTTTGTATTCACCGTGGGAAGTTCACCGAGGGCGCTGTGCAGGTCAAGGTTTCGCTAGCGCCCTGCGGCGGCGGGTCGCCGTGCGAGTGGGGGCGTCCCCCGCCGGTTGCACGTTTCCTGCGAATGCTGCCGACCCCGAGCAGCGGCGCGGCTGAAGGCCCGGGCTCGGCGGCTTCAGGACGCCCCTCGTGGGACGGCAGCCTGGGTTCCCCCCAAACCTTGATGCCGCGGGGATTAGGCCGAAGCCCGGTCATCGGGTGCACGCTGAAAGGTGATTGTCGCCGGTGGGGGATGCCATTACGAATCCCTGCACCATTGCGAGTGAATTGGATGACCAATCTCAACGCGTCCTGCGGATATCTCCTCGTGCGGGTGATGATCCCTCTCCTGCCGCTGGCCGCCGTATCAAGCCCCGGGATTGCCGCGACTCCCAGCGGGGAGATCACGGTGCTTGATCCCGTATTCGTCGAGGCCTCGACCGGGAATCCGTGGCAGTACATCTCATTGCCGGGGTTCGAAATCATCTCGCACTGCCCCGCGAGCTTCAACGAAACCTATGCGCGCGCCCTGCAACTGGCGACGGCCGCCCGGCTTGCCCTGCTTCCCGCGTCCTTCTGGGGCGAGATGCCGACCCCTATCAAGATCGTGCTCTACAATCGGCGGCCGGAGCGCCAGGAGGGCGTCTACTCGACGAGCCCCATAGACCTCTCCTGGTCGCCCGAGGACGGTGCCATACTGGGATCGGGATCGGTTCAGCTCTCCCATCCCGTCACCCTGGGAGATGGGGACACGTTCATCAATTGCGGGAACTATTGGGATATCCAGTCTGAGAGCAGCAACCTCAGCGTCGACCTGGACAGCGCCATCCGGATTGGAGTCCGCACGCCCCATTTCCCGGCGTGGTTCATCGCGGGCTTGGAGGGCCCGTGCGGGCTTCTTGCCAATCGGGTGGTCCAATCCACCCCGTTTGGGAGCCTTGTGACATTGCCCAACGCCCGCTGGATTTCATCCGCGGAGACCATTGCGATTCAGGACGAGATCGCCAAGGAGCCCAGGGATCGCGGCGGCCGCCGTCATCTGGCGCTCCTGCCTCTAGGGGACGTCTTCAGCGGCTCGGTGTCGGCCGGCCAAAGGGGCGTCTGGAATGCGGAATCGGCGCTCCTCGTCCGATGGGGACTCTACAAGAGCGCGAGCAGGCAGGCCTTCCTGGACCTGGTCGACCAGGCGACCCGGGAGCCGATCACCGAGCAGCTATTCCGGAAATATCTTGGAATCGGATATGCCGAAGCGCAGGAGCGGCTCAGCGATTTTCTCCCGAGCGCGGTCAGTGAAACGATCAGGGTGCCGATTGCCGCCCCGCCGGAGGAGGAGTTGAGGACACGCGAGGCGACGTCGGATGAGGTCGCCCGAATCATCGGCGACTGGGGCCGGCTCGAGGGAAGGACTGAGGGGCCGCAATATTTCGAATACCGGCGCGAATGCCTGGACCAGGCCGACAAGCTGTTTGAGCGGATTTCATCAAGGAGGAATGCCGACCCCTTGTTTCTTGCCGCCTTCGGCCTGTACGAGATCCAAGCCGGCGACAGCCTTCGGGCCCGCAAGGCGCTGGAGGCGGCAACGGCCGCGGGCGTGGTCCGTCCCCGAGCCTACGTAGAACTGGCCCGCATGCAGCTCGACGCTGCGCTTCCGAGCGCGCAGGAGGGAATAGGAGACCTTAGCGACGCCGAGTTCGCCGAGATCCTGGGCCTGTTGGCAACCGCCCGGTTGCAGATGCCGTCGCTGCTCAGCTGCTACTTTGTGCTCGCGCGCGCCCTGGAGCATGCTCCCGTGAAACCCGCGCCCGAGGACCTGAAGGCCCTAGACGACGCGACGCGCCTCTTCCCCCAGAACGCCAGCCTCGCCTACAGGGTCGCGACCCTCCACAAGCGGCTCGGCCACGACGCCAGGGCCACCGCGATCATCGAGCGCGCCATGAAGTTCGCGGAATCCGATCAGGAGCGCTCCATGCTGTCGGACTTCCTGGCAAAACAGGCGAAATAGGCGCACGGAGCCGGTGGATTCAGGGGCGGGCTGGCGCGCGGCCGCAAGCATGGCGATGCCCGCGAGGAACCAGGCCATCCTTTGGATCGTGTGCGAGGCTTTCACGCGCTCTGGGTGCCGGAACCCGGGGCAACCGGGGGGTCGGTGGCTAGCCCGTGGGACGGGGGATTCCGCTTGGGGTGAGCCGGATCTGGTTTCCCTGGGCGCGACAATGCTGATGATTCGCCCGAGGAATGCCGAGCCTGCCGGAAGGCGCCTGCTCCCCGGCTTTTGCCCGCCGCTTCTCGCGCCGCGCGAGCGGATCCTACGGCAACGCGGCAAAGAATCTAATGAGATTGGCGACGTGCTCATCGAGCGAGGTGCCGAGGTGCTCGCAGCCGAGATAGATCGTGTTGCGGTCAATCTTGGCCGCGAAGGCGGGTTCCTTCAGCTTCTTCTTGATCGAGCTGGCCTTCATGTCGCCGTAGCGGATGGGGTTCAGCTTCCGGTAGGCGTAGAAGATTCCGCTGATCTCGTCGCACGCGAGAAGCGCGGCCGCGAGCTTGGTCTTGGGCAGGGTGGCGAAGCCGTGGTAGCCGTAGGCATGGGCCTCGACGGCGTGTATCAGGTCCTCGGGATAGCTCCATTCCCTGAACCATCTGAGGCACTCGGCCGGGTGGAGATCGGGATGTTGCTCGAAATCCAGGTCGTGGAGCAGGCCGGTGAGGTACCAGAGGTGGGGATCGCCGCCGAAGGGCTTCGCGTACCCCTCCATCGCGGTGGCCACCATCAGGGCGTGATGGCGCTGGTAGGCGTCGTGGACGTGTTCCTCGAGGAGCGCGTTGGCCTGCGGCCTGGTCGGAAGGTTCATGGGACCGGTGGTGGCATTCAGGCCTGGGCGTTGGACTTGGCAAAAGGAACCGGCCTTGCGGATGCACCCGGGCAATTCTCGGGAAATGGCCTCCGCTCACGGCGTGGTCCTACGTGACGCGGAATATCGTGCCGGACGAACGGTTCAAGTTCAATGCCGGCAACCGAGGCAAGGACGCCGGCTCCCTTCCGCGGTCGCCCGCGGGTTCCGCCGCGGTCTCCCCGTCGCGCGCGGATGGGTTCACGCGCGAGGACCGCGGCGCGCCGCGGGTCCCCAATATTGGCCCGGGAAGGATTGCCGGATTCGCCGCGGGCAACCGCCCGGATCGGCCCTCCGCCCCAAGGGCCCGAAATTCCATTTCCTCCATGGCATTAATTCTCCGGATATGCGAACCTGAGCCCAATGGCGAAAGATCCGGCTACTCCGCTGCCCCCCAACAGGCTGGCGTTCGCGGTGCTCCTCGGCGCCCTGTGCCCCGTCGCTGCAGTCGCGGCTGAAGTTCCGGCCGACCTAAGCCGGATCACGCCCGTCCCGGACGGGCAGCAGATCCCGGTGGCCGATTTTTTCCGGCCCGCGCTTCTCCGGGAGCCGAAGCTGAGCCCATCGGGCACCCATATCGCGGCCATCGTCACCGCCGGCGAGGACAACCATCTGCTCTTCGTGTACGACGTGAAGACCCAGAAATACGACGTGCTTGGCCAGCGCGGCGACACGGACGTGAACGAGGTCTACTGGCTGAATGACACGCGCCTCGTGTACCAGTTGACGACGCAGAAGCTGTATGGAATCGGCTTCTTTGCGGCGAACGTGGGCGACCTGACCGGCACCTACCCCATCCTGCAGTATTTTGGCACGACGCTAATAGCGATTCCGCGGGCCGACCGCCTCAGCCCCCTGGTGTGGAACCGCGTCAACGCTCTCCAGAGCCCGTGGTCGGATTGGGGCGCCGCGATCGTCAACTCCGGCAAGCTTTCAAGGGCATCGGGCGTGGACCTGACCACGGCCTCGCCCGAGGCCCTTGGGGCCTTCATGCAGCTGGTGCGCGACAACAACGATCTGCATGTAATCGACCACTATCCCGTGCCCGGTGGCGGGGACACGGTCGGCTATATGGCCGACAAGGAGGGGAATCTCGCCTTCGCCGAACTGTCGCGCAATGGATCGCTTTCGCTGAGCCGTCTTGCGGACCGGGCGTGGGTCCGCTGCCCGGTCAATGTCGACGACTGGTCCCTGTTCGGCTGCGGCAACAGGCCCGGCGAGCTGGCCGCGCGGCCGCCGCACAGGGAGGGCAAGCCCAGCCCGCTCGTGCTCCTCGACGCCACCACCGGCAAGGCCGGGCAGACGCTCGTCGATGACAAGGGCTACGACTTTGTCGGAAGCGTGTACCGCGATCCCGTGTCGGGCGAGATAATCGGGGCGACGGCGCAGCGCGAGGGGCCCCACACGATATGGTTCGACGAGACCTATCAGAAGCTCCAGATGACCCTGAACCGCTCGTTCCCGGGCCTGGTGGTGCGCATCCTCGGAAGCAACGAGGCGCAGGACTTTTTCCTCGTGGTGACCTATTCCGACCGGCAGCCCGCGAAATACGACTGGGTCGACTTCAAGAGGCACGCCTCGGGCCTATTCAAGCAGGCGGCCCCATGGATCGACCCGAGGCGTATGATGCCCGAGTGCATCATCAGGTTCAAGACCAGGGACGGCCGGCAGCTCGACGCCTACCTGACCCTGCCCGCAGGCGCGTCGAAGGAGCACCCGGCGCCCCTTGTCGTCGTGCCGCACGGCGGACCCTGGGCCCGGGACAACTGGGGATTCGACCCGGAGGCCCAGTTTCTCGCCAGCCGCGGCTACGCGGTCCTGAAGCCCAATTACCGGGCCAGCCCGGGCTACGCATGGATGTTTCCCGGGGGGGACCAGTGGGAATTTGTGAAGATGAGCCACGACGTCACGGATGCGACGAGGGCGCTCCTCGCAACCGGGCTGGTTGATTCCGGCCGGGTCGCAATCATGGGAGGGTCGTTTGGCGGATACCTGGCGATCAACGGCGTGGTCGACGAACCCGCGCTCTACCGCTGCGCGGTCGCGATCTCCGGCGTGTTCGACTGGGAGCAGTTGATCCGCGACCGAAAATACGACTACAGCCAGTTCGACTGGTGGTACGCGACGCTGTTGCGCCGCCTCGGAGACCCCAGGAATGACCCGGCGAAGTTCGATGCCCTGGCTCCCGTCAGGCACATAGATCGCGTGCGCGTGCCCGTGTTCGTCACCCACGGCGGATACGATCCGGTGGCCGACATCGGACAGTCCACGCGCCTGATCTCCGAGCTCAGGAGGAACAACGTGCTCCATGATTCATATATCGTCGGCAACGAGGGCCACGGCATGCTGCATCTCGCCAACAGGGTTGAGCAGTATACCAGGATCGAGGCGTTCCTGGCCAAGAACATGGCGCCCGCCGCTGCGGCGGCGCCGTAGGGCCGCCTCCGCGCCGGCAGGCGTCGGGGCGCGCCGCCGAGGCGCTTCGGGACAGCCTTGTCCGGGGCCTCGCGATCCCGGGCGCCCTCGATCCCCAAGCCCATGGAGCCGACGCAGTCGGGAGCGCGGCGCAGGGCGGCCATTTGAAGGCATGAATTGACCGCACACCCGCAAGCCTGCATTCATGTGGGGCCGCCCGATGCCGAACTCCGGTGAACAGAAGGACCGTTCCCGCCTGCGGAGGATCGCGCATCGCGCGATGCTTGAACGGGGGCTGGCACCGGACTTCACGGCGGCGGCGCAGGCCGAGCTCGACGCCATCCACGGGCCCGCGGTCGGGACCGGGGCGCCGGACCGCGACCTGAGGAATCTCCCGTGGTGCTCGATCGACAACGACGATTCGCTCGATCTGGACCAGCTCTCCGTGGGCGAGGCCATGGCGGGCGGCTCGGTCAAGCTGATGGTGGCCATCGCCGAGGTCGGGGCGCTGGTCAGGAAGGGGTCGGCGCTCGACGAGCACGCCCGAACGAACACCACCTCGGTCTACACGGCCGGAGGGGTGTTCCCGATGCTGCCCGAGAAGCTCTCCACGGACCTCACCTCGCTCGGCTTCAATTCCGACCGCGTCGCCATCGTGATCGAGATGGTCTTCGCCGCGGACGGCTCGATGACGACGTCGGACCTTTACGAGGCGACTGTCAGGAACCGGGCCAAGCTGGCCTACAACAGTGTGGCGGCCTGGCTGGACGGAACCGGTCCCATGCCCCAGGCGGTCGGCGCCGTCGGGGGCCTCGGCGAAAACATAAGGCTCCAGCACCGCGCGGCGCAGCAGCTGCGGGCGCTCCGGCACATGCGCGGCGCCCTGTCCCTCCAGACCGTCCAGGCGCGGCCCGTCTTCGACGGGGAAATCCTCCGGGACCTGAAGGCGGATGAAAGCAACGTTGCCAAGAACCTAATAGAGGAGCTGATGGTCGCGTCCAACGGCGTGACCGCGCGGTACCTGGCGGCGAGGAACTTCCCATCGGTGGGCCGCGTGGTCCGCACCCCTGCCCGGTGGGATCGGATTGTGGAGCTGGCGGCGCAGCGGGGCGCGACTCTGCCCGGCGAGCCCGATGGCAAGGCGCTCGAGCAGTTCCTGCTGTCCGCAATGAAGGCGGACCCCGCCTATTTCCCCGACCTGTCCCTGTGCGTCATCAAGCTGCTCGGCAGGGGCGAATATGTCGTCGAGTTCCCGGGAGGCGATGCGCCCGGGCACTTTGGCCTGGCGGTCAGGGACTACGCCCACTCCACCGCCCCGAACCGCAGGTTTCCCGACCTGCTCATCCAGCGCCTGCTCAAGGCGGCCATCGCGGGGTCGTCCCAGCCGTACGGGACCGACGAGCTTGTGGCCCTCGCCCAACACTGCACCGAGCAGGAGCACGAGGCCAAGAAGGTTGAACGGCAGGTTGTCAAGTCCGCGGCCGCCCTGCTCCTGGCGCCGAGGATCGGGGAGAAGTTCGACGCCACCGTCACCGGCGCTGGGGAGAAGGGCACCTGGGTCCGCCTCTTCCATCCGCCGGTCGAGGGAAAGCTCGAGAAGGGATTCGAGGGGCGCAACGTCGGCGACCGCCTGCGCGTGCAGCTGGTGCACACGGACGTGGAGCGCGGCTATATCGACTTTGTCCCCGCCGGGCCGCGCTAGGGCGCCAGCCGGTTGGGATAAAGGCAGGCCGCATCGGGGAGGACGGACGCAGCGCTTAAAGTTGCGGTTCTCGCATTGGCGTGTCACCTTTCGGTCTGGCTGGCGTCTGCCTATGTTAGGTGAACGACGATATACACACTTTCCGGTCAAGCCCCTCGCTCCCCGGGGGGCCGTCGCCGCGGGCCCGCAGCCGGTGCCGCATGCTATTGGCTGGAACAGCGGCCGCGCGCAATTGGTCCAACGAAACAGAGGCATTTTAAACGCAAACTCATTAATACCATGAATTCAAGAATTCGAATCATCCTCGCGGGAACGGCGTGTGCCGCCGCGTGCGCGCTGGCACTTGCAGGAGCCCCGAGCGCATCCGCCGCCGAGAACCCGGCCGCGGCCATGGACAATCAGGCGATGGGGCCGCCGCCGTCCCCGGGCCATGTATGGATGTCCGGGCATTGGAACTCGGAGGGCGGGCAATGGAAGTGGGTTGCAGGGCACTGGGACCTGCCGCCGACCCGCAGCGCCGTATGGGTCCCGGGGCACTGGATCCAGGGAAGTGGCGGCTGGGCCTGGGTAAACGGCGCATGGAATGTCGCCGAGGCTCCTCAATCACCTGCCGCGCCGCCCCAACCCCCGGGCGAGTCGCCGGCTGCGCCGGGGCAGAATTTGATCCAGGCGCCGGCTCAAGGCGGCCAGGCAGTCCCGATGCCGTCCTCGCCCGCGCCCGATGTCGCCGGCCAGTATGGGCCGGGCGCACAGGTGCCGACCGCCTACCAGGCGCCTACGGAGACCTACTATCCTCCCGTCGACTACAGCGTGGCCTATCCCGGCTATTATTGGGACGGGGCCGCCTGGGCCTGGGGCGTGTATCCCGCCTTTGGCATAGGCCTCGGCTGGTGGGGCCCCGGATACTGGGGCTGGGGGCACGGTGGCTGGGGCTATGGACACGGCTGGGGCTATGGGCACGGCTGGGGAGGCGGGCACGGCTGGGGAGGCGGGCACCACGGCGGCTTCGCCGGGCACGTGGGGGCCGCCCATTTTGGCGGCGGGCATTTCCACTAGGCACCCGCCCGAATAGCGCCCGGGTCCTGTTGACCCGGGCTCACCCGCATCGCCGAGGAGGATCGGTGGGGTTTGCCCGTCTGGGGGCGGCCCTGGAATCTGCCGCCCGGGGGGCCAATCGGAAATGGAAACCGGTACCGGTTTAGCTAGGGTTGGGCCTCGTTCAGACTCCCCCGCGCCATATTCCGATGCAAATCATGCTCCGCTGGATATCCCTGGCCGCATTGGCAGTGCCCCTTTCGCTGCCGGCCGTCCCGGGCCAGACCACGCCCGAGCCGGCCGCGCCGCCCTCGTTGCTGGGCGACGCCTTCAACAAGCTCATGGACAATCAGGGCCGCTGGGCGTACACGCAGAGGCAGTCCGTCGGCGGCCTCACGGCGAGTCTGAGACGGGAGACGGTCCTGCGGGTCGATCCGTCGAGAGCCTACGCCGAACAGTTCAAGCCGCTCGTGGTCGAAGGGGAACCGCCGACTCCGGAGAAGCTGGAGGAGTTCCGGGGCCTTGGGGAGCGGCTGGCCAGGCGGAGGCAGAGGGAGGAGCGGGGTTCGGGGGAGCACCGCGGCGGCGATCTGAGGCTCCGCCTCAATTTCCGGACCGTCACGCCCGACCTGGCCCATGCCACCGTGATTGCGCAGGACGCGAGAAGCGTCACCTACGACGTGCCCCTGCGCACGGAGGGCGACGGCGGCGGCTCCGCGTTCGACCTGTTTCAGGTCACGGCCCGCGTGAACAGGCAGCGGCGCGAGTTCGAGCATGCCACGTTCCGCCAGCGGGCGCCCATGCGCGCCGCGCTCGTCGCAAACGTCTCCGACGCAGAGATCGACTGTGAATTCACACCCGTGGACCCCAATTTCGCGGCCGTGATCACCAGAGAGACGGAGCGGGCCAACATTCGCATCCTGTTCGTGAAGCGCGCCGTGAGCTTCCAGATGGAGCGCAGCGACTTCAGGCGCGTGACGCCCTACGACGAGCGATTCGGCGTCAAGGTCGGGCCGATCCGGACGGTCCAGTTCTGACTCGGCGCAGTCCGGGCCTAGCCGGAAGCGGTCGGCTTGGCGCGCATGCGACCGCCCTAGCGCTTGGTTCCGGGCTCCTCGACGCCCTTCTTCAGGAACGGGGTGAACAGGTCGATAGGGACGGGCAGGAAGGTCGTCGTGTTGTGCTCGCTGGAGATCTCGCGCATCGTCTGCAGGAACCTCAGTTGCAGCGCGATCGGCTGAGAGCTGATCATCGAGGCGGCCTGCACCAGCTTCTCCGCGGCCTGGAATTCGCCTTCGGCGTTGATGACCTTCGCCCGGCGCTCGCGCTCGCTCTCGGCCTGCCTCGCCATCGTCCGCTTCATGGCCTCCGGCAGCACGACGTCCCTCACCTCCACGGCGGTGACCTTCACGCCCCACGGATCGGTGTGGCGGTCGACGATCTCCTGCAGCGTCTGGTTGATCTTGTCGCGCCGGGCGAGCAGGTCGTCGAGTTCGGCCTGGCCCAGCACGCTGCGCAGCGTGGTCTGCGCGATGAGCGAGGTCGCCTTCAGGAAATTCTCAACCTTGATGACGGCCGCTACCGGGTCCACGACCCGGAAATACACCACGGCATCCACGGTCACGGGGACGTTGTCGCGCGTCATGATCTCCTGCTTTGGGACGTCGATCGTGACCACGCGCAGGTCCATCCGCACCATGCGGTCGACGATGGGGATAAGCAGCACGAGCCCCGGTCCCTTCGCCCTGAGCAGCTTCCCGAGACGGAAGACGACCGCGCGCTCGTATTCGCGCAGGATGCGGACCGCGGACGGCAGCACCACTATGGCCAGAATGACGAGGGGGATCAACCACTTGAGCATATCCGCTGTCCTTTCCGCCGTTTCCATAATTCCCTCCTATTGTTTGGGTTTCACCTTCAAGACAAGCCCCTCGAGGCCCACGATCTCCGCAAGCTGGCCCTCGGCGATCGGGGTATCGCTTCGGGCGCTCCAGGACTCGCCGTCCACAAGGACCCGGCCCCTGTCCCCGTCGATGCCCGCAACCGCCGGGATGACCTTGCCGATCATCGCCTCGCTGCCGGCCCTGACCGGCAGCCACTGCGCGCGCAATCCCGCCCCGGCGACGAAGAGGAAGAATGCCGCCGTAACGAGCGTGGCGGGGACGATCATCGCCAGAGAAAGCTGAAATCCGGGCCCGGCCCGGTCGAAGAAGAGCAGCGAGCCGAGGAAGAAGGAGACGACTCCGCCAAAGGTGAGGACACCATGGGTGGGCGCGAGGACATCGATGACGAACAGGGCGATGGAGAGGACGACCAGCGCCAGGCCGGCGATGCTGACGGGCACGATGGACGCCATGTACAGGAGCAGAATGAGCGCGATGGCGCCCGCTATCCCGGGAAGAATCGCTCCCGGACTGGTCAGCTCGCCGATGATCCCGTAGACCGCAACCAGCATGAGGACGAACATGACCTCGGGCCGCCACAGCATCTGGAACATCCTCTCGCGGGCGAGCATCGGGATGGCGGTGATCTCGGCGTGCGCCGTGGCCAGCTTCCGCCCGCCCGCCTGCCTCCCGTCGAGCTGATTCAACAGGTCGGGCACGTCCCGGGCCACGATCTCGATGACGCCGATCTCCAGCGCCTTCTCCGCCGTGATGCTGGCGCTCTCGCGCACCGCCGACTTGGCCCAGTCGACGTTGCGGTGGCGCTTGGCGGCGATGGCCTCGATGTAGCTTGCCCCGAAGCTTTCCAGCTTCTTCGCCATCACGTCATCAGGCTTTGACTCGTCGATTCCGCCCAGCGAGACGGGGTGGGCCGCGCCGATCGTGCTGTGGGGCGCCATCGCGGCCGCGTCGGCGGCCAGCGTGATGAAGCAGCCCGCGCTGGCGGCGCTTGCCCCCTCCGGCCCCACATAGACAACCACTGGCAGCGGCGACGCGTAGAACGCCTGCACGATCTCCTTCGTGGAGTCGAGCAACCCGCCGGGAGTGTCGAGGCGGATGATGAGGCACTCGGCCCTTTGCGCCGCGGCCAGCTTGATCGAGCGCGACACATAGTCGGCGGCGGCCGGCCCGATGGGGCCGTCGATGGCTATCAAATCCACTCGCCCTGCCCTTGCGCCGAACGCCGGGCAGGCGAACAGGCCGGCAGCCGCAATGGGGAGCCACCGTTTCATTTTGGCCTCGCTCGAGACGACCGAACTATGGGCGCACCGCAATCAAAGGCAACCCGTTTGCTCGCGTCGGCGGGGGGCCATCGGGCCAGGCGGGCGCCGGCCCGATGGCCGCTTGAGCATAGGGCCGGGGCGTTTGCCCGCGCTAGGCCGGCCGCCCGAGGAAAAGCTCCGTCTTGTAGTCCATTCGGACAACGCCCCCGCTCTGGCAGCGGTCGAACAGCTCTTGCAGCGCCGCCATCATCTCGCCGTGCCGGGCTTGCCCTTCCCTCGGGGCATAGGACGACGAGAGCAGCCTGCCCTTCAGGCCCTCGAGGTCCAATGTCTGGGAATTCTCGAAACCCTGTTTTTCCCACCGGCCATCGCCAAAGAACGCGCCGAATCGCCCCGTCTTCTCGATGTTCTCGTGGCGCACGCGCTTGAAATCGGTCCCGAACTCCTCCTTTATCCTCTCGTATCCGACGGAGAAATCCGACCCCGCGACGATGGCGGTGTTCCAGATCAGGGCGCACCAGCCGTCCGGGACCAGGATGCGCCTGAATTCCCGCCGGGTCCGCGCCGGGTCGAACCAGTGAAAGGCCTGGGCGCACGTCACCAGCGAAACGGAACGGTCCCCCAGCCCGGTTGCCTCCGCCGTGCCCTTCACGCTCACGAAGTTCGGCCGGGCGCGCAGGTCGGCCTCCGCCGCGCTGCGCATCGCATCGTTCGGCTCAACCGCAAAGACCCTGGCGCCCGTGCCCAGGAGCATGCGGGTGAAGATGCCGGTTCCGGAGCCGACGTCCGCCACGACGCTTGCCCGAGCCAGTCCCGCCTTCGAGCCGAGGGCGCGGATCACGCCGTCCGGGTAGCCCGGCCGGTACCGGACGTAGTCCCCCACCCGGTCCGAAAACCGCAGCAGGGGGTTGAGATCGGCTGATTCGGAATCGTTCGCGATCGCCGATCATCTCGAAGCCCGCGGGTGCGCCGCAACCCCGGATATCAGGGTCGGGCGGAGTCGCCCAGGCGGGAGCTGGCCTCGGCGGGCGTCAGGCCCAGGATTTCCAGCACCTTTGACCGGGACCTGGAGCCTTGCACGACCCTGACGGCGCTTTTTGGCAGGCCGAGTTCACGGGCCATGAGCTCGCACACGGCCCCGTTGGCCCTGCCGCCGAGCGCGGGCGCTCGGACCTTTACCTTCAGCGCGCCGCCGATCCAGCCGGCGATCGCGTCGCGGGGGGCGTTGGGGATCGCCTTCACGGCGAGGCGGCAGGACGGCGGCACGGACGAAGCGTCACCACGGCGGCGAGCCGGCGTCAAGCGCACCGGCGGGGCCCGCGCCGCACCGCGTCGTGCGCGGCGCAAATATGCTTGCGCCGCGCCGCCGGACGTCAGGGAACAGGTTCTGCGATGAGATCCCACCGGAAGGAACTCTGGTTCGACGTGCCGCAGCGGCGGCAGCTGATCAACATCACGGGCCAGGTCGAGGATGCGCTCAGGGAGAGCGGGATCAGGGAAGGCCTCTGCCTCGTCAACGCGATGCATATCTCGGCCTCGGTCTTCATAAACGACGACGAGTCGGGCCTGCACGCGGATATCGAGAAGTGGCTGGAGAGGCTGGCTCCGGAGAAGCCGCACAGCCAGTACGCGCACAACAGGGGCGAGGACAACGCGGACGCCCATCTGAAGCGCACCCTCATGGGCCGGGAGGTCGTCGTCGCGGTGACCGGCGGGGAACTGGACTTCGGGCCGTGGGAGCAGATATTCTACGGCGAATTCGACGGGCGCCGCCGCAAGCGGGTCCTCGTGAAGATTATCGGGGAGTAGGGGCCGCCCGCGTCTCGCCGACAGCCGGCGCCCCCGTGGGCGGCGCCTTCCCGCGGGTCCCCGCAATAAGTCGCGTTCGGCGCGGCTCCCGCGCAGGTTGTGGGGATGAACAGGCTCTGCACCGTCGCCGGCGCGCTGATCGGGGGATATGCCGGCTGGTACCTGGGCGACGGCCTCGGGGCGGTCATCGCCTTCGTTGCGAGCGGCGTCGGCAGCGCGGTCGGGGTCTACCTGGGCTGGAAGCTGGCCCGAAGGATCGAGCGCTGACGGGGCGGCGCGGGCCCTCAGTAGGGCTCGACGTGCACCGTGACGTCGCTCACCCGGAGCCGCGAGGAAAGGAGCGTGTCCTTCACGGCATGCGCGATGCCGTGGCCCTCCCGGACGCTCAGGGCTCCGGCGACGCGGATCTGGATGTCGACCAGGTAGCTGAGCCCACTCTTGCGGACCCGGCACTTGTCAAGGCTCGCGACGCCGGGGACGCGCGCGGCCATCGCCCGCACGGCGTTCTCCAGCTTGGCGGGGACCGCGATGTCCATCACCTCGTTGAGCGCCCGCCTGAATATGTTGGCCCCGTTGAAGCCGATAACGGCCGCAGCGACGAGCGCCGCCCATCCATCGGCCGCCGCGTACCCGGGCCCGCCGATGACTGCGATCGATATGCCCACGAACGCGGCGGCCGACGTCATCGCGTCCGAGAGATGGTGCCACGCCTCGGCAAAGAGGGCCGTGCTCTCCGTGTCGCGCCCGACCTCGTTGAGGCGCCGGGAAAAGATGACCTTGGCCGCGACGACACAGGCCAGGATCAGAAGCGTCCACCAGTGCGGCAGGCGCCGCGGGTCGCGGATCTCGTTGACCGCGTGCCACCCGATCCCAACGCCCGCCCCGAGCACGACGAGCGCCGTCAGGAGCCCGGCCACGGCCTCGGCCTTTCCGTGGCCATAGGGATGATCCCGGTCGGGCGGGCGCGCCGCCCACTGGAAACCGGCCCAGATAAGGATCGATATCGCTATGTCGGTCAGGGACTCGACGCCGTCGGCCACCAGCGCGTACGCGCTTCCGAGAACGCCCCCGGCGATCTTGATCAGCCCGAGGACGGCGTTCAGCGCCATGCCGCGCACGATCAGCCGCGCGCCCTTGAGCGCGCGGTCCACCGTTGCCGCGTGGTGTGCAGGGAGATCGGGGGCCATCGGAGCCGCGAAGCTGGGCCCGCCCGGGACAAATCTCAACACCGCGCCGTTGACCCCGGCGGCAACTGCGGCATTATGCGGGCGAGCCATGGCCGCCCAGACCAGCACAACGCCGCAGGATCCCGTGAGGCAGTTTTCGGTGTTCGCGGAAAACCGGGTAGGCCGACTCTATGACCTGACGTCGCTCCTGAAGAAGAACAATGTGCACATCATGGCGATCACGGTTCTCGACACGACGGACAGCTCGATCATCCGAGTCATCGTCGACGACCCGGACAAGGCTCGGGAGCTGATGGTCGGCAACGACTTCCCCTACGGGGAGTGCAACATCCTGGCGGTCGAGGTCGGCGACGAGTCGGAGTTGAGC
>DATNHT010000074.1:0-4262 GCA_035604815.1 Opitutaceae bacterium
GAAGAAGTACGAGTTGAAGAACGCCAGCGACAGCGCGAAGCAGAACACCACGATGAAGATGTTGATCATCCCCTTCTGGGCGTACTGGGTGCAGATGCGGACGACCTCCTTCGAGGCCGCCACGGAGGCCGTGGTCGCGTCGAGCTTCATGTTCTCCTTGATGTAGACGACGGCCCGGTAGGCGCCGGTCACGACCGCCTGCGTGCTCGCGCCCGTGAACCAGTAGATGACGGCGCCCCCGATCAGGAGCCCCATCATCGCCTCGGGGTGGACGAGGGAGAGCCGCTCGATCGTGTCGGGATGCAGCCGCTTGAGGAGCATGATGATCCCGAAGACCATGGTGGTGGCCCCCACGACCGCGGTGCCGATGAGGACGGGCTTGGCCGTCGCCTTGAACGTGTTCCCGGCGCCGTCGCCCTTCTCCAGCTGGTGCTTTGCCTGGACGAAGTCCGGGCGAAACCCGAAGCGGCCCTCGATCTCCTGGGCGACGTCCTTCTTGGACTCGATTTGC
Organism: Opitutaceae bacterium; assembly: GCA_035604815.1. Taxonomy (GTDB): domain Bacteria; phylum Verrucomicrobiota; class Verrucomicrobiia; order Opitutales; family Opitutaceae; genus Palsa-1447. The sequence continues at coordinate 512 of DATNHT010000074.1, forward strand.
GAGAGCTCGTAGACGGACTGGGCGTTGTCGGTCACCGGCCCGAAGCTGTCGACCGCGATCGTCACGGGACCCATGCCCAGGAAGCCGAACGCGACCAGGCCGAACGCGAAGATCGGCGCGGCGAACCGGAACTCCTCGGGCATGATCGCCTGGAGCGCCGGGTTGGCCGAGAAGTGGTACGCCCCGAACATGAGCAGCAGGATCACGAGCCCCATCCAGAACGCGCAGAAGTTGCCGGCGACGAAGCCGGAGAGGATGTTGAGCGAGGCGCCGCCCTGCTTGGACGACGTCACGATCTCCTTCACGTGCCGGCTCTCCGTGGACGTGAATATCTTCGTGAACTCGGGGATGAGCGCGCCGGCGACCGTGCCGAACGAAATGATGGTCGCGAGCACCCACCAGAGCCCGGGCGTGCACTGCGGGTGGGTGGCGAGGAGCACATAGGTCGCGCCGTACGTGACGGCGATCGAGACGATCGAGGTTATCCAGACAAGGTTCGTGAGCGGCTGCTCCAGGTTGAAGTCCCTCTTGCTGCCGTACAGTGCCCGGCTTACCGAGGCGTTGATGAAGTAGCTGGCGAGCGAGGTGAGGACCATCAGGATGCGCATGGCGAATATCCAGACGATCAGCGTGCCGCAGAGCGGCGGGTTCGACGCCAGCGCGATCGCCAGGAACGCGATCAGCGCCACGCCGGTGACGCCGTACGTCTCGAAGCCGTCCGCCGTCGGCCCGACCGAGTCGCCCGCGTTGTCGCCCGTGCAGTCCGCGATGACGCCGGGATTGCGCGGGTCGTCCTCGGGCATGTTGAACACGATCTTCATCAGGTCCGCCCCGATGTCCGCGATCTTGGTGAAGATGCCGCCGCAGATGCGCAGCGCCGAGGCGCCGAGGGACTCGCCTATCGCGAAGCCGATGAAGCACGGGCCCGCGAGCTCCGAGGGGAGGAACGCGAGGATGCAGATCATGAAGAAGAGCTCGATCGCAACGAGGAGCAGGCCGACGCTCATCCCCGACTTGAGCGGGATGAGGAGCGTGGCGAGCGGCATTCCCTTCAGGGCCGAGAACGCCGTGCGGGAGTTGGCGACCGTGTTGATCCTGATGCCGAACCAGGCCACTCCGTAGCTCCCCAGGATGCCGAGTATCGACGCAAGGAGGATGACGACGACGTGGCCGGCCGACTGCCCGGAGAGCCCGTAGAAGTAGTAGGTGATGCAGGCGGCGATCAGGGCCCAAAGGACGACGAGGAACTTGCCCTGCTGCCAGAGGTAGGTCTTGCACGTCTCCCAGATGACGTTCGAGACGTCCGACATCGACCCGTGGACGGGCAGGTTGCGCGTCTGGACGTACTGGACCCACCCGAACACCATGCCAACGAGGCAGACGACGAGCCCGGCCATGAGGACGGCCGATCCGCTCAGCGCTCCGCCCATGAACGAAACCGCGTTCAGGTTCGGAATGTTGATGTCCGACTCGCTTGCCTGCGCGGACGGGATCAGGGACGCGGCGAATGCGACGCACGCGCCCAATTGCCATGGATTGGGTTTCTTCATTTGGTAGGGAGGGTTTTCAGAGCCTATTCAGCGTCAAAATTGCGGGGCCGCCGAACCTTGGGCGAGCCTTTTGTGGCCTTTGCGCGCCTCAATCGGACCAATGGATTGCGTTCAGGAGCTCGGCGAGGTGGTAACCCGCCTGTGCGAGCCGTTTCTGCGCCAATGGCATGCAACGCTCGTCATAATGCGGGGGGAAAGTTATCTTTATACTCTTAATGCCGCCCTTGGGGTCGGGCGTCTCCGCGCCGAAGGAGATCCCCTCGTAGGCGGTCCTCGCCGCCACCAGGCTCTCCGTTGCCCATCCCTCGGCCCAGTGGTGGTAGTCGCCGACGCTCTTCCAGGAGGCGCCCTCCGCGGCCACCTCCGACTCGAGCGCCTTTGCGAGGTCCGCGGGCTGCCCGGTGCTCACGATCCTGGCGACGAGCGCCACATCCCAGTAGGCATGGAGCTCGTCGAAGCGCCCGGGCCCGAAGAAGAGCGCGTTTCCGCCCTTGTCGTTGGGGAGGTCCTTCGCCGCGGCGGGGTCCGCGACGAGCTTCACCCCGGCGTCCGCGCCGATCTCGTAGAACCCGTTGCCGACGTGCAGCGGCTGGTGCTCGTCGCCCACGAAGTGGACCACCATGCGCAGCGCCTCGAGCTTCGTGATCCTCCTGTCGCCGCCGCCCTCGAGGACGCTCACGGCCTCGCCGATCATGTGGACGACGTCGTGCGGGTCCGAGAAGGCGCCTTCGGGCTCGTAGCCCGCAGCGCCGAGCGGGACGTTGACGTAGTGCCACTGGCCGTTCTGCGGGAACTCGGCGTTGAACCTCAGTGCCTCGGGATCGGAGCCGAGCGGGCCCGTGTGAAACATCGCGGGCCTCAGGTCGTCCATCCAGACGGAGATCGAGGCCAGGTCGTCATTCCCGAGAATCTTCACGACGTGGCTGCGCGCTTCCGCCGAGAGGCGCTGCTCGGCGAGGAGCGCGAGCGCCCGGTGGCCCTCCACGCCCCAGGGGAAAGCGGGCGCGGCGAAGGCGAGGGCCAGGGCAAGGGCGATGCAGGTCCTGCGGGATGAGGGGGGCATGTTTCCCCGAAGGCTCGCCCATTCCCGTCGGGATTGGAAAGCCTATTCTGAGGCCGGGGCGCCGGAGCCCGGCCGGCGGCTGACCGCGCCACAAAGGCTCGCGTTCCGGGCCGGGTTTCCCAGAGATTGCGAAAGCGAGTGGCCCGGGTGGCGGAACGGTAGACGCTTCGGACTTAAAATCCGATTTCCGCAAGGAAGTGCCGGTTCGAGTCCGGCCCCGGGCACCAAATTGCGGGTCTATCCGACGCTGCGCTCCAGGTCCTCCGCGGTCGCGGAATCGAGCTTCAGCAGGGCGGCCTGGACGTTGCTTTCCAGGTGGTCGACCTTGGAGGTGCCGGGTATGGGGAGCATCACCGGGGACCTCTGGAGCAGCCAGGCGAGGGCCACCTGCGCGGGCGTCGCATCGAACTTCTCCGCTGCGCGGGCCAGCGGGCCGCCGCCCTTGGCGAGGCGGCCGGTCGCGAGGGGAAACCACGGGATGAAGCCGATGTTCTCCCGGGCGCAATAGTCCAGCACGGGCCCGGCGCTGCGGTTGGAGAGATTGTAGAGGTTCTGGACCGAAACCACAGGCGCCAGTCGTCGGACCGCCTTTATCTGATCGACGGACACTTCGGACAGCCCGATATGGCGGATCTTTCCCTGGCGCTGGAGGTCGAGCAACGCGCCAATCTGGTCCTGCAGCGGCGTGCCTGGGTCGATCCGGTGGAGCTGGTAGAGGTCGATCCGCTCGAGCCTGAGCCGGCGCAAGCTGCCCTCGCAGGCCTCGCGCAGGTGTTCGGGACGGCCGTCGGGGGTCCACTGGCCCGGCCCGGGGCGAAGCAGGCCTGCCTTCGTCGCGATGACCAGCCCCTTCGGGTAGGGATGAAGCGCCTCGGCTATCAGTCGCTCGGATACCTCGGGGCCGTACGAGTCCGCGGTATCAATTAGGGTGATTCCGAGCTCGACGGTGCGCCGAAGCACCGCGATCGCCTCGTTGTGATCGCGGGGCTCACCCCAGACGCCGCTTCCGGTCAGCTGCATGGCGCCAAACCCCAGCCGATGCACGGGAACGTCCCCGCCGATGGTGAAGGTGCCGCTCTTCGCTCCGACTTCCTTTGTCAGCGTGGTGTTCAAGGGGAATGCGTTGTTTGAGGTTTCT
>DATNHT010000075.1:0-3131 GCA_035604815.1 Opitutaceae bacterium
ATGGCGACGCAGAGCCCGTTGAACGCGTTGCGCTCCGCCGCCTGGAAAGGCGCGAAGGTCGTGGGATCGCCGTTGTCGACGGCGACGATGTCGCCCGGGCCCGAGACCGCGAAGCGGACCCTGTTCGAGGCCCGCGGGACGAGGTTGCCGGCGCTGTCATTGACGCGCACGGTGACGTACGCGAGGTCGCTGCCGTCCGCGGCGAGGCAGGGGCGGTCCGACGAGAGCCCGATGGCCGCGGCGGGCCCCGCGGTCCGCTCGACGTCCGTCGCCCACGGCTTCCCGTGCCAGTACGCGACGACCTTCAGCTCGCCGGGCTCGTAGCGCACGTCGTCCCAGCGGAGGCGGTACTCGAGGGCCGCCCTCTTCTTCCTCCCGAGCGAGTGCCCGTTGAGGAACAGCTCGGCCTCGTCGCCCGAGGTGTACACGTGGACGGGAGTCACAAGCCCGACGCGCTCCGGCCAGGTCCAATGGGGAAGGAGATGGGCCATCGGAAGGTCGGCGCGCCACCGCGCCTGGTAAATGTAGAACCTGTCCTTCTTGAGCCCGGCCAGGTCGAGGATGCCGAAGTAGGAGCTGCGCGAGGTCACCTGGATCCTCTCGAGGGCCTTGAGCTTCGCCTCCATCCTGGCGTGCTCCGCCGGATCCGTGAAATCGAGAAGGAAGTTCGGGTCCTTCATGTAAGGGGTGGGCTCCCCGAGGTAGTCGAACCCGGTCCAGACGAATTCGCCGGCGTTGAACGGGGCGCGGTCCTGTCCGCGGAACTCCCAGTCGGGCGGAGTGGCCCAGGGCGGCGCAGAAAGGTCGTACGAGCTCACCTGGAGGTCCTCCATCCCCTCGCTCTTGTTGTCGCTCACGGGAAACGTGTAGAAGCCGCGGGTGCTCACGCACGACGCGGTCTCGCTGGAGACAAGCGGGATCGTGGGGTTGAGCGCGTGAAAGCGGGGGTATTCCTCGGGCTTGTAGTTGTAGCCGGCGACGTCGACCGAGAGCTGCATGCCGTTGTAGCCGCTCTCAATCTTGTTGAACGCCGAGACCGTCGGGCGGGTCCGGTCCTCCTCATGGGCGATCCCGGACAGGTGCGTCGCAAGCTTCCAGCTCACGGGGGGATGCGTTTGCTCGGGGATCTCGTTGCCGATGCTCCAAAGGACGACGCTCGGGTGGTTCCGGTCGCGCCTGATCAGGGCCCGCAGGTCCTTCTCGTGCCAGTCGTCGAAGAGCAGGTGGTAGTCGTTGGGCCTCTTCGCAATGGCCCAGCAGTCGAAGGCCTCGTCCATGACGAGCATGCCCATCCGGTCGCAGAGCTCGAGAAGCTCGGGCGCGGGCGGGTTGTGGCTCGTCCGGATCGCGTTGCAGCCCATTTCCTGCAGGAGCCTGACCTGCCGCGCCAGGGCGCTGGAGTTGACCGCGGAGCCCAGGGCGCCGAGGTCATGGTGGTCGCAGACGCCCTGGATGGCGACGCGCTCCCCGTTGAGCAGGAAGCCCCGGTCGGGGTCGAACCTGAGCGTCCGGACGCCGAAGGGCGTATCGACCCGGTCGACAACGGCTCCGGACATCTCAAGGGTCGTGACAGCGACGTAGCGCCAGCGCTTCGCCAGGCTCCACAGCCTCGGGTGCGCGATCTCGAGGCTTTCGGTGCAGGACACCTCCCGGCCCGGGACGATCGCCTCGTCGCGCGGGCCGGCGGTGGCGACCGGCGCCGCGCCGGCGCGGCCCTCCTCGTCGAGCTCAAAGATGCTCGTCGAGACAGCGGCGTGCGCCACCGCCGCCGAGTCGTTGTCCGCGATGACGTTCACGGACACGGTGGCCGCGTCCGGGGACACCCGCGGCGTCGTGACGGTGGTGCCCCAATGCGCGACATGAACGGGGCCCTCCGTCACCAGCCACACGTTGCGGTAGATCCCTGCGCCGGGATACCAGCGGGAGGATTCGGGCGGGTTCTCGAGGCGCACGGCCAGGACGTTTTCCGCGCCCGGCTTTGCAAACGGCGAGAGGTCGAGGCGGAACGAGGCGTATCCGTAAGGCCAGCCGCCGACGAAATGGCCGTTGAGCCACACGGCCGCGTGGGACATCGCCCCGTCGAAGTCGACCAGGATGCGCCTGCCAGCCGACTCGGCCGGGAGTTGAAAATGCTTGCGGTACCAGCCCACGCCGACCCACGGAAGCTTTCCCGTGGCGCCGGGCAGATCCTGCTGGAAGGGGCCCTCGATGGCCCAGTCGTGGGGCACGTCGAGTCGCCTCCAGGCGCCGTCGTCGAACTGGGCCTGCGCGTAGGACACGTTTTCGGCGGGGCCCGCCGCCGGCGGCGCCGCGCGCCTCGCGGACAAGTCGAGGAGCTCGTCGCCGGTCGGGAGGATCCATGGTTTGAGCGCCTCGTAGGACAGCCTGTCGCCCGCGTCGGGCGCGTCGCCGCGCTCGAATAGCCAGTCGGCGTCAAGGGACACCCGTTCACGCGGCTCGCCGGCTGCGGCCGACACCACGGCAGCGAGTAGGATGCAGGCGGCGCGATGGGGCATAGTTTTCATAGGCATGCTGTCTGGGGTGTGCGGCTGGACCTGTCGGACCATTCCTGCCGCGGGGCAACGGCGCCCTGGGAGGCTCATTTTGCTATCAATGAAATCCCATAGCGACCCGAGGGCAATGTCACTTTGTGCAACAGTTTGTCAAAGTGTTTTATCGATGGATTAGGAAATCGCGGGAGATCGGCGGCCGGATACCCCGATCAATCTCAGCCCGTTCTGCGAAGCCGCCAGATGGTGCCTGAGAGGAACCGCCTTCATGTCCGGCCCAGGCGTTTACGGGCGCGCGCGGGTCCGCCGGCGGAAATTCCGGGCTTCGCTTTGAGGGCCTGGGGTCCGCGGTTCCCGCAAGGTTGATTCCCGTCCCGAGAGACGAGGCCGCCCCGCTGGCCCAATCCGGCCCGGCCTTCCGGCGCCAGACCGCGCTGAACGCCAAACGGCACCTGGACCCGACGGATTATCTTGAGTCGCCCCGGGAACGCCCGAGTTTCAGGGCCGGGTGACAACAGGGGTGGCAACTCTTTCCGGCCATGGGGATTCGCCAGGGGCGCGACCGGGCTTGGATTGGCCGGCGCTGGCGGGCGGGGCCGTTCTCGCGGCTGCTGCGGCCGC
>DATNHT010000076.1:0-3835 GCA_035604815.1 Opitutaceae bacterium
CCCCCGCCGCGCCTTCAGGCCGGCCGCGGGGGCGCCGGGCAGGCCCGCCCCAGTTTGCAATAGCCGCGCTTCGCGCACTACTTTCGTGCATGATGGCTTCACCGCTCGCCAATGCGCCGACTCCGCCCGCCGACACGTCCCTGATCGACGCGTACTCGCGCGCCGTATCCGACGCGGTCGCAGCCGCGCATCCGGCCGTCGTCCACATCGAGGTCAGCGGCAACGACGCCCCGGGCGGCTCCGGCTCGGGCTTCTTCATCTCGCCCGACGGCTATCTGCTGACCAACAGCCACGTGGTCCACGGCGCCCGCGAGCCGCGCGTGTTCCTCGCCGACGGCCGGAAGCTCTCCGCCGACTTGATCGGCGACGACCCCGACACGGACCTCGCGGTCCTGCGGGTGAGCGCCGACGACCTCGCCCATCTCCAGCTTTCCGACAGCAGCGCCGTGCGCCCGGGGCAGATCGCCATCGCGATCGGCTCGCCCATGGGATTCCAGCAGACCGTCACCGCGGGAATCGTGAGCGGGCTGGGCCGCTCGCTGCGCGGCGCGTCCGGCAGGCTCATCGACAACGTCATCCAGACCGACGCGGCGCTCAACCCCGGCAACTCGGGCGGGCCGCTCGTCAACACACGCGCCGAGGTTATCGGCGTCAACACCGCGATCATCCGCCCGGCCCAGGGGATCTGCTTCGCGATCGCGAGCAACACCGCCCGCTGGGTGGCCGCTTGGCTCATCAAGGACGGCCGCATCCGGCGCAGCTTCATCGGCGTCGCCGGGCAGACCGTGCCGCTCCTGCGCAAGCTCATCCACCACCACCGCCTCACCCAGGAAACGGGCGTGCTGGTCGCGGGGCTCGAGCCCGGCAGCCCGGCGGCGCGCGCGGGGCTTGCCGAGGGCGACATCCTGCTCGCCCTGGACGGCGCCTCGACGCCGGCGGTCGACTCCCTGCACAAGCTCCTGACGAGCGACCGGATCGGCGAGCGCGCGATCGTCACCTTCCTGCGCGGCGTCGAGCTGCGCCGCCACGCCATCATCCCGCTCGAGATGCCCGGCCGCGGCTGAGGCGAAGCCAGCTGGCGCGCGGGCTCCTACCTGTGGCGGCTGAGAATGAGGAAGAGCGCGACCAGGGCCGCCAGCGCGCCTATTCCGATCAGGGCCCCGGACAGCAGTGGGGTGCCCTGCAGGCTCAGCCGCCACTTCGGCGCCTGGAGGCGCCCGCTCAGGCCGGTGACATGCACCCGCTCCGGAGCGTCCAGGTCGGCCTGGAACTCGGCAACGCTCTGATAGCGGTCCGCGGGCCTGCGCCGCATGGCGCGGAGCACGATCTCCTCCGCCTGGGGCGTGATGGCCGGGTTGAGCGACCGCGGCGCGACGGGATCGCCCGTCACGCGCAGCTGTGCGGCGACCCAGGGATCGTCATTCTGGAACGGAAGGACCCCCGTGAGCATCTGGAACAGGATCACGCCCAGGCTGTAGATGTCGGTGCGCGCGTCGTTGCGCTTGTTGCGCACTTGCTCGGGGGCCATGTACTCGGGCGTTCCGAACAGGGGGGTCAGGCCGGCGAGGATGCGCACCCGAGCGTCGATTTCCGCCGCAAGCCCGAAGTCCATGAGGCAGAGCGTCCGGTCCCGGCGGATCATGATATTGGCGGGCTTCAGGTCCCGGTGGATGATTCCCCTCGCGTGCATGTGTCCCAGCGCCCCGCATGCGACGCTTGCGATCCTCAGGGCGTCGCGCTCGGGCAGCGGCCGCGTGCGATGAATGACGTAGGCGAGCGTGCACCCGTCCACGAATTCCGTCACGATGTAGGGGCGGCTCCTCGGGCCGGCCACGCGGAGGAACTTGAGCAGACGGGGATCGTCGAGGGCCTGGCCGATCCGCGCCTCGCGCTCAAAGCGCCCGAACGATACGGGATCGACCTCAATCTTCTTGAGCGGCACCTTGACCGCGACACTGCGGTCGTCGCCGGCCCGGTCCCTGGCCCGGTATATGGTCGCCATTCCGCTGCGGCCAATCGGCTCCTGGATGAGGAACCGGCCGTCAAGGAGGTAGCCGGCAGGAAGCTCCTCCTCCAAGGGGGGCCCGAGCCCCTCCCTCTCGGGCAGCTCGCCGCAGCACGCGACGCCGGCCAGCGGCGCCGCCTCGTCGGGCGCCACCTGGGCGGGATTCAGGGCACCCGCATACGCCCGCCCGATTGCCGGTGCGTCTGACATGCTGCCCACCATCCTAGCCAAGGAGGGCGGGCGTGGTGAGCTAATTCATGGCCCAAATGCATTAAGAAATCATCAAGGCAGCCCGGCCGCGTCGTCCCGCCGCTCACCGCCCGGAGCTCTTTCCGCCGGCATCCGCGCGCGCTGCCCGACCCCGGAAATCCGGAAGCCGCTCCCTGGTGACTATCCTGGGAGACCGGTACAGCTCGATGATCCGCTCCCCCGGATTCTCGGTGAACGTGAGCTCGGCCCAGCTCATGAAGAAGCACCACCGCGGCTGCGAGGCCAGAAGCGCCGGCGTGGGAAGCCTGGCGCATTCCCCGATCCCCAGGGGCTTGTCCCCGGCAATGGGAAGTATGTAGTCATACCAGCTTCGGTCGTATCCGTCCCCGTAGACGTCGAACGCGAAGATGTCCCAGTAGTCATTCCCGGGATTGTAGTCCTGGAAGTCGCGGCTCATGTCCTGCATGTCCCAGACCCAGATGAGGTGCGTCATCCCCTTCTCCCTCGTCAGGTAGTCGCGGGTGAGCCGGTAGAGGCGCGCCGTGCCGCCGGGCCCCTTCCGTCCGCCCCACCAGAACCGTCCCTGGTTCATCTCGTGGAACGGCCTAAAGAGGACCTGTACGCCGTTGTCCCTGAGATAGGAGAGATACTCGGCATAGCCGTCCAGGCGGGCTTTCCAGGCCTTGTTGAGCGCCCCGCCGTCCGAGGTGAGGCTGCTCCACTCCTTGTCGCTCAGACGGCTGAGCACCCCGCCCTCCCAGGCGCACGCCTCGGGCTGGTTCGGCGGGGCGACGTGCATCATCAGCTGCACGATCGATCCCCTGTCCCACTGGTTCCTGCATTCGTGGATCATCGCCCAGCGGCTGGCGACGTCGTCGGCGCTGAACAGGAAATCGCCGCTCCAAAGCCCGGGATAGCGCCCCACCAGGTCGCGAAGCCGGTTTGTCTGAAGGTCGGGCCGGCTGCTCGGCTCGCGGTTGTGGATGCCGGCAACGGTGTATCGCCCGCTGATTCCCCGGAGGTACTCGAGCACGGGAGGGGCGGCGCGCCGCGCGCCGTCCTCGCCGCGCGCGGCAGCGGCGGCCAGCAGAAGCGCGGCGGCCGCAACGGAGACCCCGCAGGGGCGGCGGCCGACTGTCATGGGGGGACCGGGGCACCTGGCGGCCATCAAGATCCCCGAGGAACCGGAGGAGAATTGGGGCATTCGGGGAAAGTCAGATCGCGATCCGATATTGAACTATTGCGTCGAAAATGAGACGGGGCCATTAGATTTCAATCCCTCCGCCTCACCGGAAGGTCCACTCCGATTCACGCCCATGAACAGACGCACCTTCGTATCCTCCTTGGCCGCGGCCGGCGCGGTGGTCGCCACCGGCTCGCGCCTATTTTCCGCCGATTCGAAGCCGAGAACCAAGATCGGCGTCATCGGCTGCGGCTGGTACGGCGGCGTTAACCTCGAGGTCTTCGCACGCAACGTCGCGGCGAGTTTCGATTCGGTTTGCGATGTCAATGAGCACGCCCTCCAAAAGACGCTCAGGACCGTCGCCAAGTACCAGACGGCTGTGCCGCGGACTTTCGCGGACTACCGCAAAATGCTGGAATCGGGCGAACACGACATCG
>DATNHT010000077.1:0-12124 GCA_035604815.1 Opitutaceae bacterium
ATCGAGTAGGCCCCCGCCTTGTCTAGGGTGTTGACGAGGCGCAGGTAGTCCTCGATCACGGCGTCCCCAAACGGCTTGAACTCGACCACGCTCGAGACCCCCTGGTCGATCCTCAGCCCGACCGCGCACCGCCTGACCGCGATGCCGGTATAGACCGTGTGCTCGCGCCCCGACAGCCTTCGCAGCATCGAGCGCGCCTCCTCAAGGTCGCGCGGCTTGTTGATCGCCGCGCCGTCCAGGAAGACGGTCGTGTCCGCCCCGAGAACGACCGCGTCCGGATGGCGCTCCGCGACCCAGTCGGCCTTCAGCGCGGCGTTGTGAGCGACCATCACGCGGGGGTCCGTCGCCGGGTCCTCGTGCTCAGAAACATCCGCGACAACGACTTCGAACGGAATGCCGAGCTGCGCGAGCAGCTCCCGGCGGCGGGGCGACGCCGATGCGAGTATGAGGCGGCGGGTCGAGGGCAAAGAGAGCAGCCATTAGGTCGCCGAATATGTTGAAAGCAAACCCATTGGCGTCCATCGTGATCCCTTAAACCTTCCCGCATGCGCCTCGGCCTTGCACAGATCAACACCACCGTGGGGGACCTCGCCGGAAACCGCCGGCGCATACTTGACGCATACGCCTGCCTCGTGGAGCGGGGGGCCCAGCTGGTCGTGTTCCCCGAGCTCGCGACGTGCGGCTATCCCCCGCGCGACCTGCTGTTCAAGCGCCACTTTGTTCCCGACGTCGAGGACTCGCTCAGGTCCCTGGCCGCCGCCGTTGGCGAGGTTCCCGCGATCGTGGGCACCGTCGAGGCCAACAGGGGCGGGACGGGGCGCCCGTTCTACAATGCGGCCGCGTTCTGCCACAGGGGGAAGGTCGCCCTGGCGGCGCACAAGTGCCTTCTTCCGACCTACGACGTCTTCGACGAGGACCGGTACTTTGAACCTGCGGCCCAGCCCACGGTCATAACCCACGCGGGAATCCGCATCGGCGTGACGATCTGCGAGGACATCTGGGCCCATCCCATGATCAGCACGCGGCGCCTGTACAGCGGGCTCGATCCCGTGAAGCAGCTGGCGGCCCAGAAGTGCGACGTCATGGTCAACCTGTCCGCGAGCCCGTGGAATTACGGCAAGGGCGGCGTCAGGCAGACCCTTGTGACGGACGCCGCTCGCGCGCTCGGCTGCCCGGTCGCCTTCGTGAACGCCGTCGGCGGCAACGACGAGCTCATCTTCGACGGCCGGTCGCTCGTCAGCGATCCCGCGGGCCGCGTGCGGACCGGGATGGCCGCCTTCTCCGAGGAACTGACCGTGGCGGAAACCGCCCTGGGCCAAGCCGCGGGACCCATGGCCGCGCTTTCCCCGACGTTCGAGCAGCCCGAGATGGCGGACATACTGGCCGCGCTTACGCTCGGGCTCAGGGACTACGCGTACAAGTGCGGGTTCAGCACGGGTCTCGTCGCCATCTCGGGCGGGATAGATTCGGCTGTTGTCGGGGCGATCGCAGCCGCGGCCTTCGGTCCGCAGAACGTGATAGGTGTCTCCCTGCCCTCGTCGATCTCGTCCCAACATTCGCGCGACGACGCCCGCGCGCTCGCGCACAACCTCGGGATCCGCTTTGAGACGATAGGGATCGCCGACATCGTCGCCTGCTGCGACGCGTCGCTCGCGCCGATCTTCGCGGGAAGGCCGCGCGACGTGACCGAGGAGAACATCCAGGCGAGGATCCGCGGCGTCGTCATGATGGCGCTGTCGAACAAGTTCGGCTCCCTGCTCCTGACGACCGGCAACAAGAGCGAGATGGCGGTCGGCTACTGCACGCTCTACGGCGACATGTGCGGCGGCCTAGCCGTGATCTCCGACGTCTTCAAGACGCAGGTCTACGCGCTCGCCAACTGGATAAACGCGGACGCGAGGCGCGCGGGGCGCGAGCCCCCGATCCCTCAGTCGAGCATCGACAAGCTCCCGAGCGCCGAGCTGCGGCCGAACCAGACCGACCAGGACAGCCTTCCCCCGTACGACGTGCTCGACGCCGTGCTCAAGGGGTACGTCGAGGAGGGACTTTCCCGGCGCGACCTCGTGGCCCAGGGGTTTCCCGAGGCAACCGTCGCCGACGTCATCCGCAAGGTCGACCTGAACGAGTACAAGCGCAAGCAGGCCGCGCCGGGCCTGAAGATCACGCCCCTGGCGTTCGGTGTCGGGCGCAGGATCCCCATCGTGCAGAAATACCTCAGCCCATGAGCGAGTCCGAGGAGCTGTTCGCCCGGGCCCTGAAGCGGATCCCCGGGGGGGTGAATTCCCCGGTTCGCGCGTTTCGGGCCGTCGGGGGCGCCCCGTTCTTCGTCAAGGCGGCGCGGGGCGCGACGCTCGTCACCGCCGACGGCCGCGAGCTGGTCGATTTCGTCTGCACCTGGGGGCCCGCGATCCACGGCCACAATCACCCGCGCATTAGGGAGGCGATCACCGGGGCGCTGGAGGACGGCACGAGCTTCGGGGCGCCAAACCGGTACGAGGTGCGGATGGCCGAGCTCATCCACGACTTCGTGCCCTCGATTGGGAAGGTCCGGATGTGCAACAGCGGCACCGAGGCGACGATGTCGGCCATCCGGCTCGCCCGCGGGTTCACCGGGCGCGACAAGATAATCAAGTTCTCCGGCTGCTACCACGGGCACTCGGACTCGGTCCTCATCAAGGCAGGTTCGGGCGCGATGACGCACGGCCACCCCGACAGCGCCGGGATCCCGGAGGCCTTCGCCCGGGAGACCGTGGTCCTTCCCTTCAATGACACGGCGGCCGTGGACCGGGCGTTCGCGGCCTATCCCGGCCAGATAGCCGCCGTCATCGTGGAGCCCTACCCGGCGAACGTCGGGCTCATCCTGCCGGAACCCGGCTTCCTCGCCCACCTGAGGGCGTCGTGCACGGGCGCCGGGGCCCTGCTGATATTCGACGAGGTCATGACGGGCTTCCGGCTGGCGAAGGGCGGTGTCCAGGAAATAGAGAAGATCTCCCCCGACCTCACCGCCCTGGGCAAGATCATAGGAGGCGGGCTCCCGGTGGGAGCCTTCGGCGGACGGGAGGACATCATGGACAGGATCGCGCCGCTCGGGCCGGTCTACCAGGCGGGCACCCTGAGCGGGAACCCGCTCGCGATGGCCGCGGGAATCGCGGCCCTGGAGCTCCTCGGCGAGACCCTCCCCTATCCCCGGCTCGACGCCCTCGGGCGCCGGGTGCGCGACGCGGTCGCGGGCGCGTGCCGCAGGAAGGGGCTGGACGCCCAGGTGCCCCAGACCGGATCGATGTTCTGCGTCTTCTTCACACCGAGGCCGGTGCGCGACTACGCGAGCGCGCTGGCGGGGGATGCGAAGCTTTTCGCGCGGTTCTTCCACGGCTGCCTCGACGCGGGGGTCTACCTTCCCCCGAGCGCCTACGAGACCGCCTTCATAAGCACGGCTCACGAGGGCGCAGCGATCGACCGGGCGTGCGAGGTGATGGAAGGGGCAATAATGCGTCTTTGACACCCTCCCGGCCCTAAAGGGCCGGGATTCCTGAACACAGTGAATACAGTCTCAAAGCATAGCAGGTTGGTTCACGCTTCACAGGGCTGCGCCTCAGGAGACCCATGTCGCCTTCGGTCTTATGCGCCCTCCACGCGCAGTCACGGAGCGTCCCTCCGCCGAGAGAACATCGTCGGCGGGCTTGGTTTTTGCCATCCGACGCGGGGAGGTTTTCGGGTCCGATTCGGAATCTCAATCCAAAAAGAAGGAGCGGCCATTCCCCCCGGGCCTGAAGGGCCGGGTTTCCTTGCCGTCCGTCGATGAAATCTCGCAAAGGCGCAGCGAAGCCCGCACCTTCTGAAGCCTCATGACGGGCCGCACGCTCCTGACATTCTTCCTCCTGGCATCCGCCGACTTCCGCCTGGCCGCCCAGCCCGCGCAGGCGGACTCCCTGGCGCTTGACGACGTGAAGGCCGGCCAGCGCGGGGAGGTCTGGACCGTGTTCCAGGGCACGAAGCCCGAGGCCTTCGCCGTCGAGGTGACCGGGATAATCCAAAACGCCCTTGGGCCCGGCAAGTCGATGATCCTCTGCAGGCTCACGGACCCCCGCGTCCAGAACATGGGCGCTGTCGCGGGCATGAGCGGGAGCCCGCTCTACATCGAGGGCAGGTTCGCGGGGGCGATGAGCTACCAGATCCAGCGTTTCGAGACCGTCCGCTACGCGGGCTTCACGCCGGCGGCGGACATGGCCGAGGTCGCGGACCGCGTGGGACCACGGACCCCCGAGGCCCCCCAGGACGCGCCGGCCCCGGACCCGGCGCATCCCGCGGACGCCGCCCGCGACTCCGATTCGTCGTTCAGGGCGATGAATCCGGTGTTCGCGCTAGGGGGCGTGTCCCCCAGGGCCGCCGCGTTCATGGCGCCCCATTTTTCGGCCCTGGGGATAGGCGTGGTTGCGCTCGGCGGAAGCAGCCAGGGCCAGCAGAACGCGGGCGCGCCGGCGCAGACCGCGGCAGTCCCCGCGCTTCAGGCCGGCGACGCCGTCTCCGTGGCCCTGGCGACGGGCGACATCTCGCTCGCGGGCACGGGAACCGTGTCCCGCGTCGACGGCAACCGGGTCGTCGCGTTCGGCCACCCCATGCTCGGCCTGGGGGACGTCCAGCTTCCCATGTGCTCCGCCGAGGTTGTGGCGATACTGCCGTCCAACCTCGAGTCGGTCAAGGTGGCCAACGTGGGGCCCGTGATCGGGTGCATCAGCGAGGACCGCCTGTCCGCCGTCTCCGGCCTCCTGGGCGCAGGGCCCGAGATGACCGAGGTCGCGGTCGTCGCGGGCCGCGGCGCCTCGCCGAGGACCATCCGGTTCCAGGTCGTCCGCGACAGGCGGATCGCGCCCCTCATCATGCTCACGGGCATCGTCGAGGCCGTCTTCGGTTCAAACGACAACGAGCCCGGGGAGGGCTTCCGCATCGTGAGCAACGTGACGTTCTCCCCCACGCAGCAGCTCTCGAGGGAATCGGTCTATGCCGGCCAGCAGGGATTCGCATCAGGCGTGTTCGAGTTCCTGATGGGTCTCTCCGCCGAACTGCAGAACCCGTTTGAGAAGGCGCTGCCGAGGAGGGTTGATTTCCGCGTGGAGCGGCTCGAAGCCAACCCGACGGTCACGGTCGAGCAGTTCCAGGTTTCGCGCACCGTCGTGCGGGCGGGGGAAACGCTCCAGGCCACGCTCAATTGGCGTGATTTCCAGGGCGCCGGGGACAGCTGCACGATCGACATCCCCGTCGACCCCTCCTGGACCGGAAAGACCCTCGAGGTCTTGGTCGCCCCCGGGCGGGTGCTGGACGAGCTCACCGGCCACGGGCACTCGTTCCGCCCGGGGCAGCTGCGCAGCTTCGGCGCGTACCTCGACGCGATGCGCGAGAACCGGCCCGAGGACGGTCTGTGCGTCGCCGTCGTGGAGAAGTCCGCGCTCTTCTTCGACCAGGCGGTCGCGATCCCGGACGCGCCGGCATCGATCGAGCGGATCGCCGCGGCTGCGGACGCGTCCCGCTTCCAGAGGCGCGACGCGCTAGTCCCCCTTTGGGAGACGCACGTGCTCCCCGGCAAGGTCTCGTTCACGGATTTTCACCGGACCGTGCGCGTCGTCGAATGACCCGGCGCCGGAGCCCGCTTTCATGCCCGCCCATACGAATCCTCGCCCGCGCCTCTTCCCCCTCGCCCTCGTCCTCGCGGCGGCGTGCGGCCTCGGGGCGGACCCGCTTTCAAAGAAGACGGAGTTTGACTTCTACCGCGATGTCCTGAGCCGCGACCTGCACGGGCTGGCGACCCGTTCCGACGGCCGCCTTGTCGCCGGACCGGTCTTCACGGACCTGAAGGGCGGCGCCCCCTGCGAATTGCTCTGGTGCCTCGAGCCCGGCCCGCGGGGAACATGGCTCGTGGGCGGCGGGCCCTCAGGCCAGATCCTCGAGGTTGCCGCTGACCCGGCCGCCGGGACCTATACGGCTAAGGAGCTCGCCAAGGTCGGGGACCCCCAGGTCTACGCGCTCAAGCAGCTGCCCGACGGATCCATCCTCGCCGGTACGTCCCCCAGGGGCGGGCTCTATCTGCTGCGCGGCGGAAAGATCGCCGCACGCACGGGTCTTCCCGTCGACTCGATCTTCGATTTCGCCCTCCTGGAGGACGGCAGGTCCGCGCTTGCGGCGACGGGCAATCCGGGGCGCATCTACAAGATCGACGTCGCCAAGTTCGCGGCAGCCGGCGTGTCGCCGGACCGGACCGCGGACGCAAAGGCGCTCGCCGGCAGGGGCGTGTCGCTTTTCGGAGAGGTGAGCGACCGGAACCTGCGCCGCATCGCACGGCTCGCGGACGGCCGGATTGCCGCGGGCTCGGCGCCGAAGGGCGACATCTACCTGTTCGGGGCCGACGGCGGCTCCCCTTTCATCGCCCAGGAGAACCACGATGCCGAGGTGACCGACCTGCTAGCCGACCCGAAGGGGGGATATTACGCCGCGATCGTCTTCTCCGGAGGCGAGATACACCCGGTCTCCTCGAGCATCCAGATCACCGGGCCCGGCGAGTCCACCCTCAGCGTGGTGGTCGGCGCGCCCGCGCCCAGCCCGAATCCCAGCCCGACGCCCATGCCGAACGCGGCCGGCCCCAGGCCGAAGGAGAACGCGATCGAGATCCTCAACGCTCCGGCCCAAGTCGAGCGGTTCCAGGGCCGAAGCTCGCTGCAGTGGTTCTCCGCCGACGGGTTTCCCGAGACGCTCGCCTCGCGCTCCGGCGTCGCGTTCTACCGCATGTGCCGGCTGGGCGACCTGATCGTGATATCTGGAGGGGAACAGGGCGAGATATCCGGCTACGACTTGGTTAACCGGCTTTCGCTGACTTTCGCGGGCAGCGCCTCCTCGCAGGTCAACGCGCTGGAACCCGTTCCCGGCTCCCCCGGCAGGTTTTTCGCGATGCGCAACAACGCACCGGGATTCGCGCTCCTCGACTTCAACGCCTCGACGCCGCGTTCGGCCGAGACGAAGCGCGTCGACCTGGGGTCCATGGCCCGCCTCGGGGCCGTCAGGTTCAACCGGGTGCGCGATCTTGATCCGGCGCAGCTGTCGGTTTCCGTCCGCACGACCAACGGGTCGAACGAGACGGACGGATGGAGCGCGTGGGTCCCCATGGCAAACACCGACGGCTGGAGGGCCGAGGCCCCGAACGGGCGCTATGTCGAGTTGCGGCTCGCGCTGCCGGCCGCGTCCAAGCCGACGCTCGAGCTGGACAAGGCCACGGTGTATTATCTCGGGCAGAACCACCGCCCGCAGCTCCAGGAATTCCGGATGCTGTCGCCGAACTTTGCGATCGTGGTGCCCCCGGAGATGCCCTCTCCCGTGGTGACCACCGTGGGCCAGCTCATTCAGTCGGCGGAGCACGAGGGCGAGCGCCGGAAGTCCGGATTCATGGGCAGCCAGATCGTCGCGTCGCCCGGCACCCGCGTCGCCTTCTGGACCGTGAACGACCCCGACGGCGACAACCTGCTATATACATTCTCAATACGCCGCGACGGCGACCCCGCGTGGACGGACATCTCCGTCGACAGCAGGGAATCCTACGTCCAGTTCGACACGCTCCACCTCCAGGAGGGCACGTGGTTCACGCGTCTGGTCGCCAGGGAGACGGCGCCGCGGCCCGAGGCGCAGCGCCTATCTGTCACGTTCGAGACGGACGATCTCGTCGTGGACCACACCCCCCCCGAGATCGAGGAGGCCTCCGTGCGGCGCGAGGCCGGCAAGGTGGTTGTGACCGTCCGGGGCCGGGACGCGCTTTCGCTGCTCGACAGCGCCGAGTTTGACTTCAACAACGGCGTGCGCGAGACGGTGGAGCAGCCCGCCGACGGGATCCTTGACGGCCGGCAGGAGACCTTCGTCCTGGAGCTGCCACTCGAGCGCCTGGCGGGGGCGACCTCCGTCGAGGTGACGCTCTACGACTCGGCCGGCAACGGGGCGACCCGCCGGCTCGCCCTCTGACGGGCGGACCCCGCCGTCAGGCCCTCGGGTGGGCCCTGTCGTACACCTCCTTGAGGCGCGCGATGCTCACGTGGGTGTAGATTTGCGTCGTCGCGAGCTGCGCGTGCCCTAGGAGCTCCTGGACGATCCGGAGGTCGGCTCCGGCGTTGAGCAGGTGGGTCGCAAATGAGTGCCGCAGCTTGTGGGGCGTGAGATCGGGCGGAAGGCCGGCCTCGGCAAGGTGGCGCTTTAGCATGAGCTGGACCGCGCGGACCGTCATCCGGCCGCCGTCCGCGTTGCAAAGCACGGGGTCCGAGGGCCCGGCCCCGGGGTTGAATTCATCCCTGAACCTCTCGAGGACCGCGCACGCCACCCTGCCGAGCGGGCAGATGCGCTGCTTGCGTCCCTTTCCCGTCACGCGCGCGATTCCCTCCCGCAGCTCGACCGCCCCGTGGTTGAGGCCGACCAGCTCGCTCACGCGCAGCCCGGCCCCGTAGAGCAGCTCCATCGCCAGCCTGTCCCGCCAGGCCTCGAAGCGATCGCAACCCCCGCGTTCAAGCAGGCGCTCGGGGCTTGCGAGCAGGGTCCTGGCCTGGTCCTCGGTCAGGAACTGCGGCAGCCGCTTCTCGAGCTTCGGGAGCGGCGCCCCGCTGAACGGGTTTCGCTTCAGCCGGCCCTTCGTCATCCAGAATCGGCAGAGCGCCCTTAGCCCCGACACATGGTTGTGGAGCGTGCGGCGGCCGTAACGGCGCTGCGCCTCGATCACGAAGTCGCGTATCTCGCGGGTTCCGAGGGCGTCGATCCCCTTGCTCCAGAGCCCGGCGGACAGGAGCCACCTGTAGAAGTCCTCGAACGCGGCGCGGTAGTTGCGCACCGTGTACGGGGAGCACCTGCGCTCGTGCGCCAGGTGCTCGCCGAACGGCGTCCACCACGAGGCGACGACGCTCTCAGGCGGTGGCTGCGGCCTCTTGGACGCGTCGCTCGACATGGCGCACCAGCCCGTCCGCGTGCCGCCGCAGAGAGCCCTCCGGATCCAGGCCGCGGGCCTGGGCGGCAGCCGCGATCTCAAAGAGCATCCTCCCCAGGGTTCCCGGGTCGAGGTCGGCCGCGAGCCGCGCCACGCGCTCGGCGTCCACGCCCGACTCGGCGGCGAGGCCCTTCTTCCCCACCTGCCTCCAAACCGCCTCGGCGTACATGAGCGCCGGGAGGCGTGGCGGAAGGTCCTTGAAGACAGGAGGCCCGGCGACCCCCCGCGCCCTCTTCTCGACGGCCTTGATCTGCTCCCACTGGGTCAGGACCTGCTCGGAGCTTTCGAGCTTGCCGGCGCCGAAGACGTGCGGATGGCGGCGAATCAGCTTCTCGTTGACCTCGCGGGCTACCTCCTCGAGGTCAAAATGCCCCGCCTCCTGGGCGAGCTGCGCGTGGAAGATCACCTGGATGAGGACGTCGCCGAGCTCCTCGCGCATGTGCGGCAGGTCCAGGCGGTCGATCGTGTCGAGCAGCTCGCTGCATTCGTCGATGAGGCAGCGGGAGAGGCTTTGGTGGGTCTGCTCCTGGTCCCAGGGGCATCCGTCGCGACCCCGCAGGCGCGCGATGGTGTGACGCAGCTCGTCAATGGCGCTCATGGGCGAAGGATGGGCCCCTTTGCAGGGCCGTGACAAGGATTCTGGTCTGGTTTTCGCGCGCAGGGTATGCTTCGTGATGGGCATGCCAGACAGGCTGATCGAGATCATGGAGTGGAAGCGCAGGGAGGTCGCCCCCCGGATGCGGATTGTGTCCGAGCGCGAGCTCTCGCGGCTCGACGCCTCCATTCCCAGGCCCCCGCCCTTCATCCCCGCCCTGCGCAGGGAGGACGGCAGGCTCGCCGTGATCGGCGAGATCAAGCGCCGCTCCCCCTCCGCCGGCGAGATTGCAAGGGACGCGTCGGCGGTCGACCGGGCGCTCATCTACCGGGCGGCCGGAGCCGACGCGCTCTCCGTCCTCACCGACGCCAAGTTCTTCGGAGGCTCGCTGGAGGACCTTCGCAGGGTCGCAGCCGAGATGGGCGGGTTTCCACCGGGGCCTCCGTGCCTCCGCAAGGACTTCATGGTGCACCCCATCCAGGTGCTCGAGGCGCGGGAGTCCGGGGCGAGCGCCATCCTGATCATCGTGAGGGCCTTGGACGACAACGAGATCCGCACCATCCACGGCGCGTCCCGCGCGGCCGGCCTCTGCGCGCTTTTCGAGGTGCATTCCGAGCGCGAGATCGAGCGCGCCGTCGCCCACGGGGCCCAGGCAATCGGCGTCAACAACCGCGACCTGTCCGTCTTCAGCACCGACCTGGCCTTGAGCGAGCGCCTCATCCCGAGGTTCCCGGCCGGGGTCGTCGCCGTGAGCGAGAGCGGAATCAGCACCGGGGCGGACGCCGGCCGCGCCCGGCGTGCCGGGGCGCATGCCGTGCTTGTGGGCGAGGCCCTGATGCGAGCGGCCGATCCCGCCGCGTTTGTCGCGTCGCTCCACGCCGCCTGAGCGATGGCCCTCACGCCCACCGCGACCCGCGAGCTGCTCGCCCGCCTCCGACACGCGCCCAAGCGGTTCCTCGGGCAGAATTTCCTCGTCGACGGCAACATCGTCCGCAAGTCGCTCGAGCTTGGACAGATCTCGGCGGGCGACACCGTGGTCGAGGTTGGCCCGGGCCTCGGAACGCTCACGGGGGCGCTCCTCGAGGCGGGCGCCGACGTCTGGGCCGTTGAGCGGGACCGGACGCTCTGCGCGCATCTCGCCTCGGACCTCGCCCACCGCTTTCCCGAAACCCTCCACCTGTGCGAGGGAGACGCGGTCGGGCTTCCGCTAGCCGGACTTCCCGCGGATCGGGCGCCCGGCTGCAAGGTCGTGGCCAACCTTCCCTACGCCATATCGTCCCCCTGGATGGACGCCGTCCTCTCCGGCCCGCTTCCCTCGCGGATGGTGCTCATGGTCCAGCGCGAGGCTGCCGACCGATACACCGCGGGTCCCGGCACCCGAAACTTTGGCGCGATCTCGATCTTCCTGCAGGCTGCGTACGACACCGCCCCCGGCCATCGCGTCAGCTCCTCGTGCTTCTACCCGCGACCGGACGTCGGCTCGACGCTCCTCCACCTCGTGAGAAAGGCCTCGCCGCACCTGTTCGCTCCCGAGCAAAGGACGCTCGTCCGCCGATGCTTTCAGCAGCGCCGCAAGCAGTTAGGTGCGGTGATCAGGTCCTGCCTGCCGGGCCGCGAGAAAGATTGGCGGGAACTTCTCAAGTCCGCGGGATTCTCATCCACGGTCAGGGCCGAGGCCATCCCGGTCCCGGTCTGGACAAGGCTTCTCTCCGGATCCCCGGGCCCGGCTTGAAAGGTCCGGCGCGGCCCGTCAACTTGTCCCAACAGCAAAATGCTCCGAGCCCTATCTGTTCTCGTCCTTGCCACCGCGGCCGTGTCCGGCGAATCGCAGGAGCCTGGACCGGCGCTTTCGGGGACCGTTGAGGCAGGCGTCTACACCTCACCTTCGAACGCCTTCAAGGTCGCGGTACCGGTTCTGCCGGAGCTCGGCGGCAGAGTCCGCGACACCGAGCACCTGGTCATATTCAAGGACAACTTCGGCGTCCAGATCACCATCGGGGCATTTACCCAGGACGCCACGCAGCGCTGGGAATTGTCCACGCGCGGGATCAAGGACTACCTGATCTATTTCTTTGGAAGCTTCGTCATGGCGGATTTCAAGCGCTACTGCCCGGATGCCCGCATCGAGAGCGCAGGGTATGCGGCCGACTACCTTGACGGTGCGCTCTTCTGTTACATCCTGCTCCCCGGAGGCTCCATGTTCGCGGATCAGCTCGCATTCACCACACCCTCCAAACCCCCCGTGGCAAAGCGGGGCAACCTGGTCTTCTTCAAGAACGGCTTCGTCTTCGTCGTGAGCACCGAGCTCGCGGAGAGGGTCACCGAGGGAACGACCTACAACAAGACGCCGGAGGAGGAGGACAAGATCCTGCGCAAGCGCCTCGTGGATATCGTGGCGAAGATGCAGTTCCCGAAGCCGCCCACGGCAAAATGATCCGCCGCGCAAGCCCCCATCCAACCCCATGACACTCATGAGCCTCATCGTCTTCCTCGCAATCGGCGGGCTCGCGGGCTGGCTCGCGGGCCTC
>DATNHT010000078.1:0-15488 GCA_035604815.1 Opitutaceae bacterium
CAGAACGCAGCCCTCGAGGGAAGAGAGTGAGTCTGCCCCCAACCCCTTTTGAAAAACGCGAACCCTCTCCAGCAATTACTTGCGCCGCTATCCTGCCCCAAAAAAGCCTTTTTCAGCTCCCAGTAGCGAAGGTCAGGCTAGGGGGGCGCCCGGGCGGGGGGTCCCGGCGGCGCCACGTATTCGGCCCCGCGGCCCTCAATCCCCCCCGATCGCAAGCTTCGCCCCGAGGTAGTCCGGCCTCGCGGAAAGCGCGGATTCGAAGTCGGCGCGCGCCTTCGCCAGGTCGCCCAGCCCGGCGTGGCCGAGTCCGGCGAGATAGAGCGCGTCGGCCGTGAGTGTGCGCGGCGAAGGGCGGTTGCGCGGCGACACGGGGGCGTCGGCGCCAACCGGCCGGGCACGGGCGGCGGTCTCCCCGGCCTCGGCGACCTCGCGGAATATCGCCGCCGCGGCCTCCACCTGGCCGAGTTTGCGGAGCGCGAGCGCCTGGTAGTAGTGCTGCACGCTCCGGTCAAACGAGGCGTTTTCCGCGTTGCGGCGCAGGGCCCGCGGAAGGCCTGCGCCGGCTGCGGCCTGCCAGGCCTCCCTCGCCTTCGCGGTCTCGCCCAGCGCCTCGCGCCCGAGCCCGACCCAGTACGCCGCCTCTATGGCGCGGCTGCCGGTGCCCTCCCAGGGCTCGGCGCGGAGGTTGGGCGGGAACTTCAGTGCGTCCTCGAAGTCGGCGAGCGCCTCCCCCTTCCTCCCGGCCGCGAGCCTCGCGCGGCCCCGCGCGAGGTGCGCGTCGGTCCACATGTCGCCCGTGTCGAAGCGGGCGCCGCCCTCCCAGATGTTGAACGTGTGTCCCTGGAGCAGCTCGATCGCCTCGTCCGTCTTTCCGACGAAGGTCTTGAGCGTGATGAGTCGGGCCAGGCACTCGTCGTTCGTCGCAAGCGCCTCCTGGTGCCGCTCAAGAAGGCCGAGGCGCTTTGCGACGGGCTCGCAGGCCGACGCGTACAGGCCGTCCAGCTCGGCGAAGTGGGCCGGGTAGGCGTCGCTGAGCGCGACGGCCCGCTCAAGGCAGGGGATTGCCCTGGCCTGCGCCAGATCGCCGCCCGAATGCGCGTAGGCGAGGGCGAGGTTCCTCCAGACGATGGGGAACGCGGGGTCGAGCGCGCCCGAACTTTCCCAGAGGGCGGCCGCCTCGGCCGGCTGCCAGTCGAAGAGCAGGTTGCCGAGGTAGTAGGGGGCGCGTGGGTCCCGTGGATTGGCCGCGATCGCCCGGCGCAGGACGGGAATCAGCTCCGACTGGAATGGAAAGACATATTCCGGCGACTGCCTGGCCGCAGCGCGCCGATAGTCGGCTGCCTGGCCCGCCAGTCCCAGTCTCTCGGCGAAGTCGCCCAGATAGTAGAGGACAATGGGGGAGCGGGCCGCCCCGCCCCGGCGATCCACGGCGGCCGCAAGGACGTCCAGGCCGTCCTGCCAGAGGCCCGCGCCCAGGTATTCGGCGGCGACCTCCTGCGCGGTCGCGATGTGCCCGTCGAGCGTGGCGAAAAGCGGGTCCGCCCATCGCCCGTCCCGCGTGGCGAGCCATTGCTCCGCCAGGAGCCGCACATCGAGCGGATCCGTCCTGGCCATGGCGGTGGCGACCAGCTCGCGCGCCTCGGCGCTTCGGCCGAGGCGCCGCAGAACGGCCGCCTTGAGGCCGTAGGCGCGCACGTTGAGCGCGTTTGCATCGAGCGAACGGTCAATGAGGTCGAGCGCAGCCTCGAAATTTCCGCGCGAAGCGGCAATCTCTGCGAGGCAGAAGCACGAGGGGGCGCGCCACTCCTGGCTCCAGGAGGCCCTATAGAAAGCGTCGAAGGCCTCGTCCGGGCGGCCCTGGCCCTTGAGCGCCACCCCGAGGTAGTAGAGGGGCTCCGCGTTCTTCGGGGAGGTGTACTTCGCGGTCAGGCGGGTGAGCGCCCGGCGCAGATGCCCCTCGGCCTGCCCGAAGCGGGCGGCGCGCAAGTCGCTCAAGCCCAGGTTTAGGTGCGCCGAGGTGTCCCCGGGGTCGCGGCGCAGGGCCTCCTCCCAGTAGGCCTCGGCATCGTGAAGGGGATCGTGAAACTGGTCGATGCGCTGGCCCGCAAGGTCGAGCTCCTCGTCGGTCGCGATTTCCTGCGGGGGGCTCGGCGGCGTCACCGGCGCGGGCATGGCCATCGGCGCGAGCCTGACGGGCGTGTAGGCGACGATTTCGCGGCCGCCGTCCAGAAGCGAGGCCCGGAGGTCATGCTCGTCGGCGCCGGCGGGCAGGGCCGCCTGCCTGGCGTACGGTTTGCCGGGGTCGATCGCGACGGTCTCGTCGAGCAGGGTCGTCTCGCCGATCGCGAGCCTCTCCCTGGCAAGCGGACGGGCGGCCGTGGTATGGAACCCCAGGCGAGCGATTCCGTCCTTGACCTCGAGGTTCACGGCGGCGTCCAGGTTGGCGTTCTTGACGCCGCCGATGCCCCGGAACGGATACCAGAACATCTTGAACGACCGTGTCTCGAAGGGCTGCATCCACGAGTAATCGGGCTGGTTGTCCGAGTAGGCTCCGACCATCAGCTCGAGATAGGGCCCGTCGGTGTCGGTGAGGATCGAATCCCACATGCGGCCGTGGGGTCCGTTGCCCCACGTCCAGAATTTCTTGCCGGGGACTACATGGTGATCGGCGATGCTCATGGTGCCGGCCTGGCGCCCATGGTCGTAGCCCGCGTAGAAATCGTCCTCGTAGTTCCACGCGAACATGGAGTTGGCCGCCGTGTGGTTCCTGTACCAGCTCGCATCCACGCCGTTCCAATCAACGCCGCCGTAGGGCGTGGTCGCGATGGGCCACGTCGTGAACTGGCGCTTGAGGTGGTGCGTGACGAACTGGGTGCTCGGAGGGAAGATGATCTGGTAGTCCTTGCTGGCGTTCACCGCGACGTTGGCGAAGCAGAGCATCGACTGCGCAAGCGGCGTCCGGTTCAGGATGCGCACGGAGCATTCGAGCACGGAGCTTCCCGGCCGCAGCGTGTAGCCGACGGCCCACGCCATGCGCTGGCGGATCTCGAGCTCGCCCACCCAGACCGTACGGCTGCCGTCCGCGTTCTCCTGGGTGCGGTATTGCACGGGGATGAACGTGCTGGCGCGGTGGTGGTGGGGGATGTTCCATTCGATGCCGCCCGAGATCCATGCGCCTATCAGCCCTATCAGGGCGGGCTTGATGACGTGCTGGTGGTAGACGAAGTCGTAGTGGTTCGTCTTGTCCACGGCCGAGAAGAGGCGGCCGCCGATCTGGGGCGCGATTGCTATCCTCACGTACTCGTTCTCCAGGTAGACGAGATGGTAGGCCTGGTCGGCCTTCCGGTTTGAGAGGTTGTTGTAGAGGGGATAGGGATAGATCCGCCCCTCGGCGCCCTGGGAGTCGCCGCCAAAGTAGAACATCGGGTCCGCGCAGGGGGGGCCGGACTGGTATGTCGGGATGACCTCGTCGGCCTCGCTCAGCGAGACAGGCTGGGCCCGGGAACCCGGGATCGCCTGGGTCGGCGGGCTGCCGGGAGCCCCGCCGCCCGCAGGAGGCGCCGCCCGGAGGCATCCTGCGAGGAGCGCCATGCGCAGCGCAGCCAGGACGGCCTGACGGGGTTTCACGCGGGCCAGCCTAGCCGCGGTGAATTTCCACTCCAAGCTTTTCCGAGCGGCGGGCCACCCATCCGCACCTTCGGCGGGCGCGGTCCCGTCTGCGCTTGCCGGCGGCGCGGCCGCCTTTGTACCTTGCGCCCATGAATCGCCTGACGCTGGGAATCCTGCTGGGGCTCGCCGCCGGTGTTCTCGATGTCCTGGTGATGCTCCCGATGACGTTCTCCGACAAGGGAACGGCGATGAGGGCCGCATTCACGAGCCGCTTCGCCATCGGGTTTCTCGCCGTCAACGTGACGCTGCCCCTACACCCCCCCGTAGCGGGCGCGCTGGTCGGCTTTCTCATAAGCATCCCCGACGCGATCATCACGAGGGCATACCTGCCGATCATGACGACGGGCCTCATCTTCGGCGCGCTCGCCGGCTGGGCTGGGCAAGCTTGGGCGGCCTAGTCCGGTCGGGCCGACAGCCTCGGCCCGACCGCGTTTAAGCCGGAGCGCCCGCGGGGACGCGGCTTCATCGCGCGCCCCTTGGCCGTTGCCGCGCGGCGTCGAGCCCGAGCAGCCGCGAAAGCAGCATGTCGTGGCCGAACGCGCCCGATTTTGAGGTGACCTGGACGCGGTCCCAACGCCCTCCGCACATGACGGAAACCGGCACCCCGGGGACAATCTGGCCGACAACGTCGAGATGGTCCGTCGACAGGGAATGGCACAGCGCCCGCAGGGTTTCCCCGCCGGCCACCAGCAGGCTGCGCGGCGGCCGGACGCGGTGGGTCAGGTCGGCGATCTCGCGCGTAATGAGCTCGGAGGCGGCAAAGCGCGCCATGCCGGTCGGCAGGTCAAACGTCACGAGGCAGACGCCGGCCCCCCCGAGGCGCGCCGACACGAGTGCGGCGCTTGCGCCCCCGCCATCCCTCAGCCTGAGGACACTCTCGCCGCATTCGCGCAGCTGGGCGGTGGTTGTGGGGTGGTCGGAGCCGAAGAGGCCGAGTATCGGCCTTTCAAGGCTGCCCGCGACCGGGGCCTCCCCGTTGGCCAGCGCGGCGGCCAGGCCGCCGCTGCCGCACCAGAGCACCGGCGTGGGCAGCTTCCGGCCGGCGTCCGCGATGCGGCGCAGGTC
The DNA here is from genome assembly GCA_035604815.1 of Opitutaceae bacterium. GTDB lineage: Bacteria > Verrucomicrobiota > Verrucomicrobiia > Opitutales > Opitutaceae > Palsa-1447. Next base: position 4,735 of record DATNHT010000078.1, read on the forward strand.
GTCGTCCGTCTCGGCGTCCCAAAGGCTGATGCCCTCGGGCACCGGCTCGCCCGCCCTCGCCGGCCTCACGGCCAGTCCGTGGGACTCCAGCGTCGCGCGCAGATCCTCGCCCACCCGGTGCCATGAGCCGGCGCGCGAGGCGAACTGCAGTCCGCCCCGGGTGACCCGTCCGTGGAACGGAAAAGCCGGCGCGATCATGCAGCAGGCCACGTGAGCCGCCCGCAGCGTCGCGACCACCTCGAGCCCGCTATGGCCGCGAAGGAGGCTGTCCAGCTTCTTGAAGGCGATCGCGTTGGGCCTGGGAGCCAGGAGGGACGCATGGTGGGTGGCGACGGCGGCAGCGGAGATGCCGTCCTTCTCCCTCGTGGCCGCATCGACCGCGAAGGCCCTCGGCAGGGACGCCGGAAGCCGTCCGTGCATGAAGACCGGGATCGCCTGGTTGGCCGCCGCAAACTGGGCGGCCGTGTCGAGCGCTCCCGTCAGGTCGTCCGCGATGATTCGCACCTGCGTCATTGTGTTGGACTGTCTCTATCCGAGCCTCGCGCCCCGGCCAACACTTTCGAACGGCAACTTGCCGCGGCCGGGATACAGGCCGCGCAGGCCGCCTCGGCCCGGCTAGCGGGGCGAGAACAAGACCCCGTCAAGCTGCCGCGAAAGGATCGACCGGAATTGGCCCATGCCGGCGACCTCGCCGAGCGCGACCAGCTGGGCCGCGAGGTTGCCCACCGCGGATCCCTCGAGGGAGAACGACGCCACGGGGAGGCCGGCGGCGTCCGCGGTCGCCTGGCAGAGCAGGCGGTTCTGGGAGCCGCCGCCGACGATCAGCATTCGCTTGAAGGCGCGGCCGGCAACGCGCTCGAGGGCCCGCACCGCGTCGGCGTGTCCACGGCCCAGCGAGCCGCAAATGAGCCTCACGTAGCTCGCGAGATCCCGCGGCGCCCGGGCGCCGCGCTTCCTCAGCTGGGCGTCGATCGCCGCGCGCATGGACGCCGGATTGAAGAGCGACGGATCGGCGACGTCGAGGAGCTCCTCGGGCGCCGGCGCGCGCTCGGCGTCCGCGATGAGGCGCCTCCATGCTCCGTCCGTCACGGGCCCCGAGCTGAAGGCGGGCAGCGTCCGCTCCAGCAGCCACAGGCCCAGGCAGCTCTTGAGGGGCCGGTAGCGGCCGTCGCCCATCCGCTCGTTGGAGATCCGCGTCGCAAGCGCCTCGGCCCCCAGCAGCGGAGTGGCGCTCTCAAAGCCAAGGAGCGACCAGGTGCCGGAGCTCAGATACAGGTCCGAGCCGTCCGCCGCGGCCGGCATGGCCGCGAAGGCGCATGCCGTGTCGTGGCCTGGAACGAGCATCGAGATCGCGCCCCTTAGCTCCGGGATGCCGGCGACCGGCCCGAGTCTCCGGGGCGAGAGCGCCGGCCTGCCGAAAAGGCCGGGCGGGATGCCAAAATAGCCGAGCGCCGCGCGCGACCACTCCTTCCGGCGCACGTCGAGCAGCTGGGAATGGCTGGCGATGGACAGTTCATTCACCATCCGGCCGGAGAGCAGGAAATTGAAGTAGTCCGAGATGAACAGGCAGCGCGAGGCGACCCTCGCGACCCCGGGGAAGGCGCTCAGCGTCTCCTGCAGCTGGAGGCTCGTGTTGTAGGGATAATTGGGGATGCCGGTGAGCGAGTAGACCCGCTCGATGCCCCGGCGCCCGAGCCTTTCCGAGGCGGCGGTGGTGCGGCCGTCGCGGTAGGCGTGGACCGGAAAGACCGGCCTGCCGCCCCGGCCGACCAGCACGTGGTCGACGGCCCAGGAGTCGACGCCGACCGAGGCGATCCGGGGGAACTGCGTTGTCGCCCTGGCCAAGCCGGCGCGAACCTCGCCCCAAATATACGGCAGGTCCCAATACTCGTGCCCGGCCAGGGAGCGAAACTGGTTCGGGAAACGGTGCACCTCGGTGAGCGAGAGCCCCCGCCCCGAGAATACTCCCACGATCACGCGCCCGCTTGTCGCTCCCAGGTCGACGGCGGCGCAATGCACCGACTTCATGTCAGCGAAGGAACGCCTCCGTCAGCCCGCCGTCCACGGTGATGATCTGGCCCGTGGTCTTGCCGAGCCGCTGGCTCACGAGCAGGAAGTACGCCTCCGCCTGGTCGGCGGGCGTGATCGGCGACTTGGTGAGCGTGCGGTCCGCGTAGAACCGGGCGAGCTTTCCCACCAGCGAATCCGTCGGCTCGTCGTCGGCGTGCGCGATGTTGTATTTCGCGAGCGAGCCGATGACGCGGTCGCGCGGGAACATCGCGCTGCCCTGCACCACCGTGGCCGGCGCGACGCCGTTTACGCGCACAAGCGGCGCAAGTTCGACGGCCAGTTCGCGCACCAGGTGGCTCACGGCGGCCTTGGAGGTGTCGTAGGCCAGCGAGCCCCTCTTGGCGACGACCGCATTGGCGGATGTCGTCAGGACCAGGCTTCCGCGAAGGCCCTGCTCCCTCCAGGTCCCGGCGGCCTCATCGGCCACAAGGTAGCTGCCGGTGACGTTGACCCCGAAGGTGAATGCCCACTTGCCATCCGCAATGTGGCCCGTTGTGTCGCTGGGCGAAAAGACGCCCGCCGTGACGCAGATCGAGTCGAAGCCGCCGTAGGCGCAGGCGGCCTGGTCTAGCATCCGCCGGATGCTCGCGCGGACGCAGATGTCGGCGCCGATGCCGACCGCGGGGCCGCAGGCCGAGAGGCCTGTTCCCGCGACGCCGACACCCATCCCGCACCTCTCGGTGATCTCGCTCGCGGTCGCCTGCGCCGCGGCGCCGTCCAGGTCGACGCACACGACATTCGCGCCCTCCCGCGCCAGGCGGTGCGCGGTCTCGCGGCCGATTCCGGAGCCCGCGCCCACCACGATGACGACCTGCCGCGCAAGCTCCCTCTCGGGCGGCATGCGCCTGAGCTTGGCCTCCTCGAGGCGCCAGTACTCGATGTCGAACGCCTCCTGCTGCGGCAGCGCGACGTAGCGGTCGATCGCCTCCGCCCCCCGCATGACCTCGATGGCGCACGTGTAGAATTCGGCCGTGACGCGGGATTCGGACTTGTCCCTGCCCCAGGCGACCATGCCGACCCCCGGAATGAGGAACACGGTCGGGTTCGGATCGCGCATCGCGGGCGAATCGGGGTGCCGGCACTTGTTGTAATACGCCGCATAGTCCCTGCGATACTGCTCGAGACCCGCCGCGAGCTTCGCCTTCAGGCCGGCTGCGTCCCCCGATTGCGGGTCCCAGTCGACGTGGAGAGGCTTGATCTTCGTCCTCAGGAAGTGGTCGGGGCAGGACGTGCCGAGCTCGGCGAGGCGCGCCGCGTCCCTCGAGTTCACGAACCTAAGGATGTTGGCGTCGTCCTGGACCGTCCCGATGAAGCGCCTCTCCCCCGAGACCTGCCCGCGCAGCCACGGCAGGATTGCCGATAGGATTGCGCTCCTCCCGTCCCCGTCCAGGGGTTTGTATCTTGCGCCGCCGAAGGCCGAGGCATCGCCACCCTTGGCGGCATAGCGCGCCTCGATGTAAGAAGCCGCCTTCTCGATGAAGCCCAGCGTCGCCTCGTAGCACTCCCTGTCGCCGTCGGCCCATGAGATGAAGCCGTGCTGGCCCATCATGATGGCCCGCACCTTCGGGTCCTTCCTCACGATCTCCTCCATCGCCAGGCCGAGCTCGAAGCCCGGCCGCATCCAGGGCACATAGGCCATTTCGCCCCCGAAGATCTCCCGGGTCAGCCGCTCGCAGTCGGCCGAGGCCGCGACCGCGATGACGGCGTTCGGATGCATGTGGTCGACATGGCGTCCCGGCAGGAACGCGTGCAGCGGGGTGTCGATCGACGGCGCCCGCGGGTTGAGGTTGAAGGTCGCGTGGGCGTACATCCCGGCCATGTCGTCCTCGGCCGGCGACTTGAGGCCCCGGTCGGGGCGGGCGGAGTAGATGCGCTTCAGCCCGATCAGCTTCTCCTGGTACAGCGAGGAGAAGTTCCCCCGCGCGCTGGTGCGAAGGTCGCCGCCCGAGCCCTTGACCCAGAGCACCTCGGTCCGCCGCCCGTCCAGCGGATCCCTCTCCTCGAGCTTGGACGACGTGTTGCCGCCGCCCGAGTTCGTGACCCGTTGGTCGCTTCCCAGGAGGTTTGAGCGGTAAATTAGGCGGCCCACGGGGTCGAGCGCGGAGGCCTTGGCGTCGTCCCAGGCGTAGTTCACATGGCGGAATGGGCTTTTCATGCGGGACTCAGCGCCGGGAGCTTAACACGCCGCGCTCATAGAGTTGAACCTCGGAAATCCAGGCGCGGTCGCCCGGGGCGCCCTGCCGCCTGCAATGCTCCTCCCAGACCGCCCCGAGGGGCAGCGTCTTGCTCTCCTCGACCTGAGCCAGGCGCGCCGTGAAGTCCCCGGCGTCCTCGGACTTGCGCAGCTGGGCCGAGGGCTCGAGCAGCGCGGCAAGAAGGCATTTCAGGGCGTTGCGCGCCCCGATGACCCACGCCGCGACGCGGTTTATGCTCCCGTCGAAATAGTCGAGCCCGATGTGGGTGCGCCCGAGGTAATCGCCGCGCACGACCTCCCCGAGTATGGCGCGGGTCGGGTCGTCGAACAGCACGACATGGTCGCTGTCCCAGCGCACGCCGCGGCTCAGGTGCAGCAGGAGGCCGGGCGTGAACTGCAGCACCGAGCTGATCTTGTCCGCCACGGACTCGGTCGGATGGAAATGGCCCATGTCTAGGCAGATGATCTTCTGCCGGCTGACCGCGTAGCCCAGGTAGAACTCGTGCGATCCGACGACATAGCTCTCGGAGCCTATCCCGAACAGCTTGCTCTCGACGGCGTCGAGCTGGAGACCCGGGTCGATCGGCTCCTTGAACACGGCATCGAGGGCCGCGGCGAGGCGCTCGCGCGGGCCCTTGCGGTCGGCCGGGAGGTCCTTGTGGCCGTCGGGAATCCACACGTTGGTCACAACGGGGTTCCCGAGAGCGCGCCCCATCGCCGCCGCGATGCGGCGGCACGCGATGCCGTGCTCGATCCAGAACTGGCGCACCGAGGCGTCGCGATGCGCCAGCGTGAAGCCGTCCGCAGCAAGCGGGTGCGAAAAGTAGGTCGGGTTGAAGTCGAGCCCGATGCGCTTCGATTTCGCCCACTCAATCCATCCCGCAAAATGCTCCGGGCCGATCGCGTTTCGCTCGACCGCCCTGCCGCCAAAGTCGCCGTAGATGGCATGCAGGTTCGCGCGGTGGCGCCCCGGGATGAGCCTGAGGGCGAGCTCGAGGTCGCGGCGCAGCTCGTCGATCGTGCGGGCCCTGCCGGGATGGTGGCCGGTCACCTGGATGCCGCCGCCCTCGAGGGTGGCGCCCGCCCGCTCAAACCCGCCGACATCGTCGCCCTGCCAGCATTGGATCGAAACGGGGGTGGCGGCCAGGGTGGCGAGCGCGGCCTCGGCGTCGACGCCGGACGCCGCGTAGGCCTCGCGTGCAGCCGGGTACGCGGAGGGGTTCATGCGATCATGTTGGCGGCGTTGGAAGCGAAGCTCAATGCAGTTTCTGACACTCCAGGGCGGGTGCCCCGGAGATGGCGGAGGGTCAGGATACCCCATTGAAATATGACTTGGAATGCCCGGATTGACCTTTATCATTCATAAATTGACCCTGCATGCGCGCCCCGCCCGACTATCGACGCTACCTTGTCAACACGCCCGAGTCGGAGCCCTGGGGTGTCGCCGTGACGGCCGGGGGCCGGCAGACCTGCCCCGCCGGATCGCGCTATCCGCCGCCGGGCCACCCGCCCGACCACAACTTCAGCTGGGAGAACGGCCGCGTGCTCGGGGCCTGCCAGATCGTCTTCATCGCGGAAGGGCGCGGCCTGTTTGAATCCCGGGCGACGGGGCCCGTCCGCGTCGCGGCCGGCACGGCCCTCGTTGTTCTTCCGGGCGTGTGGCACCGCTACGCGCCCGACCCGGGGACGGGCTGGACCGAGCAGTGGGTCGAGCTGCAGGGAAGGACCATGGAGGCGCTTTGCAGGAGGGGCGCCCTCGCCCCGGCGGGAGCCGTCGTCCCGATGCAAAGGGCGCTCGAACTGGAGACGCTCTTGGACAGGATCCAGGTGCGCCTCTGCGGCGGGGCCACGGGCTTCGACCCGGAGGCCGCGGCCCTGGGGCTCCACGCCCTGGCTCTGGTCGTCGAGGCGCCGCGCCTGAGCGCGGCCCCGCGCCCCATCACGGCCTTTGTGGCAAAGGCGGAGCGCCTTCTCACGGAGGCGGTGGATCATCCCCCGCCGATCCCGCGCCTGGCCCGCGAACTCGGGGTGGCCTATTCGTATTTCCGCCGCGAATTCAAGCGGCACACCGGGCTCGCGCCCTACCAGTACGTGCGGCGGATGCGCCTTGAGAAGGCGCGCCGGCTGATCGGCAACTCCTCCGACAGCCTCCAGGCCATCGCCGACCGGCTCGGGTTTTCGTCGCCCTATCACCTCTCGGCCGCATTCAAGAAGCACTATGGGCAGGCGCCCGACCATTGGCGCCGGCACCGCGACTGACCCCGCAGCGGCCCGGCTCCCGCACGCCCCAGCTCCCCCAGCGCATGAATCCCAATCCGTTCCTCGGAGTCTGCTTCCACTGGCTGGGCGGCCTTGCCGCCGGCAGCTTCTACGTTCCCTATCGGCGGGTAAGGAACTGGGCCTGGGAGACCTACTGGCTGGTCGGCGGATTCTTCAGCTGGATCATCGCGCCCTGGGTGCTCGGGCTGACGATGACCAACGACCTGGTCGGCGTGCTCGGCCGGACTCCGGGACGCACGCTCTTCTTCGCATGGCTTTTCGGCGCGATGTGGGGACTTGGCGGACTGACCTTCGGATTGACGATGCGCTACCTCGGCATGTCGCTCGGAATGGGGGTTGCCCTGGGTTTCTGCGCCGCCTTCGGCACATTGGTCCCGCCGATATTCAAGGGCCAGCTGGCCGCGATCGCCGCCAGCGGGTCCGGAAAGGTCACGCTCCTCGGCGTCGGCGTCTGCCTTGCCGGCATCGCGGTCGCGGCCCTGGCGGGCTTCTCGAAGGAGCATGAGATGTCCGACGAGAGCAAGAGGTCCGCGGTGAAGGAGTTCAACTTCTCCAAAGGCATGCTCGTCGCCACGTTCTCCGGGATCATGAGCGCCTTCTTCGCATACGGCCTCGACGCGGGAAGCCCCATTGGCCGGCTGTCGGCCGACGCCGGAACCGGACCGCTTTGGACAGGACTGCCCAAGCTGATCGTCGTGCTTTTCGGGGGCTTCACGACAAACTTCATCTGGTGCGTCGCGCTCAATCTCCGAAACAGGACGGGATACCAGTACGTGAGCCGCGCGCTCCGCCCGGCTTCCGACCCCGGGGCCGGAGCGCCTGCGGACCTGCGGATCCCGCGGGCGCTCAATCTCTTCTTCTGCGTCCTGGCCGGCACGACCTGGTACATGCAGTTCTTCTTCTACACCATGGGGGAGACGCAGATGGGAAAGTTCAAGTTCTCCTCCTGGACGCTGCACATGGCCAGCATCATCATCTTCAGCACGATGTGGGGGTGGATTCTTCACGAGTGGAAGGGCGCCAGCCGCCGCACCCACGTGCTGATTGGCGCCGGCATCGCGATCCTCATTCTCTCGACACTGACTGTGGGCTACGGCAACTACCTGGGCGTCAACGCCCGCTGAACTGAACCGGATGCGGGCGAAATGGGGGCCGCGACGCCCTGGCACTGGGGCGCCCGCATCGCTATATCCTGTACACGCGCTCGGCGTTCCCTCGGAAGAGCTTCTCGCGCTCGTCGTCACTCGCAAGCCGCGTGAGCTCGCGCGTCGCCTCCACCCACTGCGCAAGCGTCGCCGCGGTCGTGCACACGGGCCAGTCGCCGCCCCAGACGACTCGGTCCCATCCGAATTGCGCGAGCACGTGCTCAACCCAGGGTCTCAGGTCGCCGGCCGTCCAGTTCGCCGGGTCCGCATAGGCAACGAGTCCGCTTATCTTGCACGTGACGTTGGGGAGGGAGGCCAATTCGGCAATGAGGGCGCGCCACGGGTCGAGTGCGCGACCCTTCACGTCGGGAACGCCGCAGTGGTCGAGTATGAAGCTGACCTCCGGACACTGCCGGACAAGGCCGACAGCCTGCGGGAGCTGGCGGGCCAGGACGCAAAGATCGAAGCTGAAGCCGAATTCGCGCAGGAGCCGGATATTCTCGGCAAACCCCGGCTCCCGCGAGAGCTCGTCGGGCTGCGTGTGGAGGACGCGGCGGACACCCCGGACCCCGGGAAGCCGGGCCAGCCGCTCCAGGTGCGCGCCGAACCCCTCTCGCTCGGGGCGCCCGCTGGCGACGATGCCGGCGATCGACCGATGGCGGTCCGCGAGCTCCTGGATCATGCGGGCCTCGGCCAGGGCGTTCGGCTCGTCGACGTCGCACTCGACAAAGACGGTCTTTGCGATCCCAAGTCCGGCGGAGGCGGCGGCGTAATCGGAAAAGAGGAAGCTGCGGTTGAGCTCGGGGATTGCGGCGCACCACGAATAGGGGAACCGGTCCAGGTCCCAGATGTGCTGGTGCGTGTCGACCAGATCCATGGGCCGGCCGGCGGCCGGCCCAGAGAGAGGGTTCCCGCTTTGCATCGCCTCCCGGACAACTGACTCGCGCGCCCGGCGCGCACAAGGGCAAAAAGAGACGCGGCCCGCGGGGCCGCCCTGGTCCTGCTTTCCCGACCGGCGTTCCCCCCGGCGGGCCCCACCCGGAGGACCCCCGACCGTCACAGGGTCCCAACGGCTGCGAATTCGGCGAATTGGGGTTTCGCCGGCCGGGAAAAAGGGTATATTACCCCCTCGAACCGCGATGCCGCGGGTCGCGGCAATCCGCTCCTTTCTGTTTCCGGCTGAATATCGTACAGGCCATCGAACTCTCAGGGACTAAGCTCCGATTATTGCGATCGCTCCGCACGTGAAGACCGCAGCGCTCATCCTTCTGTTCGCCTCGACCGCTGCGCTCGAGGCCGGCGACACGGGCTCCGCCGTCCCGCAGACCGACGTCCGAAGGGAGACCCTCTCGTTCTACAAATATGAGCATACCCGGCCACCATCTCCGCTGCCGCCGTTTCTGGCGCGGGAAGCTCCCCCGCCCCCCGGCCAATATCTCGTCAATGCGGCGCCGTCCGACCTGCGCGAGCCGCACGTGCTGGACCACCTCCACGCCGTCATTCTCCAAGAGCGGGCCGATGCGCGCGCCGCCATGGTGGCGTCGCGACTCGGCATCGGCGTCAGTTCCGTGCGGGTGGGGAGGTATTTCTCGGCGGGAGCGGCCACCGCCTTCTATATTCCGGCCGAGATCGGCTTGAGCGTCGCCTGGTAGGCTGAATCCGCCGGCAGCCGGCTTCCGGGAGACCGGCCGAACACGCTGCTGGCGGCCCACTGCAACACACGGGTCACGACGCCGTAAATCATTTGGGGGCAATTTTTAGCATGTCTTCGCAAATGCCGCCGTTCCGGCAAAAAAGGACCGGGTGTTGCTCCGGGACATGCCCGAGAGGGCGGCGCATCGGGCGGTTCAGGCCGGTGCCAAGCCCGCAGGCGAATGGGCGCCGGAAAACCGGTTGCACGGGGCGGGTCCGTGACAGTACATTGCCCGCATGGCTGCATGGCGCTTCGGAGTCTGTATCGCGGGCCTGGGTTGCCTTGCGATGAGCGCCCGCGCCCAGTCGCTTGAAGCCGGAGTCGCGCGGGTCGACATAACGCCCACGACCGGCTTCGAGCTCGTGGGCTACCCCGGCTCAGGCCGCGTCGCGGAGGGCGCGCGCGATCCCCTCTACGCGCGCGTGCTCGTGCTGCGGGCCGGCGCGACTCGGCTGGCGCTTGTAGATTTGGACCTGATCTTCCTGTTTGGGCCCTCCTGCATGGCGCAGCTGCGGGAGGCCACGCGCCAGGACGTTTCGAATCTGCTGGTGGACGCGATCCACACGCATTCCGGTCCCAGCGTGTTCTCGGGCCCCTCGACCCCGGAGGGGGCCTGGCAGAACGCCGCCGCGGGAAAGGTTGCGGCGGCCGTCCACGAAGCCGCAACCCGCCTGGTCCCCGTGCGGCTGGGCGTCGGCTACGGCGCCGCATTCATCGGCCACAACCGGCTTCGTGTCGAACGCGACGGCAGCGTGACCTGGTTCGAGAAGGACTGGACCGGCGCCACCCTCGGAACCGTCGACCCGACGGTTGCCGTCCTGCGCATCGACGACATGGGCGGGAGCCCGATCGCCATCCTTGTCAATTACGCCTGCCATCCCGTCATCTACCAGCGGGACAGCCGGCTCTATTCCGCGGATTTCCCGGGTGTGATGACCGGCGTCGTGGAAAAGGCCCTGGGCGGCAAGGCGCTGTGTTTCTATCTGCAGGGAGGCGCCGGCAACATCAACGCCAACTACGCCGTGTCGACCTTGCAGCAGGGCGCCGTCGAATTCTGCCGGCAGGCGGGCACCGAGCTGGGCCAGGTGGCGGCCGGGGTCGCCCGGCGGATCCAGACCGCGGCCGGCGCGGATCCAAGCCTGCAGGTCGCGGACGACACCATCGCCCTCAAGCCGCGCTGGGATGCGCAGCAATGGCAGGCGGCCGCCCCGCAGGACGCCCGGATGATCGCCGAGCATACGAAGGCGAAGTACGAGCTGCCGGTCATGACCGTCCTCATCAACCGGCAGATTGCGCTTGTCGCCATGCCCGGCGAGCCGTTCGTGGAGTTTCAGATGCAATGGCGGGCGCAGTGCCCGGTGCACGACTGCTT
>DATNHT010000079.1:0-12501 GCA_035604815.1 Opitutaceae bacterium
GATGCCTTACAATGGGTGAAAGGGTGGGAGTGAGTAAGCTGCCCTTTCAATCGGTCACAGGCTATACGCCAGCGGATGCCTGGGCTCGTAAAGCATGATGTCGTCCGCGCCAGGTACGGCCATCATGACCACGAGCCCGTAGCCGTGGTCCTGAACTTCGCCGCGGAACTCTGCTCCTTTGCCCTTCAGTTCCGCGACCGTGTGCGAGATGTCGTCGCACATCAGGGAGATCAGATGGTGCCGCGGCGATTCGAAAGTCTTGCCATCGTAGACGGCGTGGGTCGGGTGCACGCCCATCTCGCTCCGCCCGGTCTTGAAGATCAGCCAGTCCGCGCCTCCACCCAGCGCATCCTCGACGTAGGGCCAGCCGAGGATGTCGCGAAGGAATGCGCGCGTTGCGGGAGCATCGTCGGAATAAATCAGGGTGTGGATGCTGGTGATCATCGGACTGAACTGCTGAAATTGCCTAAGATTGTGCGATTTAGGTTTATTGCCAATCACGAAGCCGTTCATCGCGCCGGAGAGCGAGATTAGGACACTTACCCCCGGGGACCCGGCGGACGGAATCGAACCTGATCAGCGCCTTCGCTCGGCCCCGGCCCAGTCCTCGTCCCTCAGGCTCCAGCCGCCGCCAAGCGCCCTGTAGAGCTGCACGATCGCGACGAACTGGTCCCGCTTCGTCTGGGCGAGGGCGACTTCGGCGGGAAAAAGCAGCTGCTGAGCCTCGAGCACCTCGTAGTAGCTCGCCTTGCCCGCGGAATAACGCTGGGTCGATATCTTGACCGCGTCCTCATAGGCGCTGACGGCGCGCTGCTGCTGTTCGCGCACCTCGGCCAGCCTCTGGCGCGTCGCCAGAGCGTTCGCGGCGTCGGCGAATGCGTTTAGCGCGGTCTGCTGGTAGATGAGCTTGGCCTGCTCCCAGGCCGCCTTTGCCTGCTCATACTGTCCCCGAAGCCCGCCGCCCTGAAACAGGGGCCCGGTCGCCCCGGCTCCGACTGACCACAGGCCCGCTCCGCGCGAGGCGATTTCGCTGAGCTGCGGGCTCACGCCGCCGAGGATCGCGCTCAGGCCTATGCGGGGAAGGAAGCCCCCGACGGTGGCTCCGATCCCTGCGTTCGCCGCGCGCGCCGCGTCTTCTGCCGCGCGGACGTCGGGACGGCGCTCGAGGAGCGCCGACGGCAGGCCGGCGGGCACTTCCGGCGGGCCGGCGAGGTCCGCAAGGCGCCCGCCCCGCTCGATCGGACCGGGGTTGCGGCCGACGAGGACGCTGATCTGGTTCTCCTTGACCGAAATCTGCATCTGCAGGGCGGGAACCCGCGCCGCGCTCGCAGCCATTGCCGCCTCGGCGCTCGCGGTGTCGAGCCTGGAGACAACCCCGCCCTCGAGCTGCTGGTTGAACAGCTTGAGGCTCTCGCCGAAGGACGCTGTGGCCTCCCGGGCGATCGCCAGCTCCTCGTCCAGCTCGAGGAGTTCGTAGTAGGCCGTCGCGACGTCGCTCACGAGGCTCAGCAGGACTCCCCGGCGCGCGTCCTCCGTCGCGAGGTACTGGGAACGGGCGGCTTCGTCCAGGCGGCGGACCCGGCCCCACAGGTCGAACTCCCATGCGGCGCCGAGGTAGGCGTCGAACCCGCTGGCCGTTGTCCCGCCCTGGTTAAACGGCGAGCCAAAGACCGCATTGCGGCCCCGATCCGCGTTCGCCTCGTATCCGACTCCGGGAAACAGCTGCCCGTGGACCTGGGCGGCGATGTCGCGGGACTGCTCGACGCGGGCCGCGGCGATGCGGGCGTCGAATCCATTCGCGAGCGCCGACTGGATGAGCTCCTTGAGCCGCGCGTCGCGGTACACGTCCCACCATGCGAGATCGGCGATCGACTGGTCGCCCTGCGCCACCTGGTCCCTGAAGGAGGCCGGCGCGTTTGCTCCAGGCCGCTTGAAATCGGGTCCGATGGCGCATCCCGCCAGAAATGATGCGGCCAGAAGTGCCCCGAAGCGTCTCTGTGGTCTCATCCGCATCCTCAATCCGCCTCGCGATCCGGCTTGCGGTCGCCCAGCCTGAACTCGGGGTGCTCCGCAACCGGATGGAGCGGCGTCGCGCGGGCACTGTGGGGCAGGCCCTTGGTGGCCCACATCTCGATGACATGGAAGGTGACCGGTATCAGGAAGATGGCCAGGCCGCTCGCCGCGAGCATGCCGCCGATCACCGTGGTCCCCATGACCTTGCGCGCAACCGCGCCCGAGCCGCTGGCGAACCAGAGCGGCACGCAGCCAAATATGAAGGCGAACGATGTCATCAGGATGGGCCTGAGGCGCACCTTTGCGCCCTGGAGCGCCGCCTCGAGCAGCGGCACGCCGTGCTCGTAGCGGGTGCGGGCAAACTCGACGATCAGGATCGCGTTCTTGGCGGAGAGCCCGATCAGCATGATCAGGCCGATCTGCGCGAACACGTTGTTCTCCATGTTCCGGAAATAGAGGGTCATATAGGCGCCGAAGACCGCGACGGGCACGCCGAGCAGGACGCTGAACGGCAGGGACCAGCTCTCGTAGAGGGCCGCCAGGATCAGGAAGACGAAGACGAGCGAGAGGCCGAAGATGGCGAGGGGCGGGATGCCCTCCTCAGCCTTCTTCTCCTGGTAGGACATCCCGAGGTAGTCGAAGCCCATCTCGTTTGGCATCGTCTTTGCGAAGACGTCCTCGAGCGCGGCCCTCGCCTGGTCCGAGCTGTAGCCGCGCGCCGCCGCGCCGTTGATCTGGGCGCTGCGATAAAGGTTGTACCGCATCATGAACTCGGGCCCGAGGCGGGTTTCCACGGTCGTCAGCGCCGACAGCGGCACCATCGCCCCGTCGCGGTTGCGCACGTAGAAGCTCCCGAGCCTGTCGGCCCGGTCCCGGTACTCGCCCTCCGCCTCCACGTACACCTGCCATTGGCGCCCGAAGCGGTTGAAGTAGTTCACAAAGTAGCCCCCCATGTACGTCTGCAGGGTCCGATAGACGTCTGCGAGCTGCACGCCCTGCTTGAGCACCTTCGCGCGGTCCACCTGGACATAGACCTGCGGAACCGAGGGAAGGAACGTGGTCGACAGGCCCGTCAGCTCCTTCCTCTTTCCCGCAGCCGCCATGAACTTGTTCACGTTCTCCGCGAGGTACGCGATGTCCCTGCCGGCGCGGTCCTCGAGGATGAACTGGAAGCCGCCCGCGGTCCCGATGCCCGGAATCGAGGGGGGCGCGAAGGCGATCGCCCGGCCCTCCGGTATCTTGGCGAGCTCGCGGTTCAGGTGGGATCGGATCGCGTCGAATTTCTCCTCCGGTCGCGTCCGCTCCGACCATGGCTTGAAGTTCACGAAGAAGAACCCGCTGTAGGTGTTGGTGACGGTGCTCAGGAGCGAGAACCCGAGGACGGACAGGTAGCTCCTCACGCCCGGGGTGTTCTTCAGGACCTCCTCGACCCTCCTGGCGGCCTCGCTCGTCCTCTGGAGCGAGGATGCATTCGGAAGCTGCAGCTGCACGTAGATGTAGCCCTGGTCCTCCTCGGGAAGGAATGCGGTGGGCAGGTGCCTTCCGATCAGGTACGCGACTGCGGCAAAGCACCCGAGGGCGATGAAGCTAAGCCCGCTCCGGTGGATCAGGTGGCGGGAGAGGTCCACATAGCCCTGCTGGGTGCGCGCGAAGGCGCGGTTGAACCAACCGTAGAATCCGCCCAGGGGGCCGCTTTTCTCCTCGTCTTTCGGGCGAAGAAGGATCGCGCACAGGGCCGGGCTGAGCGAAAGCGCGTTGAACGCCGAGATGATGACCGAGATCGCGATCGTCAGCGCGAACTGCTGGTAGAGGCGGCCGGTGATGCCTGGAATGAACGCCGTCGGGATGAACACGGCGGCCAGGATCACCGCGATCGCGACGACGGGCCCCGACACTTCCTCCATGGCCCGTATTGCCGCGTCGCGCGGCGCCATTCCCTCCTCGATGTGGTGCTCGGCCGCCTCGACGACGACGATCGCGTCGTCGACCACGAGCCCTATGGCGAGCACGAGGCCGAACAGCGAGAGCGTGTTCACGGAGAACCCGAACACCGGGAACAGGATGAACGTGCCGACAAGCGACACCGGCACCGCGAGCATCGGGATCAGCGTCGGCCGCCAGCCCTGGAGGAACACGAAGACAACGAAGATGACGAGCAGCATCGCCTCCCAGAGCGTGTTCGAGATCTCGATCATGCCCTCGGAGACCGCCTGGGTCGTGTCCAGCCCGATCCTGTAGTCCAAGCCATCGGGGAAGCTCAGCTTGATGCGGGCCATGGCCTTCTTGACGCCGTTGGCGCAGTCCAGGGCGTTGGATCCGGGCAGCTGGTAGATCGCGATGTTCGCGGCCGGCTTGCCGTTCAGCCTTCCCATCAGGTTGTAGACCTGGGCTCCCAGCTCGACCCGGGCAACGTCCCTCAGGCGCACGGTCGAACCGTCGGGGTTTTCGCGGATGACGATTGCCCCGAACTCTTCCGGGGTGGTGAGCCGACCCTGGACGCGGACCGAGTAGGTGAAGTCCTGCCCCTTCGGGGCCGGCTCCGCGCCGACAAAGCCGGCCGGGTTCACCGTGTTCTGGCTCTGGATGGCCTGAATGACCTCGTTTGCGGTGATGTTGAGCTTGGCGAGCTCGTCGGGCTTCACCCAGAACCTCATCGCATACTGGCCCGCGCCGAAGACAGTGGCGTTCGCGATGCCGGGAATCCGGGTGAGCTTGTCGAGTATGTTGATGTAGGCGTAGTTCGCCAGGAACGTGCTGTTGAACGAATCGTTCGGCGAGTAGAGCGCGATCAGCATGAGGGGGGCCGAGAGCTGTTTCTGCACCGTGACGCCGAAGTTCGCCACGTCGGCCGGAAGCTGCGGGCTTCCCTGGATGACGCGCATCTGTGTCAGGATGAGGTCGGTATTGGGGTCGGTGGCGACGTCGAAGTTCGCGGTCAAGCGCAGCGAGCCGTCGCTGGCGTTGATCGAGAACATGTAGTTCAGGTTGTCTACGCCGCTCAGGACCTGCTCGATCGGCGTCGCCACGGACTGCTCGACCGTCTGGGCGTCCGCGCCGACGAAGGTCGTGGTGATGCGCGCCTCCGGCGGGACGATCTTGGGAAACTGGGCGATCGGCAGCGATACGAGCGCCACCGCGCCCAAGATCACCGTCAGGATCGCAATGACGATCGCGACGATCGGGCGGTTGATGAAGAACTTCGACACGGCCCGGCTACCTGGCTGGCTTCGCCGTGGCAAACGGGACGGGGTTCACCTCCGCGCCGTCCCTGATCTTCTGGACCCCGTCCGCGACGACGCGGTCGCCCGGGTGAAGCCCGGACTCGACGACCATCATGGAGCCGACCTGCGCGCCCGTCTTCACCGTCACGATGTGCGCGTGGTTTCCGGAGTCGACGGTCGCCAACTGGTAGCCCCCCTGGAGCTCGCTCAGGGCGCGCAGCGGCACGAGGAGCGCGCCCTTCTCGGTGCCGACGACCGCGCGGACCCTGGCGTATTGGCCCGGGCGCAGAAGCCCGTCCGGGTTGGGGAACAGGGCCACGACCCTGAGCGTCCCGGTGTTGCCGTCCACCTGGTTGTCGATCGCGAAGAATTCGCCCTTTCGGGGGTAGGTGGAGCCGTCGGACAGGACGAGGTCGAACTTGGTGCCGGCGGGCATCGCCGGAGCGCCGGGCTCGCGCGCCCTGAACCCGAGGTAGGCCTGTTCGCTGATCGGGAAGATTGCCTTGACCGGATCCACCTTGGAGACCGTCGTCAGCACACCCGTCGAGGGCCCCACCAGGTCGCCGATCTGCGCCCTGATTAGCCCGGCGATTCCGTCCACCGGGGCGACGATGTGCGTGAAGCTCAGGTTGAGGCGAGCCTGGTCGACGGCGGCCTGGGCCGACGCGACCTGGGCCTCGGCGGCGAGGCGCGCCTGCACGGCGTCGTCCAGTTCCTCCTGGCTAATCGCCTTGTCCCGGGCGAGCGGGGTGTAGCGCTCGACGTCGAGCGCGGCCTTTCCAAGCTGGGCCCGGGCCTGGGCGAGCGCACCCTCCGCCTGTGTCAGCGCCGCCTCAAAGGGCCTCGGGTCGATATCGAAAAGCGAGTCCCCCTGCCGAACCGCGGAGCCCTCCTTGTAGTCTTGTTTGACCAGGTATCCGGCCACCTGCGCGCGGACCTGGGCGTCGACGAATCCGTCCAAGGTTCCGATCCATTCGTCGGCGACCGGCACATCCCTCTGCTCGACCGCGACCACCTGAACGTCGGGCGGCGCCGGAGTCGGGTCAGCCGCCCTTCCGCAGCCGCCGGCGAACCCCAAGGCCAGCGCTCCCGACACTGCAACAAAAGTCCTCCGGCCCCATGTATACGGCTCCATCTATAACCTATTAGGTCAATCGGGCGCAAAGTTCAAGCAGGAGCATTGAAGGCGGGCGCCCAATGAAACCGGGCGGACCCCGCCGCGTCCCCCGGGGGCCCGGCACCCGTCACCAGTTGTCCGAGCGGAAGGGCGGGGCCGGAAGGCCCGCGTCATTGTAGAGGTTTGCCTCGGGAGAATTGCTCCAAGCGTAGCGCACGGCCACGGGCTCGTCCACCTGCGGCGACGACACGAGGAGCGTGTCGCCGTCTATCTGCGCCGCGGCCGGGTGAAACACCCTGTCCCGGCCCGCGATCTCGAGCGCCGTCACGCCGCCACCGCGCGCGACCAGCCGCGCACCCGCATGGGTGAAGCGCACGCGCAGCGCATTCCCGGCCCGCGCCTCGTCCGCAAACACCGGCCCGGAAAACTCGCCCGAGATGCCGTACAGCTGGGCCTTCGCGATCAGGGCGAGGCGGCGGCCCACGTCCTGCTTGTCGGCCGGATGAACGTTGTGCGCGTCGCCGATGTCGATGGTGACGGCCATGCCGGTGGCCGGCGCCCCGAGCACCTGGGCCTGGGCCTCCCGCAGCCGCGCCCACCCCCGGTCGGTCAGCTCGCGCGTGTCGCCGAAGTTCGCGATCTGCACGAGATAGAACGGCAGGTCGCCCTGGCCCCAGGCGGCCCGCCACGAGCGGATGAGCGTGTTGAGCAGCTCGGCGTATTCGCTCGCGTGCTCGATGTTGGACTCACCCTGGTACCAGAGGATGCCGCGCAGCGCGCCGGGCTGCAGCGGCGCGATCATCGCGTTGAAGAGCCCTCCCGGCCGCGCGGGCGAGTCGTCCGCCGCGGGCGGCTGGGGCCAGCGAAGCGGATTCTCGGTGTGCGTCGCCTCGGCGTTCGCCTGGGCCTTCTGCCATGCCGCCATGTCCGCGGGATACCGGGCCACGCGCTCCGGCGGCCATTCGCTCATCGCCTTGCGCCAGCGGGCGTCGAGGGTGCCGGCGACCGAGGTGGAGCCCCGGGCGTCGTCGCTCATCCAGGACTCTATGGACGTGCCGCCCCATGCGCTGAAGATTATACCCACGGGCACGCCGAGCGCGAGGTGGATGTCCCGAGCGAAGAAATAGCCGACGGCGGTGAACTCGCCGACCGTCCTCGGCGACGCGGGCTGCCAGCCGCCCGTCTTGACGGCGGCTGCGGGCGCCGTCGCCACGGCGTGCTCGATCCTCAGCTGGCGGATCAGCGGGTAGTTTGCCGCGGCCACCTCGGCCTGCGCGTTGGTTACCCGGTACGTCGACCCGCCGTTGTCGACCGTGAACTCCATGTTCGACTGGCCCGAGCAGAGCCAAACCTCGCCCACGACGACGTCGTGCACGGTGACCGTGTTCCGGCCGGCGACGACGAGGTCCGCGGGCTCGGAGCTGGCGTCGAGGGGCTTAAGGTACACGATCCACCGCCCGTCGTTGCCGGCCAAGGTACTCACCCTCTGTCCGCGAAAGGTGACGGTGACTGAATCGGAGGCTGCGGCGCTTCCCCACACCGGCACGGGTTTGCCCCGCTGCAGGACCGCGTGGTCGCTGAACACGGGTGCCAGCGAGAGATCAGTGCGCGCGGGCACGGCGTTGCCGGGAGCGACGCACCCGGCGACAAATCCGGCCGCGAGCGCCGCCAGCGCCACGACTCCAAAATGGGCGGGATAAGCTTGCATTGCGTTGCTTCTCATTGGGGCATGGGCTAGACCCGGGGCGCGCGATTTCACCATGAGTTCATTGCGGATAACGGTCTGGGGCGAAAATGTCCACGAGCACAGCAATTCCAAGGTAAATGAGGTCTATCCGAAGGGGATGCACGTGGCCATCGCCGAGGGGATCCGGAGGATCCTTCCATCGGCGGCGGTGTCGACCGCGACGCTCCAGGAGACCGATCACGGCCTGACCCCGGAAAGACTGGGTGAGACCGACGTGCTCACCTGGTGGGGGCACCTGGCCCACGACGAGGTGAGCGACGAGGTGGCCCGCCGCGTCCAGGCACGGGTGCTCGAGGGCATGGGGCTGATCGTCCTGCATTCGGGCCACTTTTCGAAGGTCTTCAGGCTGCTGATGGGCACCAGCTGCTCGCTCGCGTGGAGGGATTCGGGCGAGCGCGAGCGGCTCTGGGTTTGCAACCCGGGCCACCCGATAGCCCGGGGAATCGGCCGCTGCTTTGAGCTGCCGCGCGAGGAGATGTACGGGGAGCCCTTCGCAATCCCGGCCCCCGAGGAGGAGGTGTTCATCTCGTGGTTCGAGGGCGGCGAGGTGTTCCGGAGCGGGTGCTGCTGGCGGCGCGGAAACGGCAGCATATTCTACTTCAGGCCGGGGCACGAGACGTACCCGACATACCACGATGACAACGTTCGGCGGGTGATCGCCAACGCCGCCGAGTGGGCGAGGCCCCGGGGGGCCTGGGTCGACTCAGGCCCGAATGCCGCCGCTTCCGCCGAAAGGACGTCGCCTAGGTGACCGACGGCGGGCGCCGGGCGGGGCCGTCGGCAATCGCGCCTCGACGCATTGACGTCCCTGCTACCCTTGACCTGCGTGGACCCCTCCGGCCAGAACATCGTGCTCTTTCGCGCTGCAACCGTGCGCTACGGGCGGCTGACCGCGCTGCGCGACATCACCCTCGAGATTCCCTGCGGCAGCTCGACCGCCATCCTGGGAAGGAACGGGGCGGGCAAGAGCACGCTCCTTCGCGCCGTGCTCGGATGGCAGCCCCTCACGAGCGGGGAGATCCGGATCGGCGACGCCCATCCGCAGCACGCGCGGCCGCGGCTGGCCTACGTGCCGCAGCGCCACGCGATCGACTGGGATTTTCCGATCACGGTGCGGGGCGTGGTGGAGCAGGGCCGCTATCCGTCGCTCAGGCTCTTCCGGCGGATGGGGCAGGCCGACATTGACCAGGTGGACGGCGCGATGCAGGAGCTGGGGATATCCGACATCGCGCACCGCCAGATCCGGATGCTTTCGGGCGGCCAGCAGCAGAGGGCCTTCCTGGCCCGGGCGCTCGCGCAGGGCGGGGACATCTTCCTTCTGGATGAGCCGTTCGCTGGCCTCGACCTTTTCGCCGCCGAGGAGCTGACGCACATCCTGCGCAACTGGGAGGCCCAGGGCCGCACGGTGCTGGCTGCCGTGCACGATCCGGCTGTCGCGCGCCACTGCTTCACGCGGGGGGTCCTGCTGGACACGGGCCTTGTCGCCTCGGGGCCGATTGCCGACGTGCTGTCGCCGGCCAACGTCGACCGCGCCTACCGGCGCGAGCATTGCATGCACGAAAGCCGGGCCCGGCCTGCGGCCGGGGAGGACGCCCAGGGATGAGCCTGCACGACCTCCTCATCGCCCCGTTCTCCTACGAGTTCATGCGCCGCGGGCTGCTCTCGGCCATGCTGCTCGGCGTCAGCGGAGGGCTGCTCGGCTGCGTCCTCGTGCTCCGCCGCCTTGCGCTCATGGGGGACGCGCTCTCGCATTCGCTGCTGCCCGGCGTCGCGGCGGCCTGGCTGCTCTTCGGAACGAGCACGGTCGCCCTCTTTTTTGGCGGGCTGATTGCCGGCCTGCTGACGGCGCTGGGGAGCGCGCTGCTCAGCCGGCTGACGCGGATCAAGGAGGACGCCGCGTTCGGCTCGCTTTTCATCGTGTTCTTCGGCGCCGGGGTCGCGCTGACCAGCCGGCTGCCGACGCGGCTCAACCTTGCGGATTTTCTCTTTGGCAACGTCCTCGGGGTGAGCGCGGGCGACCTGTGGCTCGCCCTCGCCGTGAGCGGCGTCACCGCCGCGGTGTTCGTCGTCTTTTACCGCAGCATCCTGCTCGAGACGTTCGACCCCGTCTTTCACCGGGCGACCGGCGGGCGCGGCGGCCTGGTCCACATGGGCTTTCTCACCCTGACGGTGCTCAACCTGGTGGCGGCCATGCAGACGATGGGGATCGTGCTCGCCCTCGGGCTGTTTCTGCTGCCGGCCGTGAGCGCCTACCTGTGGTGCGACCGGTTCATCTCCATGTTGATGCTTTCCATCGGCCTCGCGCTCCTGGGCTCGGCCGTCGGGATCGTGCTGAGCTTTCACGCGGGGCTTGCGAGCGGGGCCGCCATCGTGCTCTGCCTCGGCCTCATCTTCATCATCTCGGCGCTGTTCAGCCCGCGCTACGGGGCCGTGAGATCCCTGTGGCGGGGCGGCGTGCGGTAGGGGCACCGCATGAAGGCAATCCTTGCCGCCGTCGCGTTCGGCCCCGCGGCCTGCGCCGCCTGGGCGGGGCAGGGGGATGGCCGCCCGCTTAGGGTGGTGACCCTCAGCACGGTGCTTGCGGAAATCGCCCGCGAGGTCGGCGGGGGCGGCGCCGAGGTGGTCAATGTCGTCGAACCCGGCGTCGACCCGCACACGTTCAACCCGTCTCCCGCCGACATCCGCACCCTGATCGATGCCGATGTCGTGCTCGCATCCGGCCTGAAGCTTGAGGCCTATCTCGACCGCCTGGTCGCAAGCGTCGGCCCGAGGGGCCGCGTGGTCGCCGTCGGCGACGCGCTGCCCGTCGTGCTCTCGATGCCCCGGAGCGGAGCCGCGGGCGAGATGGACCCCCACTGGTGGCACAGCATCGCCAACATGCTCGCCGCGGTGGACCTGGTTCGGGCGGAACTGACCCGGGCGCGGCCGGCGTCCGCGGACCTGTTTGCGCGCAACGCCCTGGCGTACCAGGGCCGACTCGCGGCCCTCGGGGCCTGGGTGACCGCGGAAGTCGCCACGCTGCCGCCCGCCAGGCGCCAACTCGTGACTTCGCATGACGCGTTCGGCTACTTTGCGCACGACTACGGCTTCGCCGTCCACTCGATCAACGGACTGTCGACCGGAAGCGAGGCCGACGCGAAGCACCTCGCCGGCCTGATCGATCTCATCCGGCGCGAGAACATCCGGGCCGTCTTCGCCGAGAGCAGCGCCAATCCCCGGCTCGTCGCGAACCTGGTCGAGGAAACCGGTGCGCGCCTCGGCGCCACCCTGTACGCCGACGGGCTCGGGCCGGCCGGCAGCGGCGCGGAGACCTACGCGGCGATGTATCGGCACAATGTGCTCGCGATCGTCGGGGCGCTGTCCGGTCCGTAGCGCCGCGCCCGCCCGCGGGCCGCAGCCCTCAATCGGTATCGTTGCCCTTGGGAAAATTGAACTTCACGCCGGCGAAGGTCGTGCCCCGGACGGTGATGCTCTTGAGCACGGCGTCGAATCCCCGGGTGGTCTTGAGCCATTCGGCCTGGGCCTGGAACAGCGACGTGTCCCCGACGGTCTCGCCGGTGGCCGGATTGGGCACCGCCGCCAGGACGAGGGTCCGCGGTGCGCCACCGACGTCGGCGACAATCTCGATCGACGGCACGGGGGACCGGATGAAGTTCTCCAGTTCGCCGTCGAGAACGAACGCCTGGAGCGTGCCGGTCGAGGCGTCGAGAACGAGCTCGACGTGATAGGCCTCGTCGCCGAGCACGACGGGCGTTCCGCCGTGCGGCGGATGGTGCTCATGCTTGTGCGGCTGGCCCGTGGAGGCGGACGACGGCGCCCTGGAGCAGCCGGTGACACAGGCGACCGGCAGGGCGAGGGCGAGGGCGAGCCGCGCTATCCGGGGGCTCATGGCTCCGTGGATCCCGGGCAACGCATGTCAGGAGATCGGGGCAAGGTTTTCCGCCACGTCGGTGCGGTAGGCCTTCCACGCCGGCAGCAGCCCGCACACGGCGCAGAGCGCGATCATCCCGAGCGGAGCCCACAGCATGACGGGGCTGTAGGCAAACGTCTCGATCAGGACGCCCGTCTGGGCCTGGATGACGACCGCCACCGCGGAAACGATCCCGGCATAGGCGGCGAACGAGACAGCCATGCCGATCGCGCCGATGGCCGTCGCCTCCAGCACGATCGCGCTGAACAGGAACAGCCGTCCGGCCCCCAGCGCGCGCAGTATCGCGATGTCGCGCCGCCTCGAGGCCATCGAGTTGTAGATCGCGACAAGCACGCCGGCGGCGGAGACGACCGCAACCAGGTAGGCGACCAGCGCCAGGACCTTGTCGAACCAGCCGATCTTCTGGAACAGCTCGGCCATGATCGCGCCGATGGGGTAGGCGAACGTGAGCCTGTTGCCCTGCTTGTTGTAC
>DATNHT010000080.1:0-5816 GCA_035604815.1 Opitutaceae bacterium
AGCATGGAATAGGTCTTGCAAAGACGCCCTTCCTAAGGCTCCAGCATTCGCCCGCCGCGATCCGGGCGATGAGGGCGGTGAAGCGCGCGCTCGATCCACGCGGAATCCTCAATCCCGGCAAAATGTTCGAGGTATTCCGGGTCTGGGAGCGCAAGCGGCTCAGGGTCCGGCTTCCGTGGGACCACGCGTGAAGGCGCCTTTTGCGTTTGCCCGCGAAAGCGGGGCACTCTCCACTGGATCGGACTAATGCATCTCAAGGCGCTAGGACTCCATGGTTTCAAGTCGTTCGCGGACCCGACCACCCTGTCGTTCGAACCCGGCGTGACCGCGGTTGTCGGCCCGAACGGTTGCGGCAAGTCCAACATTGCCGACGCGATCCGCTGGGTCTTGGGCGAGCAGAGCCCGAAGGCCCTGCGGGGCGGAAAGATGCAGGATGTCATCTTCGAGGGCGCCGACACGCGCAGGCCCTCCCAGCTGTGCGAGGTTTCGATGCTCCTGACCGAGTGCGAGAAGCAGCTCGGGAGCGATTTCCACGAAATCGAGATCACCCGGCGTGTCCACAGGGACGGCGAGAGCGAGTATCTGTTCAACGGCCAGGCCTGCCGGCTCAAGGACATCCACAAGCTATTCATGGACACCGGCGTCGGCCGGACGAGCTACTCGATCATGGCCCAGAACCAGATCGACCAGATCCTCTCGTCCAAGCCCGAGGAGCGGCGGTCGGTGTTCGAGGAGGCCGCCGGGATCACCAAGTACAAGAGCCAGAGGAAGGAGGCCATGGCCAAACTCGCGCTGACGGACCAGAACCTGGCCCGCGTCACCGACGTGGTCGCCGAGATCGCCCGCCAGATTGGAAGCCTCAAGCGGCAGGCTTCCAAGGCCATGCGTTACCGGCGGCTAGGCCATCGGCTGCGCCATCTGAGCCTCGCATCGAGCGCGTTTCAGCACGGCAGGCTCGCGGAGTCGCTCGGCGTCCTCGATGGAACGCTGGCCGCCCTGCGCACCGAGGCGGAACGGCGCCGGACGGCCCTCGACGCCCAGCAGTCGGGGCTCGAGGCGAGGAAGGCGGACCGAAGCCGCCTGAATCAGCGGGTGCAGGACGCCCAGCAGGCGGTGTATGACCTGCGGTCGCAGAAGGAGCACGCGGAGAACGAGGCGAATCTGGCGCGGATCAAGCGATCGGGCCTCGCCGACAGGCTCGCCGGGACGCGCGATTCGCTGGGCGAGCTGGAGATGCAGCTTCGCGAGGTCTCGGCCCAGGTCGACACGGGCTCCCAGGACAAGCAGATGCAGCTTGGCCTTCTCGGCAGCAGCGATGCCGTCTACCAGCAGCACAACCGGGAGCTCGCGGTCGCGGAAGGGGAGTTGAGCAAGCTCGAACGCGACCTCCAACAGGCGAAGTTTGAGGTGCTGCAGTTCGACAGCGCGGTGGCCAGGATCCGAACGGAGTCCTCGGGTTTCGAGGTCGACCAGAAGACCAGCCTCCACCGCCACGAGGCGCTCGCGGGAGACCTCAAGCAGGCGGCCGACCACGCGGGCGCCGCGGCCAAGGCCGCGGCGGAGGCCGCGGCCCGCGCGGAGGAGATGCTCGGCGCCCGGTCGCGCGCGAACGAGGCGGCAGCGGCGGCGCAGCAGGCCGTGGGCGACGTGACACGGGAATTCCGTGAGGTCCAGCGAGCGCTCCAGGACACCGACCGTCAGATCGCCCAGCGCGGGGCGCGACTCAGGCTCCTGCAGCAGCTCCAGGAGCGCTGGGAGGGATTTGGCGAGGGCGCGAAGGCGGTCCTCCAGGGAAGGCTTGCGGGCGCGCTCGCCGGCTCCAAGGCGACGCCGGTCACCCAGGGCATCGAGGTCAAGGCCGAGTTTGGCCGGGCGGTCGAGGCGCTCCTTGGCTCCGCGGCGGAGGCGATCCAGGTGAGCGATCTTGCGACGGCCCGGCGGGTCTTGGCCCAGCTCGAGCAGGAGCAGATCGGTTCGATCATCCTGAGGATCTCCGAATTCGGGGCCGCCGGCGGCGGGCCGGCGGAGCTGCCGGCGGGGGTTGCGCCCGCGACCGCTGCGCTCGCCCAGATCGCGGACAACCATCCCGCCCGGGCGATCCTGGCCTCATGCTATATCGCGGACGACCTGGGCACGTTCCTCGATTTCTGGCGGGTCCATCCGGAGTTTCCTTTTCTTGCCGTCGCCACCCGGAAGGGGGAGGTGGCCGACCGGCGCGGACTCGTCTCGGGGGGCCACGCCAATCCCAAGGCGCACGCGAACAGCATTGTCCAGCGCGACATCGACCTGCGCGAGACCGCGCGCGCTCTCGCCGAGGACCAGCGCCGGCACGACGAGCTCCATGCGCAGAGCGACGCCCTGAACGCCAGGATCGCCGACGCGGAGCAAGCGCTCGAGGAGCGCCGCGCCGCGGTCCTAAATTCGACGCAGGCGGTCGCCGCCGCCCAGGCGGAGGAGCGCAACGCCCGCCGCGGCGCCGAGGAATCTTCAGCGCGGGCGCAGCGGATGGAGCGCGAGCTCGCTTCCGTGGAGCACGCCCGCCTCGAGGCGCAGGCGCGGTGGGAAAGGGCCAAGGCCGATCTCGCCCTGTCCGAGGCCGCGGCCGCGGCCCACCGCCGGCGCATCGAGGAGCTCGAGGCCCGGCTGGCGGCGGCGCGCGCGGAACGCGATGTTAAGCGCGAGTCGCTCTCCCAGGCGCGGCTCGAGCTGGCCGAACGCCGCCAGAAGGTGGAGGTGATCGACAGGGGGCTCGGGGAGATGGAGCGCCGCCGGGGGCAGATCGGCGACCTACTGCTCCAGCGCCAGCAGGAGATCGAGGCGTGGACGGACCAGATCGCGGAGCTTGAGGCGCAGGAGGCGCTCGAGCGGTCGAACGCCGGGCGCATCGGGGAGACCCTTTCCGTCTCCCAGGAGCAGGTGGAGAAGATCCGGGCCGGGCTCGTCGAGGTCGAGCGGCAGATCGGGTCCCTGGAGGAGTCGCAGGCCGCCCTCCGGCAGGAGTCGGACGCGGCGCATGAGCAGCTGAGCGCCCACGAGGTTCGACTGGCAGAGGGCCGCCAGCGGGCCGTCTTCCTCGCCGAGGAGGTTGCGCGCGAGTTTCAGGCCGACGTCGCGGCGATCGAGTGGAGGGAGATGCTGTGGCGCGTCGACGACGAGCCGGCCGGCCTGAAGCCGCTCGATCTCGACGAGGACGAGGACGCCGAGCCGGTCGTGCGCCGCCCGAGGAAGAGGCGCCCGGAGAACCCCCAGGAGGCCGACCTCGTGGCTCTCGAGTCGACGAATTGGGAGGCCGTCAAGGCCGAGGTGGACGCCCTGAGGCAGCGGATGGGGAGCATGGGCGCCGTGAACCTGGTCGCAATCGAGGAGTACTCGGAGCTCAAGCAGCGCCATGATTTCCTGAAGGCCCAGAGCGATGACCTAACCCGGGCCAAGACGGAGCTCGTGGCCGCGATCGACGAGATCAACCAGACCTCGCAAAGGCAGTTTCAGGTGACCTTCGAGCAGGTCTGCAAAAACTTTGAATTCACCTTCCAGACGCTTTTCGGCGGCGGGCGCGCCTCCATAGAGCTCGTCCAGGCCGAGGACATCCTGGAGAGCGGAATCGAGATCGTCGTGCAACCCCCCGGCACCCGCCTTAAGAACATCTCGCTGCTTTCAGGGGGCCAGAGGACGCTGACGGCCGTGGCGCTCCTCTTCGCGCTTTACCTCGTCAAGCCGTCGCCCTTCTGCCTGCTGGACGAGCTCGACGCGCCGCTCGACGAGTCGAACATCGGCCGGTTCACCGACCTGCTCCGGAAGTTTGTCACGGACTCCCAGTTCATCATCATCACCCACAACAAGCGCACCGTGGCCGCGGCGAACGCGATCTACGGGGTGACGATGGAGGAACGGGGTGTCTCAAAGACGGTCTCGATGAGGTTTAACCACGAGCGGGGCGAGGCGGAGGCGCACCATGCGGCGACGGTCGCCGACTCGGTGCGCAATGCCGCGCCCGTATTGCCCGAGCCCATGTCGCCGGCGCCGGTCGGGACCGGCGCCTGAGCCGGCGCCTTTCTCCATGGCGAAGTGGCTTCTCGTCGACGGGTTCAACCTCGCCTACCGCTGCTTCTTCGCGATTCCGGAGCTGAGCCGGGCCGACGGCTTTCCGACGAACGCGCTCCACGGGTGGGTAAAGTCGCTCTGGCGGCTCTCGGACCTGGAGAAGCCCGACGGGGTGCTCGTCTTCTTCGACCTGGGGGGCGCCCAGGACAAGCTCGCGCTGCACCCCGAGTACAAGGCGCAACGCGAGGAAATGCCGGAGGCCCTGGCAAGGCAGATTCCGGTCATCAAGGCGCTCACGCGCGCCATGGGCCTCGGCGGCGTCGAGCGGGAAGGCGTCGAGAGCGACGACCTGCTTGCCTCCGAGGCCGTGGCACTCTCCCGCCGGGGCAACGAGGTCGTGATCGTAAGCTCGGACAAGGATTTTGCGCAGATCGTGGGGGACCGGATCCGCATCATGCTGCCGCCCCCGTCGGCGAATCCCAAGCTGGGATGGCGGCTGATGGACGCGGCCGGAGTCATCGAGAAGTTCGGCGTCCCCCCTTCCAAGATCGCCGACTACCTTGCCCTCGTGGGTGACACCTCGGACAACATACCGGGCCTGGCCGGGGTGGGGCCCAAGACGGCCTCGAAATGGCTCGCCGAGTTTGGAAGCCTGGAATGGGTGATCGCGGCGGCGGACCGGATTGCGCCGGAGCGGTTCCGCGCAGCCTTGGTATCCTCCGCCGACGTGCTCCGCAGGAACCTCAGGATAACGACTCTCAACCTGGCGCTGGCGCCTCCCGCCGCCGCGCAGGGGAGCGTCCAGACCGGCGAACTCTACGCCATCCTTGAGAGCATGGAGATGGCCTCGTCGCTCGCGGAGGCGCGGCAGCGTTACGGCCAGCCGGAACTCTTCTAAGCGGGGTGGCGGGGCCCTTCAGGCGCCTTTCTTGGAGGCGCGCTTCGGGTCGAAAATGTAGCCTATTCCGTGGACCGTCTGGAAATCCGCCAGGTCGAGGCCCTTGTTCTTGAAGATCTCGCGCACCTTGACGACGTACTGGTCGAGCGAGCGGCTCCTGACGTCCGCATGCTGGCCCCACACCGAGTGGATCAGGGCCTTGCGCGTGATCACCTCGCCCGGGTGCTCATTCAGGTAGGAGAGGATGCCGAGCTCCTTTCGGCCGATCGTCATGATCTCCCCGTCCGGAAACGTGATCTCCAGCCGGACCGGCGTTATCTTGGCGCCGCAGAAGTCAAACGGCTCGTCGCTGACCCGGACATTCTTCGTCAGGTTTGCGTCGTCCTTGTATTCGGCCCTGCGAAGCACGGCCCTTATGCGGGCGACGAGCTCGGCATAGCTGAAGGGCTTGGTGACGTAGTCGTCCCCGCCCAGGTCGAGCCCGTGGATCTTGCTGGCCTCCTCGAGGTTGCCGGTGAGGAAGATGACGGGCACGTTGATGTTCGAGGCCTTCAGGTCCTCGTAGAGCTCGAACCCGGACTGGTCCGGCAGAACGAGGTCCAGCAGGATGAGGTTCGCAAAATTTCGCTGCAGGAACTTGACGGCGTGCGCCGCGCGGTTGCAGACCTGCACGCGCATCCCTGCGCGCTCGAGGTATTGGGCGATGAGCGATGCCAGATCTGCCTCGTCCTCGACGACAACGATGAGAGGCTTGGGGGTGGGCCGCGTCGGCGATGTTGCTGGCATATCCAGTGTCACGGAGTTTTTACAATGATGGGGAGCGATGTCAATCAGCGTGAGCCAAAGCATTTTGCTTGAACGATCCCGTCGACAGGCG
>DATNHT010000081.1:0-13997 GCA_035604815.1 Opitutaceae bacterium
GGGAAATCAGCCAATCTGAACTGGATATGGCCTTTGCGAGCTCGAGACCGCTGGAGGCTCCAGAGCTGCGAACTATCTTTGTTGGGATGCAACCGGTCGTCCGCAAAATTGCGCTGGAAATGAATTCAATTCGGAATGGCAAGAGCCGATCCGAATCAACGGCCCATCCAGTGGACCCGGATTGGTGGTCGAAATTGACCAGGCCTCCGACTGTCGAACGAGATAAAGGGAAGGACCGGGAAGTAGAGCTGTGACAATGGAGGCAATGCCTGAGAATACCTCGGAGGCACCCGTTGCACTAACCACTTACCTAGCGGGGCAGCAGCCCTGTCGCGCCCCGGTTTGAGCGTTAAGTGGGATCCCCGGACTCGGCTGGGGTCGAAAAGACGACGATCGCGACGCCCGCCAGGACGATCGCGCTCGCCAAGTAGAATATCGCCCGCGGGGCCTCGCCAAAAAGGAGGTAGCCCATGACCCCCGCGAAGAGGAACTGGCTCGAGTTGCACAGGCTGACGATCTGCCCGCGGATCCGCCGCATCGCCGCATTCAGCAGCGAGTGGCCGCAGACGGTGGGAATCGCGGCCAGGCCGACCATGATCGACCATTCGCGCCAGGACCCTATGTCAAAGGTGCGGATCCAGGGAAGCGCCACGATGAGGCAGATGAGGGCAGCCTGGCCGTAAACGGGGATCACGTAGAGCCAGACCGAGGGGAAGTCCCGGTTCCTCCGGCCGAGGGCCAGGGAGAGCGCGAAAAGCAGCATCGAGACAAAGCACACGGTGTCGCCCGCGAGGCTGCCCCCGGCGGTCAGCGCATCCCTTGCCGAGAGCATCATGAGCCCGATTACCGCGAGGACGGTGCCCGCGACCTCCGCCCGGTTGATCCGCTCGCTCGCGATCCAGAAGAGGAGAAATGGCAGGGCGATCGGAACGAGGTTCACGATGAGGCTCGACTGGGCGACGGCCGTGATCCGGGCACCCAGTGTCCACGAGATCATGTGGACCGCTAGGACCAGCGCGGGCAGGCGCGTGCGGCGCAGATGGTCCCCCGTGAATGCGGCCCCGTGCCGGCGCATTTCGGCAACAAAAAGGGGCGCAAGGAAGCCGGCGGCGATCAGCAGGCGCAGCGCGGAGAGCACGAAGGGATTGGTCGCGCTCATCCTGATGAGCACCGCCGAGGTCGAGCACGCGAAGACGCCGAGAAAGAGCAGCAGGTACCTCGCGAACATGGGCGGAGAAGGTGCCAGACCCGGGAGCGGGAAGGCAACCGAACGTTGTCACGAGTTGGAATGCCGCTTGAGAAGCCGCGATTATAGGATTCCATGGGCGGTGCCCCATCCATGAAGAGACTCACCTGCATCCTTCTGTGCGCGGCCGCGCTCTCACGCGCCGGCGCCGGCAACTACCAGAATTTCGGCGTGGCCATCTATATTCCCGTCCAGATCGTCAGGACCTTCGCCGACCCGAAGGTCCTGGAGTCCCAATGGGAGATGATCAGCAGCCAGGTGAAGGTGGACAAGGTCTACATCGAGGTCCACCGAGACCGGCTGCTGGCCGATGAGAAGCTCCTCGAGGACGTGAAAAAGTTCTTCACCGACCGGGGCGTCCAGGTGGCGGGCGGCAGCGCGTTCTCCGACAACGTTTCGGACCAGTACACGTCGTTCTGCTACACCGACCCGGCCGACCGCGAGTTCGTCAGGAAGACCTCCGAGCTGGCCGCCCGCCATTTCGACGAGTACATCCTGGACGACTTCTTCTTTGTCACCACGAAGCGCGATTCCGACATCGCGGCCAAGGGCGCGCGGTCGTGGACCGATTTCAGGCTGGACCTCATGGACGAGGCCGGCGCAAGCCTCGTCGTCAAGGCGGCGAAGGACGTCAATCCTAAGATAAAGGTGGTCATCAAGTTCCCGAACTGGTACGAGCATTTTCAGGGCCTCGGCTTCGACCTGGACAGGGAGCCGAGGATATTCGACGGGATCTACACGGGCACGGAGACGCGCGATCCCGTCTACACGGACCAGTTCCTCCAGCAGTACGAGAGCTACCAGATCATCCGCTACTTTGAGAACGTAAAGCCCGGCGGAAATGGCGGCGGGTGGGTGGACACGTACGGTGTGCGCTACGTGGACCGCTACGCGGAGCAACTCTGGGACACGATGTTTGCGAAGGCCCGCGAGATCACGCTCTTCAACTGGGCCCTGCTCCTCTGGCCGGCCCACGCCGGGGACCGGAAGGAATGGGAGTATCTGCCGACGAGCCTCAACTTCAACGCGGTCGCGAAGGATTACAGCCCCGCCGGCTGGGCCGCGCCTGCAACGCCCTCGTGGGGGACGATTGCCGGCGTTTCCCTCCGCCGGGTCGACGCGGTCGTCGGCAAGCTGGGGAAGCCGATCGGCATCAAGAGTTACAAGCCCTATCAGTCCACGGGCGAGGACTTCCTGCACAACTACATCGGCATGATCGGCATTCCGATCGACCTCTTCCCGGAGTTCCCCACGGATGCGAAGCTCGTGCTCCTGACCGAGTCGGCGAAATTCGACCCCGACATCGTGGCCAAGATGAAGAAGCAGCTGGAGGACGGCAAATCCGTGGTCATCACCTCCGGCCTCCTGCGGGCCCTCAAGGGCAAGGGGATCGAGGGCATCTGCGAGGCCGAGGTGTCGGACAGCAGGGTGCTCGCGAGCGACTACTCGACCGGAATGGGCTCGGGAAACCGCACGGATCTCGGCACCGGCGAGCGCAAGCAGCCGATCCTCTTCCCCGAGGTGCGCTTCCTGACGAATGACGCGTGGGGGCTCGTGAGCGCCCTTGAGAACGGCAACGGATACCCGATCATGCTTGTGGACAGGTACGCCAAGGGGAGCCTCTACGTGTGGGCGATCCCGGACAACTTCCGCAACCTCTACGCGCTGCCCGCCGACGTCACGACCGCCATCAGGGACGTCCTGATGAAGGATTTCTTCGTCCGTATCGACGGACCGAGCCAGGTTTCCCTCTTTGCCTACGACAACAACACGTTTGTCGCCGAGTCGTTCCTGCCGGGCCCGGCGACGGTCAGGGTCACCGTCGAGGGCGAATACTCGACGCTCCGGAACCTGGAGACCGGAGAGCTCATCGCCTCGTACATCCCGGAGGTTCCGAGGTCGCCGTGGCGGCGCCGCGCGCCGGAGGAGTCAAGGAAGTCGCATTTCCTCGTTCCCCTGATGCCGCACAGCTACGCGGCGTTTGCCGCCGAGAAGTGAGGCGGCCGCGCTCAGAAGCCCGGCAGGAACGGGCCCGCGTACGGCGGGCAGTAGGGCCCGTAGGGCCCGAGGAATCCACGCCCGCGGTATTCGGCGACCCCTACCCCCACCGTGAATCTCCCGGAAGGGTCGGTGACGTACATGTCCATCGAGGCCCCGTAGAATCCGGATCCGTGGCTTCCCCCTCCGACCGTGAACGACAGGTCGCCGTGCACCTGCGCGGCGGGCGGCGCCGAGACCAGGGGCTCCGGCGGGGTCGGGGGCGCCGGCACGTATTCAAAGGCCTGCGAGGGCGGGGGCCCCATGGCGATCGCCCGGGCCGCCAGCGAATCGAGCGCTGAGCGCTCCTTCTCGGAAAGCCGGTCGATCCCCGCTGCGGCGCGCTCCCGCTCCGTGTGCCGCGCCGCGAATGCCGACGAGAAGCCTGTGACGCCGCCCTGCCTGGCGAGGGTCACATCGTGTTCGACCAGCGCGTCCAGCGCGGCGACCTGGGGTGCAGTGAGCCCTGGGATCCCGCAAGCCGCCCGCTCCTCCGCCGACAGGCCTTTGCTGAACCCGGGCTCGGCCGCCCTTGCCGCAGGCGCGAGCGCAATGGCGGCGCACGCGATCCCGATTCGGATCAATCCAGGGTAGAGGTGCTGAAAATCCATCAATTGGGTAAGACGCAGGCCAGGGGCCAATGTTCCGGCGCCGCCTAGCCGGCTTCGTAGTCCAGGTAGGGTCCAAGCCACTTTTCGGCCTCGGCGACAGTCCAGGCCTTTCGCCTGGCGTAATCCTCCACCTGGTCGCGGCCCAGGCTGCCCACGCCGAAGTACTTGGATTCGGCATGGTTTAGGTACCAGCCGCTCACGCTGCTTGCGGGCGCCATCGCGCAGCTTTCCGTTAGGGCTATGCCGGTTGCGGCCTCCGCCCCGAGGAGCCTGAAGAGTATCGGCTTCTCCGTGTGGTCGGGGCACGCCGGATAGCCCGGAGCGGGCCTGATGCCGCGGTACCGCTCCCGGATGAGGTCCCCGTAGCCCAGGTTCTCGGTGCGCCCGAATCCGCAGGCCTCGCGGGCCCTCTTGTGGAACATCTCCGCCATCGCCTCGGCCAGCCTGTCGCCGAGGGCCTGGCTCATGATCGCGCTGTAGTCGTCGGACGCCGCCCTGAACTGCGCCGCGAACGCGTCGACGCCGTGACCGGACGTGACGGCAAACCCTCCGATGTAGTCGATTCGACGGCTCTCCCTGGGCGCGACGTAGTCGGCGAGGCTCAGGTTGAACTGGTCGGCAGGCTTTTCCTGCTGCTGGCGCAGCATGTGGAACGTGGCCGCCACGGCCCCGCGGCCCTCGTCGGCGTAGACCTCGACGTCGTCGCCGACGCCGTTGCACGGCCAGAACCCGATGACCGCGTTGGCCGTGAAGCGCTTCTCATCGACGATCCGCGCGAGGAGCCGCTTGGCGTCGGCGAAGAGCTTGGTCGCCTCGGCCCCGACGGTCGCGTCCTTCAGGATGTCGGGGAACCGCCCGCGGAGCTCCCACGCGCTGAAAAACGGGCCCCAGTCGATGAAGGGCACGACTTCGGCGAGCGCCACGCCGGCAAAGGTCCGGGCCCCGAGAAAATCCGGGCGCGGGATGTCGACGCCGGCCCAGTCGAACTTCTGGCGGCGCTCCCTGGCGGCCGCCAGGGGCAGAAGCGGCCTGCGGGCCCTCCGCGCCGCGAATTCCCCCCGCTGCTTCTCCTGGCGCGCCGCAACCTCGGACATAAAGCCGGGCTTGTTCTCGGGCGAGAGCAGCGAGCTGACGACGTTGACGACCCTCGAGGCGTCGAGCACGTGGACGACGCCGGGCGCGTACTCGGGAGCGATCTTCACGGCGGTGTGCGCGGCGCTGGTGGTCGCCCCGCCGATGAGGAGGGGGATCGTGAGGCCGGTGCGCGTCATCTCCCTGGCCGCGTGCACCATCTCGTCCAGCGAGGGGGTGATGAGGCCGGACAGCCCGATGATGTCGGCCTTCCTCTCGCGGGCCGCCGCCAGGATCTTCTCGCACGGCACCATGACGCCGAGGTCTATGACCTCGTAGTTGTTGCAGGCGAGGACGACACCGACAATGTTCTTGCCGATGTCGTGCACGTCGCCCTTCACGGTGGCCATGACGATGCTGCCCTGGGTGCGCGCGGTGCCGCCGCCGGCGACGAGCCTTCGCTTCTCCTCCTCCATGAAGGGCGTCAGATAGGCGACGGCCTTCTTCATCACGCGCGCGGACTTGACGACCTGGGGAAGGAACATCTTGCCTGCGCCGAACAGGTCGCCGACTACGCGCATGCCGTCCATGAGCGGCCCCTCGATGATGGCGAGCGGGCGCGGGTACCGGGCGGTGTCGGAGCGCGCCTCCTCGGTGTCCTGCTCGACGAAGGCGTCGATGCCCTTGACGAGCGCATGCGAAAGGCGCTGCTCGACCGGGGCGTCTCGCCACGCGAGGTCCTCCCGGCTCTCAATCCTCGAGGCGCCGCCCTGGGAGGCCTTGAGCCCGTCGGCAAACGCGACGAGGCGCTCGGTGGCGTCCGGGCGGCGGTTGAGGATCACGTCCTCGACGCGCTCGAGGAGGTCCCTCGGGATCTCCTCGTAGACGCCGAGCATGCCGGCGTTGACGATCGCCATGTCGAGTCCGGCAGCGATCGCGTGGTAGAGGAACACCGCGTGCATGGCCTCGCGAACGGGATTGTTGCCGCGGAAGGAGAACGAGACGTTGGAGACGCCGCCGGAGACCTTGGCGCGCGGGAGCGTCTCCTTGATGATCCTCGTCGCCTCGAAGAAATCCACGGCGTAGTTGTTGTGCTCCTCGATTCCCGTCGCGACGGTCAGGATGTTCGGGTCGAAGATGATGTCCTCGGGCGGGAAGCCGGCGGCCCCGGTCAGGAGGCGGTAGGCGCGCGTGCAGATTCGGACCTTCTCGTCGCGCGTGGACGCCTGGCCCCGCTCGTCAAAGGCCATGACGACGGCCGCGGCTCCGTAGCGCAGGACGAGCCTGGCGCGGCGCAGGAACTCTGCCTCGCCGTCCTTGAGCGAGATCGAGTTGACGATGCCCTTTCCCTGCACGCACTTGAGGCCGGCCTCGAGGACGCTCCACTTGGAGGAGTCGAGCATCACGGGCACGCGGGATATCTCGGGCTCGGCGGCGATCAGGTTGAGGAACTTGACCATGGTCGCCTCGCCCTCGACCAGGGCCTCGTCGACGTTTATGTCGATGGCGTTGGCTCCATTCTCGATCTGCTGGCGCGCAATGGCGAGGCAGGCGTCCCAGTCGCCGGCCTTCAGGGCCTTTGCGAACCTGGGGGAGCCCGTGATGTTCGTCCGCTCGCCGATGACAATGAACTGCGAGGCGGATGGCCGGGTTTCGCTCGACATCGGTGGGCCGCCCGCCTTCAGGAAACGACCAGAGCCTCGAGGCCGCTCAGGCGCAGCGCGGCGGGACGGCTAGGCAGCCCGCGCGGAGGAAAGGGCCGGACGGCGGCCGCGATGGCCGCGATATGCTCGGGCGTCGAACCGCAGCACCCTCCGGCCATGTTGAGCCAGCCGTTGCCGGCGAATTCGCCGAGGACGGCGGCCATGTCGGCCGGCGTCTCGTCGTAACCGCCGAACGCGTTGGGCAGGCCGGCGTTCGGATGGCAGGTGACAAAGCATGGGGCGATCGAGGAGAGCTCCTCGATGTACGGCCTCATCTGCCTGCCCCCCAGGGCGCAGTTGATCCCGACGGAGAAAGGCCTGGCGTGGGCGATGCTCGCGTGGAACG
The DNA here is from genome assembly GCA_035604815.1 of Opitutaceae bacterium. Taxonomy (GTDB): domain Bacteria; phylum Verrucomicrobiota; class Verrucomicrobiia; order Opitutales; family Opitutaceae; genus Palsa-1447. Next base: position 7,015 of record DATNHT010000081.1, read on the forward strand.
CGCCGATAGTCTGGCCCGAGAGGGTCCGGCCCGACGCGTCCGTGATCGTCACCGACACCATCACCGGCAGGCGCACGCCCGTCTCGTCGAAGAGGGTCTCGATCGCGAAGAGCGCGGCCTTGGCGTTGAGCGTGTCGAAGATGGTCTCGACCAGGAGCGCGTCGACGCCCCCGGCCGCGAGCGCCCGCGCCTGCTCCAGGTACGCCGCCACGACCTGGTCCCACGTGACCGCCCGGAAGTCCGGCCGGTTGACGTCGGGCGACATTGACAGGGTCCTGTTGAGCGGGCCGATCGCCCCCGCCACGAACCGCGGCCTGCCTGGGTCCGCCTCCCGGGCCTTGTCTGCCGCGCGCCGGGCCGCCGCGGCCGCCGCCGCGTTCATTTCCGCGGCGAGCGCCTCGGTCCCGTAATCCGCCTGCGAGACCGCAGTCGAATTGAAGGTGTTGGTCTCGACGATGTCCGCCCCGGCCGCGAAGTACCGCGAATGGATGGCCTCGACCACGTCGGGCCGCGTGAGGGACAGGAGGTCGTTGTTGCCCTTGAGGTCGCGGGGATGGCGCGCGAACCGGCTTCCCCGGAAGTCGGCCTCCCCGAGGCCCTGCGCCTGGATCATCGTGCCCATAGCGCCGTCGAGGACCGCGATCCGCGACTCGAAGAGCCTGCGCAGGGCGGCGAACGAGCCGGATTCTCGGGTGGTGGCCATGGGGGATGATGAGTTCGGGAGCGGATGCAAAGGCAACGCATTCGCGGCGGGTTGGCAAGCATCATATCAAGAAATCTGTATTTATTGATATGATTGTGCTTGCGCCCATTCCAGCCTTTCCTGATAGACGCGTCGCCTGGGTTCTTTCTCGCATCTTCCGGGATCCAAAGGGAAGGCCGTGGGAATCGGCCACAGTTGCGCTGCGGTATCGCATCACAGACCCACCACCGCGCCGCCAGGCGGCGCGGGCAAAGCCAATCGGGGTTCCAGCCCCGGTGAAGGCGAGGGGCGAGGAAAAACCCGGCCGGCCGTCTTGCGGCCCGCCGGGCGGCACATGCGGAGTCCGAATACCTGGCCCGGGATTTTCATCCGCGCGGCGCGATTGCGCGTGCCGCGCGAGAGAACTTCATCGCAAAAGTGAAGCACGACACCCGTATGATCCCGAAATTGCCGCCGGCCCGCATCGCGGTCCGGTGCCTCGCCGTATTGGCCGCGGCCGCGTCGGCCGTGCCCGCCCATCCGCAATCCGAGCCGGACAACCAGCTCGGTCCCTTCGTTGTGGTCGCGACCCGGACGCCCGCCGACGTCCGAACGCTCGGCACCGCTGTCGACCAGGTCTCCGCGGCCGACTTGGCGCGCGAACAGATCACAACCCCCGCGGCCGCGCTCGGCGCCGCCCCCGGCGTTCCCGCATTTGCGAACGGCGCAACCGGTGCCGACATGTCCGTCTTCATGCGCGGGTCGAATTCCGACCAGACGCTCCTCCTCGTCGACGGAATCCGGATGAACGACGCCAACACCGACTACGCCGTGTTCCTGGGGGGAGCCCGGCTGGGCGCCACCGACTCGATCGAGATCGCCCGGGGGCCGCAGAGCACGCTGTACGGAAGCGAGGCGGTCGGCGGCGTCGTCTCGATCCAGGCCCAGCGAGGCTCGGGGGATCCGTCCGTGGATGTCGCGGTCGATGCGGGAAGCTTCGATACGATCGGCGGGACCCTCGGCGCCCAGGGCGCCCGGGACCTGTGGGCATGGTCGTTCACGGCCTCGGGTTCGCACACGGCCAACGACCGGCCCAACAACGCGTTCGACAGCGCAGACGTCGTGCTCCGGATCGACCGCGACCTCCCGGGAGGCGCGGGCGTTGGGGCGACGCTCCGGGGCTTCGAGGGGAGATACGGCGATCCGGGGGACATCTACACGAACGATCCCTACGCGCACGAGACCGAGGGCAACTGGCTCGGCACGGTTTTCGCGGACCTGAAGCCCGCGCCCGACTGGACCGCGCACATCACGGTGGGAGGGCAGGACCGGCGCTATGTCTCGTTCGACGAATCGCCGGGGGTGTTCGCCGAGACCACGGTCGTCCAGAACCGCCGCGGCGTCCTCGACGCCCAGGCGACCTACAGCGGGCTTGCGGGACAACGATTGACGGCGGGGGTGACCGCCGAGGCCGAGGCGACCCAGGACAACGGCTACGGCGACATAGATAAGCGGCAGACCGTGCTCGCGGCGTTCGCCGAGGACGAGTGGCATCCAACGCAGGCGGTCTACCTTACCGGAGGGTTGCGCTACGACGACTTCGACACGTTCGGCTCCTCCGTCACCGGCCGCGCGACCGCGGCGTGGCTCTCCGCGGACCGCTCCTTCAAGCTGCGCGCGAGCTACGGGACAGGATTCAATTCGCCGAGCTTCCTCGAGCTCTACGGCGTCGCGACCGGCTACGTCGGCAATCCGGACCTGCAGCCCGAGCGCTCCCGCGGCGCCGACGCAGGCGTCGACTGGTACCTCCCGAAGCACTCCGGCACGCTTAGCGCGACCTGGTTCCGGAACGACTACCGCGACCTGATCGTCTATGACTTCAACGCATATCCCGGAACGACCGCCAACGTCGGCCGGGCCCGCACCGACGGCGCCGAGCTTGAGGCAAGGCTCGGATTTGGAGCCCGTTTCGAGCTGCACGCCGCGTACACCTACCTCGAGGCCTACGACCTCGCGGACCGGACCGGTCTCCTGCGCCGGCCGCGCAACAGCGGGAGCGCGGACCTCTGGCGCGATTTCGGGGGGGGATGGAGCGCGGGAGCCGGCGTCCAGTTTGTCGGCGTCCGCGAGGACGTGGATGCGCAGACATTCCTTGCCGTCGACGATCAGGACTACGCGGTCGCGAGGATCTTCGCCGAATGGCGCGCGAGCCGGCGGCTGCGGCTGAAGGCCCGGGTCGAAAACCTTTTCGACCGCAAATACCAGCCGGTGAACGGATATCCGGCCCTCGGCTTCGGCGCATTCGGCGAGGTGGAATGGAAGCTCTGATTCGCAAGGTTTGACCGTGCACGGGCGTCGGTCTTGGCTCCGGCCATGCGCCCCGCCCTGGTCCTCCTGCCCGTCATTCTCGCCGCTTCGGGCGCGGCGCAGCTGCCGCCGTCGCCGGCCGCGTCCCGTTCCACGGCGGACTACGTGCCGCCGGAGATTTCCGGGATGACCCGGCCGCAGTCGAGCGAGCTGCGCGAGCTTGTCGAGCGCTTCGTCGCCGACCGGGACGAGCTCGTGCGGTTCTACAGCGTCAACGGATCGGCGCTCCGGCGCCGGCGCCTGCGCGAGTTCTACGCCGCCTGGAGCGGGCGGCTCGATGCGATGGCCTATGACAGCCTGGGAACCGAGGGCAGGGTGGACTGGCTTCTCATGATGCGCCAGCTCGACTACTCCTGGAAGCTCCTCGACCGCGAGGAGGCCAGGGAGCGCGAGATGGCGCCCCTGATTCCGTTTGCCGGGGACATCGCAAGGCTCCAGGAGTCCCGCCGGCTCATGGAGCCCGTCGACCCGCAGGGGGCTGCGGCGACCCTCGGGCGCATCTCGAAGGAGGTTGCGGACACCCAGGACGGCCTGCAGGCCGGCCTGAAGGGCGAAGGGCCGGCAATGCCGAAGGCGTCGAAGACCGTGGAGCCGATGACGGCGGCGCCCGTCGCCGCGTTCCGCGCGGTGGCGGCCATCGGCGAGCTGCGGGAGTCGCTCGGGGACTGGTTCAAGTTCTACGACGGCTACGATCCCGCGTTCGGCTGGTGGGCGCGAGCGTCCCGCGACCGGCTCAACGAGGCCCTGGACGGCTACGTGAAGTTCCTGCGGGAGAAGATCGTGGGCGTCGAGCCGGGCAAGGACGAACCCATCATCGGGGACCCCATCGGGCGCGACGGGCTGGACGCCGAACTGGCGCACGAGATGATCGCGTATTCGCCGGAGGAGCTCCTCGCGATCGCGAACCGGGAGCTCGCGTGGTGCGACGCCGAGCTCAGGAAGGCGTCGGCCGAGATGGGATTCGGGGACAACTGGAAGGCGGCGATGGAGAAGGTGAAGGAGGACCACCTCCCGCCCGGCGGCCAGCCCGGGCTCATCCGCGACCTGGCGCTCGAGGCCATTAAGTTCGTGCAGGACAAGGACCTGGTCACCATCCCCCCGCTCGCGGCGGATTTTTGGCGAATCGAGATGATTGGCCCCGCCAGGCAGAAGGTCGCGCCCTTCTTCCTGGGCGGCCCCGACATCCTGGTCGCGTTTCCGACGGACGCGATGGACTACGACGACAAGGTCCAGAGCCTGAGGGCGAACAACGTCCACTTCGCGCGGGCGACGGTGTTCCACGAGCTCGTCCCGGGCCACCACCTCCAGTATTACTACGAGGGGCGCTTCAATCCGCACCGCACCCTCTTCACGACGCCGTTCTGGGTCGAGGGCTGGGCCGTGTGGTGGGAATTCCAGTTCTGGGACCTCGGGTTCCCAAGGTCCCCCGAGGACAGGATGGGGATGCTCTTCTGGCGCGCGCACCGCTGCGCCCGGATCATCTTCTCGCTCAATTTCCACCTAGGCAAGTGGACGCCGCAGCAGTGCGTCGATTTCCTCGTCGACCGCGTGGGCCACGAGCGCGCGAGCGCGACAGGGGAGGTGAGGCGCTCCTTCAACGGCACCTTCCCGCCGATGTACCAGGCCGGGTACATGTTGGGCGCCCTTCAGCTGCGCGAGCTCCACGGCGAGCTGGTCAGGGCCGGCGGGATGACCAACCGGCAGTTCCATGACGCGATCCTCCTGGGCGGGCCTATGCCGATCGAGCTGGTCCGCGTCCGCCTGAACGGCGGGAAGCCGCCTCGGGACTTCAAGCCGCAGTGGCGGTTCGCCGACTGACCCTCAGCGCCCCTTCCACGCCAGGACGAGCGATCCGGCGACGATGAGGGTCCCGCCGACCGCGTGCTGCCAGTTGAGGCGCTCGCGCAGGAAGACGCCGGCCAGGACGATCGCGAAGACGACGCTCAGCTTGTCGATCGGCGCGACCCGCGAGGCCTCGCCCAGCTGCAGCGCCCGGAAATAGCAGAGCCACGACAGCCCGGTCGCGATTCCCGAAAGGGCCAGGAAGAGCATCGTCCTTCTGCCGGGCATCGCAATCGCTCCGGAGGGGGAGGCGGCGAACACGATCGCCCACGTGAATAGGAGGACGACGGTGGTGCGGATTGCCGTCGCAAGGTTGGAGTTCACGCTCTCAACTCCCACCTTGGCCAGGACCGCCGTTATTCCCGCGAAGACGGCCGAGAGGACTGCCCAGATGACCCAGGTCATGCCGCGTTAGATAACAGGATTCCGGGGGCGAAGTAAGAAGCAAATCGCGCGTGGTTGCCTCATCGGGGAAAACTTGCTCCCAATAGCCGGACTATCCCGCTGAAACTGACACCGCTTTCCCGCGCCGCGGGATCTTCCGGACTGCGACTAGCACCATTCGCAGCAGCTGCTGTATTCTGCCTCTTGGCGGCCGCGCGCGGATCCGGGGCCGCGGATAGGGTCGTGATCGTCGCCAACAGCAACGCGCCGGACTCCGCCGCGATAGCGGAGCACTACGCGCGGGCTCGCGGGGTGCCGGCCGCAAATGTCATCGCGCTCAAGATGCCGGTCGCCGAGACGATATCATGGAAGGAATTCGTCGCGACGGTCTGGCAGCCGATCGAGGACGCTCTGGTCGAGCGCGGCTGGATCGACGCGATAAAGATGGACCTCTTTGACGACGTGGGGCGGCGCAAGTATGCGATCTCCGGCCACAGGATAGCCGCGCTCGTCGTCTGCCGCGGCGTGCCGCTGCGGATCGCGCACGACCCGTCGCTGTTCAAGGAGGCCAGGCCGCTCACCGACCACGCCGAATTCCGGACGAACCAGGGGGCCGTGGACTCCGAGCTGAGCCTTCTCGCCCGCACGGACTACCCCATAAACGCCAGCGTCCCCAACCCGCTGTTCCACAACGTCCAGCCGACCGACGAGGATCTCAACCTCGTGGTGAAGGTCTCCCGCCTGGACGGGCCGACGGCGGCGGACGCCATCGGCCTCGTGGACCGGGCTTTGGAGGCCGAACGCACCGGCCTGCTCGGGCGCGCGTACGCGGACATCGCGGGGCCGCACGAGAGCGGGAACCACTGGATCGAATCGGCCGCCTCGCAGATGGCTGCCCTCGGGTTCGACCTCTCGGTGGGCCACGGGCCGGCCACGATGCCCGCCACCGCGCGGTTCGATGCGCCCGTGCTCTATTTCGGGTGGTATACGCAGGACCTGAACGGCCCCTTCCTGCTCCCCGGATTTCGGTTTCCCCCGGGGGCGATCGTCGTCCACATCCACAGTTTTTCGGCCCACACGCTTAGATCGGCCACCGAGGGCTGGTGCGGGCCGCTGGTCGCCCGGGGCGTAACGGCCACCGTGGGCAACGTTTACGAGCCCTATCTGGAGTTTCTCCACCGCCCGGACCTGCTGATCGAGGCGCTCTCCCGCGGCGAGAACCTGGTTGACGCCGCCTATTACGCGCTGCCGGCGCTAAGCTGGCAGTCCATCGTCATTGGCGACCCGCTGTACCGGCCCTTCGCGGTCCCGCTGCTCGCGCAGCTAAAGGAGCATTCCGCACTTCCGCCGGAGCTGGCCGGCTATGCGGTCATCAGGCAGATGAACCTGCTCGACGCCTCGGGCAAGAGGGTCGAGGCGATCGAAACGGGCAAGGCGGGAATGAAGGAGGTCCCCAGTCTCGCGCTCGCCCTCGCGCTTGCCGGCAGGCTCCAGGCCTCCGGCATCGGCAATGAGGCGGCGTGGATGCTCAAGGACGCCGCGGGATCGGCGGGCACGTCGTCCGGCAACTGGGAGGTGATACGCGAGGCGGCGATGTCGCTCGCGGCCGACGGGAGGTCCGCCGAGGCGATCGACCTGTTCCGCGCGCTCTTCGACATCGATGCGATTCCCCCCGCGATCCGGTCGCCGTGGCTCGTGGAGGCCCGCC
>DATNHT010000082.1:0-19976 GCA_035604815.1 Opitutaceae bacterium
CGATCCGGGCCCGGATTTCGTCGATCTCGGACTGGCGGAGGGCGGCGGGATGCTCGCCCCCGACGAAGCCGATGACCCCGGCGACCTCCTTGACGAAGTACCAGGGCTTGTTGATCAGCTTGCCGTCCTCTCCGAAGAGGCGCATCTGGATGAAGACGTAGCCCGGGTAGAGCTTGCGCACCTTGGACGACTTCTTGCCGTTCTTGACCTCGGAGACGACCTCCGTCGGCAGCAGCACCTCGAAGATCGAGTCGTCGAGCTCCTCGGCCGTCTTGAACCTCTCGATGTACGTCTTCACCTTGTTCTCCTGGCCGGAGAGCGTGTGGAGGGCGAACCACTGGGCCCCTGCGGGTGCGGTAGTTTGGGTGGGCATGGCGCGATCAGCGGCTGATCCAGTAGGTGAACAGGTCGACGACGTGATAGAGCGAGAAGTCGCTTATCGCCGTGAAAAGCCCGAGGAGCGCGCTGGCCGTGATGACCACGATGGTCGAGTCCCGCAGCTCGAGCCGGGTGGGCCAGCTCGCCTTCTGGAGCTCGCCCACCATCTCGCCGACGAAGATGCGCGTGCTTTGGAACGGGTTTTTCATGGACTGCAGTGGAAGGCTTCGCAGGTGGCAGGGGCGGAGGGACTCGAACCCCCAACCGACGGTTTTGGAGACCGCTACTCTACCAATTGAGCTACACCCCTAAGTGTCGTGGAATGGATTAGACGACGGCGCCGAGGTCCCGGTTTCGGAACCTCGGCGGGCGCTGTTTGATTGTTTCGGAGCAACCGTTTACTCCGTGATCTCCGTGATTCGGCCCGCGCCGATCGTCCGGCCGCCTTCGCGGATGGCGAAGCGCTGGGTCTTCTCCATGGCGATCGGCACGATGAGCTCGATGTCGATGTTGATGTTGTCGCCGGGCATGATCATCTCCACGCCCTTCGGCAGATTGACGACGCCCGTAACGTCCGTCGTCCTGAAGTAGAACTGGGGACGGTAGCCGTTGAAGAAGGGGGTGTGGCGGCCGCCCTCGTCCTTGGACAGGACGTAGATTTCCGCCTTGGCCTTCTTGTGGGGAGTGATGCTCTTGGGAGCGGCCACGACCTGGCCGCGCTCGATCCCGTCCTTCTCGACGCCGCGCAGGAGCACGCCGACGTTGTCGCCGGCCTGGCCCTGGTCGAGGAGCTTGCGGAACATCTCGATCCCGGTGACGACCGTGGTGCTCGTGTCTCTCAGGCCCACGATCTCGACCGTCTCGTTCAGCTTGACGACGCCGCGCTCGATCCTGCCCGTCGCGACGGTGCCGCGGCCGGTGATGGAGAACACGTCCTCGACCGACATCAGGAACGGCTTGTCGATCTCGCGGACGGGCTCGGGGATCTCGGAATCGATCGCGTCCATGAGGTCGCTGACCGCCTTGACGCCCTCGGGCTTGCCCTCGAGCGCGGCCGCGGCCGAGCCGCGGATGATCTTCGCCCCCTTGCCGTCGAACTGGTACTTGGTCAGCAGGTCGCGGATCTCCTCCTCGACGAGGTCGATGAGGTCCTTGTCGTCGATCAGGTCGATCTTGTTGAGGAACACGACGATCTTCGGGACGCCGACCTGGCGGGCGAGCAGGATGTGCTCGCGCGTCTGGGGCATCGGGCCGTCGGCCGCTGAGACCACGAGGATCGCCCCGTCCATCTGGGCCGCCCCGGTGATCATGTTCTTGACGAAGTCCGCGTGCCCCGGGCAGTCGACGTGGGCGTAGTGGCGCTTGACGGTCTCGTACTCAACGTGGGCCACCGCAATCGTGACGATCTTCGAGGCGTCCCTGATCGTGCCGCCCTTCGCTATGTCCGCATACGACTTGAACTCGGCGAGCTTCTTGTCCGCCTGGACCCTTAGGATGGCCGCAGTCAGCGTGGTCTTGCCGTGGTCAACGTGGCCGATTGTGCCGACGTTAACATGCGGCTTCTTGCGTTCGAATGTAGCTTTAGCCATAACGGGTTCGGAGCTTTCAGACGTGTATGTGGGTTTTGATAGAGTGGCGGCAGGATTGCCCCTTGCATGGAGCCCAGAACCGGAATTGAACCGGCGACCTCATCCTTACCAAGGATGTGCTCTGCCAACTGAGCTATCTGGGCAGACCAAGACTGCGTTGCAAGAAACGAAAAAGAGCGAAGAAAATGCATCTTGCATTTTGGGGCGTCAACAGAAATTTGCGCTCTGTGCGAAAAATCGGCGAAGCGGGTCCGCGGGACCCATTTTCACCGGGGATTCAGGGCCCCACGATGATCCGGTAGAATCCCGGTGCAAGCCTTTGGCCGACCCGGAGAGTCTCCGTCAGATAGCGCCCGAAATAATCGTCCACGTCGCCAGCACCCGAGCGCACCGTGGGCACCAAAGGGCCGACAAGCCCGGCCGAGTCTACGGCCGCCAGGAACTCCATCGGCTTCCAGGGAGCCGAGGTCGGGGGACGGGCATCTGCAACCGGCTGGCCAAACATCCTCCTGCCGCTTCCGGCGTCCACGATTTCGACGTATGCCCCACGCGGGGGAAGGGGTTCCACCTTCAGGTCGCTCCGGCCGAACCCGATGAACGGGGCCCCGGGCGGATCGCCAGCGAGGGCATCGGCCGGGTTCGCGGGGACCGCCGCCGCGGGCGGCAGGTCCAGGGCGAGCCCGGACTTGGCGAAGGTCAGGTTTGCCGGAAACCCGGCGAACGTGGACCCCGGCTCGCTCGGCACGTAGTCCTTGCGCGAGCTGTTGAACTCCGTCGGGAGGAAGAGCGGGGTTAGGTCGAAAAGCATCGTCCCCTCTATGACCACGTGGTCCACGAGCCCCACGGGGTTGCGCACGGCCTCGCGGGCGGGCGGCGCCGGCGGCCCAGGCACGCGAACCAAAAATGCAAGCCACACGGCCACAATAACTCCCGCAACACAGGCCCACGTCCAAGCCCTGCCGCCTGTCTTTTCCCGGGCCTTCACTTTGAATCGGCCCGACCGCCGTCGGCCCCGGGGTCCTCAGCCCCCCAGAGGACCCGTCCGAAGCCCGCCTCGCGGGCGGCCCCCTGGATCTCAACGAGTTCGGAAAGGGTCACCCCAGAGCTCGCCCGGATGAGCAGCGTCGGCCGCGATCCCCGCCCGGCGCGCGCCTTGAGCCATCCGCGCAGCTGGCCCAAGTCCACGAGCCCGTCCTCGGTGAAAACCTGCCCGGAGCGCAGCACGTTGATGATGTAGTTGGAGGTCTGCGCGGCATCCGCCCGCGCGCCGGGCAGCTGCGGAAGCTGGAAATCGACCCCGAGGCCGGGCGCCAGCACAAAGCGCGACCCGAAAAGGGAGAAGAAGAGCCCGAGGAGACCGACGTTGACGTAGTGGAGCGCGCCCGTCCCGTGCGGGGGCGGCCGCAGCCTCGAGGCCAGGTCAAGGGGCCGCGCGATCATTTTGGCGCGGCGCCGGCGGCCTTGTATTCGGTATTTAGATACTTCATGATCTCGTTCCCCGACCACTCCATGTCGCGCACGATCGCCCGCACGCGCCCGTTCAGGAAATGCAGCGCCAGGTGGGCGGGGATCGCGAGCATGATGCCCGCCGCCGTGCAGAGGAGCGCCTCCCACATCCCCTTTGCGAGCACGCTCGCGGTGGCGTAGTCGCGCTGGAACGCGGAGAAGGTGGCGATCATCCCGAGAACCGTCCCGAGGAGGCCGAGGAGCGGGGCCACCTGAGCGATCGCGCCGACGGCGCCGATCCGGCGCTCGAGGGCCGGCAGCTCCACGACCGCCGCCTCCTGGACGTGGAACCTCATCGCGTCCGGGTCCTCGTCCGCGTGGAGCAGCGCGGCCTTGACGACGGCGGCGACGGGCCCGGGCGTCTCCTCGCAGACCGTAAGGGCCTCCACGAGCCTGCGCTTCGCGAGGATGTTCTTGATCCCGCTCAGGAATGCGGTCGAGCGGATCTGGCCCCGGTGCAGGTACAGGGCGCGCTCGACGAAGACGACGACAAGGACCAGCCCGAGGCCGAATATGATCCAGATGACGGGTCCGCCGCGCGCGAGCAGGCTAGATTCCAGGGGAGGCATGGGTCGGCATTAGATCACCCTTTGGCGGCGGGCAAGTGGAAGCGGGCGAGCCTCTCGCGCGCGATCGCCTCCCCGGGAAGCTTGGAATTGATGAGGAGCATCCACGCGCGCTTGGCCTCCTCGAGCCTGCCCTCCTGCTCGTAGAGCGAGCCGACCTCGAGGAGCGTGCGCGCGATCCACCAGCGCCCCTTGGGCCCGAGGCCCTGCGGCCCGCCGGGCTTGACCAGGAACGCGTCCACGACGTCGCCCCACCAGACGGCCTGCGCCTTGCCCGGGTCGGTGCGCGAGAGGATCTTTCCAAGGTTGTAGCCCGCCTCGACGCGCACGTCCGCAGGCGCGTCCATCCGCTCGACCAGGTCCTCGAATATCCGGGTCGCGCTGTCGGCATGCGAGGCGTTGTTCGCCGACTGGGCCTCGTGGCACTCGGCAAGGGCGAGCTGCGCGAGAAAGGGTTCGGGGCCCCGGGCGAACGCGGGGTTGTTCACCAGGTACTCGTACACCTGCTGCGCCTGGGGGAACTGGTTCAGCTCGCGCAGGATGTCGCCCAGCCTCATCCGGGCCGGGAAGATCAGCTCGCTCGACGCGTACTTCGAGTTGGTGACCAGGCTGATCAGCAGCTTGTACGCCTCGGTGAGGTTCTTGTCCGTGCCGAGGCGCTCCGCCTGGAGCGCGGCCTGGTAGAGCGCATAGGGCGCGTACGTGCTGTTCGGGAAGTCGTCGGCGAGCTTCTGCAGGAGGCGCTGCGCGTCGATCACCTTGTCCTGCTGGGCGAACCGGTCGGCCTCGACGATGTAGGAATAGACGGTCGACTCCGAGCGCGGGAAGTCGGCGCGGAGCTTGCGCAGCGCGTCCTCGGCTTCCGGGTCACGCTTCAACTCGAAGCACGCCTGCGCGCGCAGCAGTTCGCCCGTGCTCGCGATCTCGGTCTTGAGCTCGGGCGCCAGGCCCTCGGTGGCGGCGGCCAGCGAATCGACGAGCGCCAGGGTCTCCTCGGGCTTCTTGGCGTCGAACGAGAGCCTCGCCTGCAGCCAGGCCATCCTCGCCCTAAGTTCCGCGCGCAGGGGCGCCGCCGGCGCCCCGCGCAGGAGCCGGTTCACGCGGTCGTACGCCTGCGCCGTCTTCCCGCCGATCTCGAGGCTGCGGGAAAGGTTCCACTCGGCCTCCCACCTGTCCTCCGCGTCGAATGCGGGATCGCGCGCCAGGTCGTCCAGCACGGCGACGGCGGCCTGGAGCTCGCCCGCCTGGATCTCCGACTGCACCCGCTGAAACATGAGCAGCCCGGGGCGCACGCCCTCCGGGCGCGAGCGAAGCACCGCGGCGTAGGCGTCCGCCGCGCTCCGGAAGTCGCCCCTGTCGCCTCCGAGCTGGCCGGCGCGGAACCACGCCTCGGCGACCAGCAGGGCGAACTCCGCCCGGATCGGGCCCTGGGGGAACTCGCCGCCCGCCTTGAACGCGTAGTCCGCCGCGGTCCGGTAGCGGTACTGCTCCCAGGCGGAGCTGGCGAGGACCGCATAGGCGTGGGCCTTGAGCGGCGAGCCCGGGAACCTCTCAAGCAGCGCGTGCGCATCGTCCTCGGCCCTGGCGTAGCGCGCGTCGCCGAGCCCGAGCTGCGCCCGGTACAGCAGCAGGCTCTCCAGGATCGGGTGCGGCCGGGGCTCGGCGATGAGCCTGTCGAGCCGCTCGCCGAGCTCGATCCGCGGCGCGCCGGACTGCGAGCTGCGCACGAGCAGCTGCAGGGCGATGCGCTGGCGGTCGGAGTCGCTTCCCGAGGCGAGAAGCTCGAACAGCTCGTGGCGCCCCACGCCGGCGTCTGCGCCGGCGATCAGGCCGAGCAGCAGCCTGAAATGATCGGTCTCGGAGCGCTCCTCGGCCGGCAGCGTCCGCAGCTCATTCTGGAGCACGTCGATCGCCTGCTGCCTGCGGCCCTTCGCGTTGAGCGCAATCGCGTACTCGCGCGTGAAGCCGTAGCCGATCTTCTGGCTCTGGAAGGTTTCCGCGTTCTTCCTGTCCGCCTCGAGCTGGACGTCGCTGACGGCCCCGGTCCGCAGCCTGACCTGCTCCTCGGCGAGGAGAAACCGCGCGCGCTGGAGGTCGGAAACGGACGCCGAAACCGCCTGCTGGTAGCTCCCCAAGGCCCGGACGGGCTCGTTGGCCGCGTCCGCCAGCAGGCCCTGGAGGAAGAAGTGCCAGCCGCGATCGGCCGGCTCGAGCTCGTCGTATCGGGAGGCCGCGAGCTCGGACCTCGCCTGCTCCGCGCGCTGGTTGTAGGCGGCGACCAGGCCGGCGCGCAGGTGCCAGGCTGCGCCCCGCGGCCCCGCGTAGGACTCGAGCGCCTTTCCGGCCCCTGCCACGTCCCCGTCGTCCAGAAGCGCCGTCGCAAGGGCCAGCGTCAGGCGGCCCGCGTCCGCGCCGGGCGCCGCAAGCATCGCGCGGTAAAGCGCGACGGCCGTGGGCGGAAACCCCAGGTCCTCGGAGCGTTGCGCCGACGCGAGGGCAAGGGCGGCCTCGCCCGGCGAGGCGGCGGACCCGGGCCCCGCGAGCGGCACGGGCGCGTTCAGCGGCTCCAGCGCGCCCGCGGAAACGGACAGGGCGAGCAGCGGGGCTAGGGCGGTCGAAAGGCGCATGGAGGTCGGTCCAAACCTTGTTCGGCGGCGCCGAACAATCAACCCGGGATTGGGCCGGCGCCAGCCGCGCGGACCTTGGAAGCGCGGGGGGCCCCTGCCGAATCGCGGCTCCGCCTCCCCGGGCCTCTCCCGGACGGCGCATGCCGCGGCGCGTCCGCCAACCCCCCGGCCGGCGACGGGGCCGGGCGATGCGCCATTGACCCCACCGGCCCCGCAAGCCAACGTGGCATCCCCATGACAGCACTCATCATCCTCGCCGTCCTCCTCGCGGTGGCCGTCGTCATCGCGCTTTGGGCCACGGGTATCTACAACTCGCTCGTTTCGTTGAGAAACCGGTTCAAGAACGCGTTTGCGCAGATCGACGTCCAGCTGAAGCGCAGGTACGACCTGATCCCGAACCTCGTTGAGACGGCGAAGGGCTATCTCAAGCACGAGCACGAGACGCTCGAGGACGTGACCAAGGCGCGCAACATCGCCTACGCCGCCTCGCAGGCGGCGGCCGCCAATCCCGCGGATTCGAACGCCGTCAAGGGCCTGGTGTCCGCCGAGGGAGGCCTGTCGGGGGCGCTCAGCCGGCTCATGGTCGTCGCGGAGCAGTACCCGGACCTCAAGGCGAACCAGAACATGATGCAGCTCACCGAGGAGCTGACGTCGACCGAGAACAAGATCGCTTTCGCCCGGCAGGCCTACAACGACTCGGTCATGGAGTACAACACCTCGCGGGAGACGTTCCCGAACACAGTCCTCGCCGGGATGTTCGGGTTCCAGCCGGCGGAGCTGTTCCACGTCGAGGACCCGGCGGAGCGCACCGCGCCAAAGGTCTCTTTTAGCTGATGGACTTCTTCGCCGCCGAGCAACGCGCCAAGAGGCGCACGACGCGGCTGCTGGTCCTGTTCGGGTTCGCGGTGGCCGGCACGATCGCCGCGGGCTACGTCCTCACGGTCTTCGCCCTGCGCTTCGCCGGGACCAACGCGCGAGCCCGGTACGCCTACAGCCGCTACCAGAACGTGGACGCCGGCTGGGACGGGGCGCAGCGCCCCTTCTGGCAGCCGGGACTGTTCGCCGCCGTCTCGCTAGGCACGGTGGCCGTGATCGGCCTCGCGTCGCTCTACAAGTGGTCGCAATACAGCGGGGGCGGCTCGGCGGTCGCCGAGGGCGTCGGGGGACGCCGGGTGGACACCCACACCACGGACCCCAAGGAGCACCAGCTGCTCAACGTCGTTGAGGAGATGGCGATCGCGTCCGGGCTGCCGGTCCCGGCCGTCTACGTCCTGGACGAGGAGCCGGCGATCAACTCCTTCGCGGCGGGCCTGACCTCCAGCGACGCCGTGGTCACCGTCACCCGGGGCACGCTCCAGAAGCTGAGCCGCGACGAGCTCCAGGGGGTGGTCGCCCACGAGTTCAGCCACATCCTGAACGGGGACATGCGGATGAACGTGCGCGTCTCCGCTATCATCTTCGGCATACTCGTCATCGGCCTGGCGGGACGGGCCACGCTCTGGGGCATGCGCAACGCCCGTTTCGGCTCGTCGCGCGGCAAGGGGGGCGGGGGCATCGTCGTGATCCTGGCGGTCGGGCTCGCGCTCCTGGTCATCGGCTACGTCGGCTATTTCTTCGGGCGACTGATCCAGGCATCCGTGTCGCGCCAGAGGGAATTCCTGGCGGACGCCTCGGCAGTCCAGTTCACGCGGAACCCGGACGGGGTCACCGGGGCTCTCAAGAAGATAGGGGGCTACGCGATCGGATCGACGCTCGACACCCACAGGGCCGCCGAGATCGGGCATTTCTTCTTCGCCCAGGCCTTCGTCTCGAACTTCGGCGGCCTCTGGGCAACCCATCCGCCGCTGGTGGCGAGGATCACCGCGATCGACCCCAGATTCGACGGGAAGTTCATCGAGCCGCCCGAGGTGGTGGATGTGGTCAAGGAGCCGTGGTCAAAGGTGGCGCACATGCCGCCGGCGGGCCCCTCTCCGCCCCCGCAGGCCTTCGCCGCCGTCGGAGCGGCCCTGGCGGCGGCGGCCGGGACGCTGACAGCAGCGGGCGCGGCTGGCGCCCAGGCGCTCCTCGCGCAGATCCCCGCGAGCCTGCGCACGGCGGCGCGCTCGCCCCACGACGCCCCCATCCTCCTCTACGGCCTGCTCCTGGACGACGACGAGGCCGTGCGCCGGACGCAGATGGCCTGCGTCGCAAGCAGCGAGGGAAGCGACGCGCTCCGCGCGCTCCAGCAGCTCGACCCCGCGCTCAGGCAGCTCAAGCCCGAGCACAAGCTGCCGGTCCTGCAGCTCGCCATGCCCGCCGTCAAGGCGCTCCCTCGGACGGCGCTGGGCTCGTTCGCGGGCACCCTGGACGACCTCGTGCAGGCCGACGGCAGGGTATCCCCGTTCGAATTCGCCCTCCAGCGCCTGGTGCTCCGGGCGCTTGCCATAAACCGGGACCCGTCGGCGGCGATCACGCAGATCTACTCGTTCCAGGCCGTGACTGCGGAAATCTCCGTCGTGCTCTCCGCCCTCGCCCACGCTTCAAGCGAAGACGCGGCCGCGGCGGCGCGGGCCTTCGCCGAGGGCGCATCCCAGCTCAAGCTCGTCGAGGGGAAGATCGCGTTCCTGCCCGAGGCCGAATCCGGCCTGGTGCAGCTCGACGCGGCCCTCGACAAGCTGGCGACCTCAAGCGGCCCGATCAAGCAGCGCCTGCTCATGGCCGCCGCCCATGTCGTCAGCGAGGACGGCGCGCTCCCCACGGCCGAGGCCGAGCTGCTGCGGGCCGTCGCGGCCTCGCTCGATGTGCCCGTGCCCCCAATGTCTTCCGTCGCCGCGGCCCCGGGCTCATTTGCGCCTTTGTCGTGACCTTTTGTTCGAGTTTGCGTCTGTCCTAGCCGGGGTCCTCCATGGGCGGGTCCAGTTCCCGCTGCCGGCGGACCCCTGCACGCCATAAGCCCAACCGACAAAATGAGCCAACCCCCGATCGAAGCGGCCGGCCCGAAGGCGCCACCCGAACCCAGCCAGCGGCCGCCGACGACCCTGGAGAAGAAGCGGAGCCGGACCAAGGTGCTCTGGACGATCCTCGGCCTCGTCGTCCTCGGAACGGGCGCGCTGCTGTATCACCGCTCCCAGATCGCCCAGCGCACGGGTCCCGGCGGCGCCGGCGGCCGGTTCGGCGGGAGGGGGGCATTCGGGACGTCCGGGCCGCTGCCCGTGGTCGTCAACGCCGCCCGAAAAGACAGCATAGACATCATCCTCAAGGGGCTGGGAACCGTGACGCCCCTGGCGACCATCGCGGTGCGCACGCAGATCAGCGGCTACCTGTCCCAGGTGAAGTTCACCGAGGGCCAGTGGGTGAACCAGGGCGACGTGCTCGCGATCATCGATCCGCGCCCTTACGAGGTGGCCCTTGAGCAGGCCCAGGGGCAGCTCCTCCAGGCCCAGGCCCAGTACAAGGAGGCGCAGATCGACCTCGACCGTTACCAGACGCTTTCGGCGCAGGACTCCATATCGAAGCAACAGGTCGACGCGCAGCGCGCGCTCGTCGCCCAATACGAGGGAATGACAAAGACAAACCAGGGCGCCGTGGACAGCGCGCAGCTCAACCTCACCTATTGCCACATTACGGCGCCGGTTTCCGGCCGGATCGGCCTGAGGCTGGTCGACCAGGGCAACTACGTGACGCCTGGCGACGCTAGCGGCCTGGCCGTGCTGACCCAGATGAAGCCGATCACGGTCATCTTCCCCCTTCCCGAGGACACCATTCCCGCCGTGCTCAAGCAGCAGCGCGCAGGCGCGCAGATCCACGTCGACGTCTACAACCGGGACAGCACGGTTAAGCTCGCCACGGGGACCCTCTCGACGGTCGACAACACCGTCGACCCGAGCACGGGCATGTTCAAGCTGAGGGCGATCTTCAAGAACGAGGACGAGGCGCTCTTTCCCAACCAGTTCGTGAACGTCCAGATGCTCCTCTATGTCGAGCACGGGGCCACGGTGGTGCCCACATCGGCCATCGAGCGCGGCCAGCAGGGATCGTTTGTCTACGTCGTCGGGGCCGACAACAAGGTTTCCGCGAAGGCCGTGACCCTCGGCGCCAGCGAGGGCGAGAGGGTGGCGATCATCTCGGGGATCTCGGCGGGGGACAACGTGGTGGTCGACGGCGCCGACAGGCTCAGGGACGGCATGGAGGTGGTCGTATCGACCCCGGCCCAGCCCGGTGCGAAGCCGCCCGGCAGGCCCGGGGCTCCGGACGGCGAGCACAGGCACTGGAAGCCCGGCGGGGGCAATTGACCGCTTCCCCGATGAGTCGACCCCGGCCGGACTCCCCCCGATGAGTCCCTCCCGAATCTTTATCCTGAGGCCCGTCGCCACGACGCTGCTTATGGCGGCGATCATGATCGTCGGGATCGTCGCCTACCGGTTCCTGCCGCTTTCTGCGCTTCCCGAGGTCGATTATCCGACGATCCAGGTCCAGACGTTTTACCCCGGGGCGAGCCCGGACGTGATGACCTCGTCGGTCACGGCCCCCCTCGAGCGCCAGCTCGGCCAGATGCCCGGGCTGAAGCAGATGTCGTCCTCGAGCTCCGCGGGCGCCTCGGTGATCACGCTCCAGTTCACCCTGGAACTGAGCCTCGACATAGCCGAGCAGGAGGTCCAGGCCGCGATCAACGCGGCGGGCAACCTGCTGCCGTCGGACCTGCCCGCGCCACCGATCTACGCCAAGGTCAACCCCGCCGACGCCCCCGTGCTTTCGCTCGCGCTCACCTCGAGAACCCTCCCCCTGACCACGGTCGAGGACCTCGCGGACACCCGGCTCGCGCAGAACATCTCCCAGCTGCAGGGGGTCGGCCTGGTGAGCATCGGCGGCGGGCAGCGGCAATCGGTGCGGATCCGGGCCAATCCGACGGCGCTCGCCGCGTACGGGCTCAACATAGACGACATGCGCACGACCGTCGGCAACGGCAACGTGAACACGGCGAAGGGCAACTTCGACGGCCCGTCCCGCGCATTCGCGATCAACGCGAACGACCAGCTCAAGTCCGTCGCGGACTACGAGAAGCTGGTGGTCGCGTACAAGAACGGGGCGCCCGTCAGGCTCTCCGACGTGGCGACGGTCGAGTTCGCCCCGGAGAACAACAAGCTGTCGGCCTGGGTCAACACGACGCCCGCGGTGATCCTCAACATCCAGCGCCAGCCGGGCGCAAACGTGATCAACGTCGTCGAGCGCATCTACGCCCTGCTTCCCGCGCTCAAGGCCTCGCTGCCGCCGGCGATCGACGTGAGCGTCCTCACCGACCGGACGGTCACGATCCGGGCCTCGATCCGCGACGTCGAGTTCGAGCTCACGCTGGCGGTCGTCCTCGTCGTGCTCGTCATCTTCGTCTTCCTGAGGAACGTCCCCGCGACGATCATCCCCAGCCTGTCGGTCCCGCTGTCGCTCATCGGGACTTTCGCGGTCATGTACCTTCTCGGGTTCAGCCTGAACAACCTGTCGCTCATGTCGCTCACGATCGCGGCCGGCTTCGTCGTGGACGACGCGATCGTGATGATCGAGAACATCGCCCGCTACGTCGAAAAGGGGGACAGCCCCCTCGAGGCGGCCCTCAAGGGATCCGAGCAGATCGGCTTCACGATCATCTCGCTCACGATCTCGCTGATCGCGGTCCTGATCCCGCTGCTGTTCATGGGGGACGTCGTCGGCCGGCTATTCCGCGAGTTCGCGATCACGCTCGCGGTGACGATCCTCATCTCGGCCGTGGTCTCGCTGACGCTCGTGCCCATGATGTGCGCGAAGCTCGTCAGGCACCATGAACCCGAGGAGGTGCCTGCCTGGAGCCGGAAGGCGGGCGCGATATTCGACGGGATCATCGCCCGGTACGCCTCGATGCTCAACTGGGTGCTGGACCGGCAGGGCCTCACGCTGTGCGTGGCCGTCGCGACCCTGGTCCTGACGGTTGCCCTCTACATCCTGATCCCGAAGGGGTTCTTCCCCGTCCAGGACACGGGCCTCATCCAGGTGATCACGGAGGGGCCTCAGTCGGTATCGTACGAGGCGATGGTGACGCGCCAGCAGGCGCTCGCCGGCGAGATTCTGAAGGACCCCGACGTCGAGAGCCTGTCGTCGTTCGTCGGGGTCGACGGGTCCAACACGACGCTCAATACCGGCCGGATGCTGGTCAATCTCAAGCCCAGGCAGCAGCGGTCGGCCACGGCCGCCGACGTGATCCGGCGGCTGAACACCGACCTGGAGGGCGTGGTGGGGATCTCGGCCTACATGCAGCCCGTGCAGGACCTCACCATCGACGACCGCGTCAGCCGGACCCAGTACCAGTTCGTCCTGGAGAGCGCGAATCCGGCCGACCTCACCGAATGGGTCCCCAGGCTGACGGACCAGCTCAGCAAGCTCAGCCAGGTGAGCCACGTCGTGTCGGACCAGTCCGACAAGGGGCTCGGCGCCTACATCAAGATCGACCGCGACACCGCCGCGAGGTTCGGGATAACGGCCGCGACGATCGACAACGCGCTCTACGACGCGTTCGGCCAGCGGATCGTCTCCACCATATTCACGGAGTCCAACCAGTACCGCGTGATCATGGAGGCCGATCCGGCCCTCCAGCGCTCGCCCGATTCGCTCGCGCTGATCTACGTCCCGTCGGCCACCGGGGGCCAGGTGCCCCTCTCCTCCATCGCGACGTTCGAGGTGCGGCCGGAGCCCCTCCTCATCAATCACATGGGCCAGTTCCCCGCGAACACGATTTCCTTCAACGTGCCGAAGGGCGGCTCGCTCGGAAGCGCGGTCAAGGCGATCCGCGCCGCCGAGACGCGCCTCGGCATGCCCGCCAGCATCGTGACGACCTTCCAGGGGGCGGCCGACGCGTTCGAGAGCTCGCTGTCAAACGAGCTCTTCCTGATCGCCGCCGCGATCATGACGATGTACATCATCCTGGGGATCCTCTACGAGAGCTTCATCCATCCCATCACGATCCTGTCGACGCTGCCCTCGGCGGGGATCGGCGCGCTTCTCGCCCTGATGCTGGTCGGCAGCGACCTGGGCGTCATCGGGATCATCGGCATCATCCTGCTGATCGGCATCGTCAAGAAGAACGCGATCATGATGATCGACTTCGCCCTCGACGCCGAGAGGAGCGAGGGGCTCCCCCCCCGCGAGGCCATCTTCCAGGCATGCCTGCTCAGGTTCCGGCCCATACTGATGACAACGATGGCGGCGCTTCTCTCGGCCGTCCCGCTCATGCTCGGCACGGGCATGGGCTCCGAGCTGCGCCACCCGCTCGGCGTGACGATCGTCGGCGGGCTCATCGTGAGCCAGGTGCTGACGCTCTTCACGACGCCCGTCATCTACCTTGCGTTTGACAGGATTGCCGCGCGCTTCCGCGAAAGGGTCCAGTCGGCGGCCCGGGCCAGGGAGGCGGTCACGTGAACATTTCCGAGGTCTTCGTCCGCAGGCCGGTCGCGACGACGCTGTTCACCGCCGGGATCGCCCTCGCGGGCGCGACGGCCTACACCAGGCTGGCGGTCTCCCCGTTTCCGCAGGTGGACTCGGCCACGATCTCGGTCTCGGCGTCGATGGCGGGAGCGAGCCCGGAAACGATGGCGACCAGCGTCGCGACGCCCCTCGAGCGCCACCTGGGCACGATCGCGGACGTCACGGAGATGACCTCCTCGAGCTCGGTGGGCAGCACGAACATCACGCTTCAGTTCGGGCTGAGCCGCGACATCGACGGCGCGGCCCGCGATGTCCAGGCGGCGATCAACGCGGCGCACGTCGACCTCCCCACCGCGCTCAGGAGCAACCCGACATACCGCAAGCAGAACCCGGCCGACGCGCCGATCATGATCCTGGCCCTCACGTCGAAGACCCTGTCCCCGGGCGACCTCTACGACGCGGCGTCCACGATCCTCGCCCAGAAGCTCTCGCAGGTGCCGGGCGTGGGAAACGTCGGCGTCTGGGGGAGCTCCCTTCCGGCGGTCCGCGTCGAGCTCAACCCCTCCGCCCTGTTCAAGTACGGGTTGGGCCTGGAGGATGTCCGGGCCGCGCTCGCGGCCGCGAATGCCAACAGCCCCAAGGGGGCCATAGAGAACGCGACCCTGCACTGGCAGATCTACGACAACGACCAGTCGCGCAAGGCGAAGGACTACAGGGATCTTGTCGTGGCCTACAGGAACGGCGCCCCCATACGCCTCACCGACGTGGCGAGCGTCACCGATTCCGTCGAGGACATCCGCAACCTGGGGATGTCCAAGGGAAGCCCGGCCGTCGTCATACCCATCTCAAGGCAGCCCCAGGCCAACATCATAGAGACGGTCGACCTCATCCGCAGCATGCTTCCCCGGCTGCGGGCGAACATTCCGCCGGCGACCGAGCTCAACGTGGCCATGGACCGCAGCACGACGATCCGGGCATCCCTGCGCGACGTCGAGCGCTCGCTCCTGATGGCGATCGTGCTCGTCGTGCTCGTCGTGTACGTCTTCCTGCGCGACGGGCGGGCAACGCTCATTCCGGCTGTCGCCGTGCCCGTCTCGCTGGTCGGGACGTTCGGAGCGATGTACCTTCTGGGCTACAGCCTGAACAACCTCTCGCTGATGGCGCTCACGATCGCGACCGGATTCGTCGTCGACGACGCCATCGTCGTGCTGGAGAACATCACCCGCCACATGGAGTCAGGGGTGCCGCGGTTCGAGGCGGCGCTCCTCGGCGTCCGGCAGGTGGCCTTCACCGTGCTCTCGATGAGCCTCTCCCTGATCGCGGTGTTCATTCCCATCCTTCTGATGGGAGGCCAGGTGGGGCGCTCGTTCCGCGAGTTCGCCATAACGCTCTCGGTGGCGATCCTCATCTCGATGGTGATTTCGCTGACGACGACGCCGATGATGTGCTCGCGCCTCCTCAGCATACGCCGACCGGGGGCGGCCAGGGGCTGGTTCCACCGCTGGACCGAGAGGGTCTACGAGGGATTCCTGGACCTGTACCGGGACACGCTTGCCTGGGTGCTCCGCCACACGTTCCCGATGATCGTGGTCCTGGCATGCACGGTGGGGCTCAACTTCTGGCTCTTCACGATCATCCCGAAGGGCTTCTTCCCGGAGGAGGACACGGGCCGCCTGAGCGGGTTCATCCAGGCCGACCAGAGCAGCTCGTTCCAGCGGATGGCCCCGAAGCTCAAGCAGTACGTCCAGATCATCCAGGACGATCCGGATGTGGACGACGTCGTCGGCTTCACCGGGGGCGGGCGCGGTGCAAACACCGGGTTCGTGTTCATCTCGGCGAAGCCCTTGAGGGAGCGCAAGGCGTCGTCCGAGCAGATCATCGCCCGGCTGAGGCCGAAGCTCGCCAGGGTGCCCGGCTCCTCGCTGTTCATGTTCCCGCAGCAGGAGACGCCGCGGGCCGGCGGGCGCGTGAGCGGCTCGGCGTGGCAGTACACGCTCGAGGCGGACAATCTTCCGGATCTGCGCGAGTGGACGCCAAAGCTGCTGGAGGCGCTCAAGAGCGAGCCCGCGCTCGTCGACTTGAATTCCGACCAGCAGGACAAGGGGCTCGAGACCGACCTCGTGATCGACCGCGACACCGCCTCCCGCCTCGGGCTGACGGCGGCCCAGGTCGACAACACGCTCTACGATGCGTTCGGCCAGCGGCAGGTCTCGACGATCTACGAGTCGCTCAACCAGTACCACGTCGTCATGGTCGTGGCGCCGCGGTTCTGGCAGGACCCGTCCGCGCTCAAGGACATCTACGTGAGCGCGACCGGGGGCATCGTCAAGGGGACCCAGTTGACCAATGCCGTGGCCGGCACCGTCTCGGTTTCCTCGGGGTCTGCGCCCCGCGGCCAGGGTCCCGCCGGCTCGGTCAGCGCAAACTCCGTGGCCGCGGACACGGCGCGCAATGCGAGCATCAATGCGATCGCGACGACGGGACACGGCTCGGCGTCGACCGGCCAGGCGGTCAGCACGATCAACGAGACGATGGTGCCCCTCGCGGCGTTCACTCACTACGGGCTGGGTACGACGCCCCTCGCCGTGAACCACCAGGGGCCGTTTGTCGCCGGGACGATCTCCTTCAACCTGGTTCCGGAAGCCTCGCTTTCGGACGCGGTCACGGCGGTGGAGCGCCAGGCGGCGGCGATCCACATGCCGGGCACGATCCACGGGGGCTTCCAGGGGACGGCAAGGACCTACCAGCAGTCGGTCGGCAACGAGCCGGTCCTCATCCTGGCGGCGATCGTCGCGATCTACCTGGTCCTCGGCATTCTCTATGAGAGCTACGCCCACCCGTTCACGATCCTCTCGACGCTGCCATCGGCGGGCATCGGAGCGGTTCTCGCGCTCATGATGTTCCGCCTTGAGTTCAGCCTGATTGCGCTGATCGGCGTGCTGCTCCTGATCGGCATCGTGAAGAAGAACGCGATCATGATGATCGACTTTGCTATCGAGGCGGAGCGCAACGAGGGGCTGAGCCCCCGCGATGCGATCTTCAGGGCGTGCCAGCTGCGCTTTCGGCCGATCCTCATGACGACCATGGCGGCGATCCTGGGCGCGGTCCCGCTCGCCATCGGCTACGGCGACGGCGCCGAGCTGAGGCAGCCGCTTGGGATATCGATCGTCGGCGGCCTGGTGGTCAGCCAGTTGCTCACGCTCTACACGACCCCGGTGGTGTACCTTTACATCGACCGCATGCGCCTCTGGTTCCACAGGACGTGGGTGAGGATCGGAATCCTGTCCCCCGACAAGGAGCCGGCGCCCGCGCCGATTTGATGCCCAACACCAACGACTCGATGGACGTGAAGCCCAGGCATTGCACGCAGACAGATCGAGGCCAGGCGCGCTGCGCCTTCGCCGCGGCAATCCTCCTCCTCGCGGCGGGGTGCGCGGTCGGCCCCGACTACAAGAGGCCCGAGGTCGCCACGCCCGCCTCATTCAGGGAGGACGCGCAGTGGAGGACCGCGGCGCCGGACGACGGCGCGAAGAGGGGCCCCTGGTGGGAGGTCTTCAACGACCCGGCGCTCAACGCCCTCGAGGCCCGGGTGGCGGCATCGAACCTAACGGTCGTCCAGGCCCTGGCCAATTACGAGCAGGCGAGGCAGGTCGCACGCGCCGACAGGACCGCGTACCTTCCGACCGTCAGCGCCACGGGGGCCGCCAGCCGGTCGCGTGCGCCTCTGGCGCAGGGCGCGCCGGGGCGCGGCCTCACCTCGTCCCTTTACACGGCCGAGCTGCAGGCCTCCTGGGAACCCGACTTCTGGGGCCGGCTCCGCAGGACGGTCGAGGCCGACATTGCCGCAGCCCAGGCCAATGCGGCCGACCTTGCGTCGGCCCGCCTTTCGACGCAGGGGACGCTCGCCCAGGACTACATCGAGCTCAGGGCGGCGGACGACCAGATCCGGCTGCTCGAGAACGCGGTCGAGGCCTACAGGCGGACGGTTTCCATCACCCAGAACAAGTACTCGGTCGGCGTGGCGGCGCGCAGCGACGTCATCACCGCCCAGACCCAGCTAGACAGCACGCGGGCGCAGCTTATCGGGGCGGGCGTCCAGCGCGCGCAGCTTGAGCATGCGATCGCGGTCCTCCTGGGAGAGGCGCCCTCCGGATTCTCCATCGCCAGGCGGCCGGAAGTCGGGCTCGCGATCCCGCAGGTCCCGGCGACGATGCCGTCGAGCCTCCTCGAGCGCCGTCCCGATGTTGCGGCCGCCGAGCGCGACGCCGCGGCGGCAAACGCGAAGGTCGGAATCCAGACGGCGGCCTATTTCCCATCCTTCAGCATCTCCGGCGCCGCCGGATACGAGGGTTCGCCGCTCAACCAGCTCATCACGACGCCGTTCAAGTTCTGGACGCTCGGCGCCCAGGCCACCGACGCGCTGCTCGACTGGGGGCAGCGCCACGACCTGGTGCTTTCCGCAAGGGCCGCCTACGAAGCGGCCGCCGCCAACTACCGCCAGGCGGTCCTCACCGCACTCCAGCAGGTGGAGGACAACCTCGCCGGGCTGAGGATCCTCAAGGCGCAGGCGCAGGTGGAGCAGGATGCGGTCGCGGAAGCCACCCAGGCGGCGCAGATCGCGCTCAACGAGTACAATGCCGGGACCGTCGATTTCACCACGGTCGCGGCCGCCCAGGTCACCGAGCTCACCAACCGCGAGGCCGCGCTCGGGATCAACACCTCGCAGCTGACGTCGAGCGTTGCCCTGATTCAGGCCCTTGGAGGGGGATGGACGTCGGCCGACCTGCCTTCGCCCGCGCAAGTCGTGGCGCGGTAATAAAATAGAGCGTAATGCAACTAGTTGCTTTACAAGGCAATGCTGTATAATGACCGCCCTGCCCCTTTAGTACTTGGCATGTCGGATGCTGAAGTTATATCCAAAAAACTATGAACCAAAGCAAACGTTTGTGGCTCGTCGCCAGCCTGACACTGGCGACCCTTACGACGGCGGGAATGGCTCAGACTTCAACTCCGCCCCCCCCGGCGGACCAGGCGACGAAGCCAACGCCGACGACGGCGCAGACACAAGCCGCCCCGGCGGGCGCGGAGGCTGCGGTGAAGATGGAGAAATACCAGGTGAACGACGTGCCGATCGACCAGGTGATCCTGCCGAACGCCCGTCCGTTCACCTCGGTCTTCGGGACCGAGGACAACATCATCGATATTCCGCGCAACGTGACGATCATATCGCGCGAGCAGATGGACGTCATCGATATCCAGGACGTCACGGAATTCAGCAAGCTGACGTCGAGCTCCTACACCGACTCCAA
Source organism: Opitutaceae bacterium (assembly GCA_035604815.1). GTDB lineage: Bacteria > Verrucomicrobiota > Verrucomicrobiia > Opitutales > Opitutaceae > Palsa-1447. The sequence continues at coordinate 19,401 of DATNHT010000082.1, forward strand.
CTTCGGCTCGCCGGCCAACCCGACCATTCGCGGGCAGTCGTCGGACGTCTTCATGAACGGAATGCGCCAGCGCGTCGGCGAGAGCGGCGACGGCATGCCGGTCGACTTCAACTTTGTCGAGTCGGTGAACATCGTCCCGGGGCCCGCGACCGCCGTGCAGGGCGCCTCCGCCTATGTCGGCGGCTTCGTCGACCTGATCTCCAAGCAGCCGTTCTTTGACGAGACGAAGGGATCGATTAGCTACACCTACGGTTCGTACGACACCAACCGCTGGAACCTGGATGTCGGCGGGCCGATCAACCCGACGCTTGCCTACAGGTTCAGCTACTCGGGCGAGGACAGCGAGGGCTACTGGTACGACTGGATCAAGGAGACCACCTCGATATACGGCGCCGTTACGTGGCGACCGAACCAGACCTATGAGCTGTTCGTGGACGCAAAGGCCTTCTGGGCCGACTACCGTGAGAACTTCGGCATCAACCGCCCGACCCAGCAGCTGATTTCCAACGGCCTCTACGTACCGGGAACCAACATCAACAACGGGACGGCAGCGGGGCACGGGAACCTTGAGAACGC
>DATNHT010000083.1:0-5336 GCA_035604815.1 Opitutaceae bacterium
TCACGAGCGTTGATTCAGTTAGATGCGTGTTTTCTCTTTAGAAGAACGCAATACGCAATGACTAAAATGATAGCCCAAGCAGCCGCCCCGGCCTCCAGCCCGAGCTTCCCGCCGTCGATGATTCTCGTGTGGCTGCTGTTCATCGGCGGATTCTATTTCCTCTTCATCGCGCCGCAGAAGAAGAAACAGAAGGAGCATGAGAGGATGCTCACGACGCTGCAGACCGGCGATGAGATCATCACCACCGGCGGGATCTACGGCACGATCACCAACGTCAAGGACGACCGCTTCGTCGTGCGGGTGGCCGACAACACCAAGATTGAGGTCGGCAAGGGCTTCATCCAGTCGGTCGCGAAGAAGACGGGCAGCGAGGAGAAGAAATCCTCCTAGGAGCCCGCCCCGGCCCCTCGACCCGGGGCGAACCCGCCTCGACGGCGCAGGGACCGCGCTGGGGCGCGGCCCCACCTCCCTTTAACCCACATCCGACATGCTCAAACGCAACCTTTGGAAGATAGTGCTAAGCCTGGTGCTCACGGGCTGGGCTGTCTCCGAGCTCCTGCCCCTCCGGGACGTGCCGTTTCCCGAGTACGCCAAGGCGAAGGCCACCGCCAAGTCCGCCGATTTCGGCGCCCTGCTTGCCAAGGCGGCCGAACTCAAGAAGTCGGGCGCGGCGCCCAGCGAATTCGTGGCCCTAAGACAGATCGGCCACGACCAGAGGATCGACCTGAGCCAGTTTTTTCCCGAACGCGACCTCCAGCTCGAGGCATCGCTCAAGAACATCGACAAGCGCAACACAATCCTGCTCAACGAGCTGCTCAAGCGCTCCAAGCGGAAACTCCAGCTGGGGCTCGACCTGCAGGGCGGCATCGGCTTCACGCTCGAGGCCGACCTTGGCGACAAGACGGCGGGCCTGGACGCCGAAACCGCCCGGCAGCAGAAGCTCTCCAAGGCGATAGAGATCATCAGCGCGCGCATCAACTCGTTCGGGGTGGCCGAGCCCCTGATCCGCGCGGTTGGCACCAACCGGATCGAGGTGCAGCTGCCGAACATCAACACGAAGGACAATCCCGAGGTCCTCGAGAACGTGAAGAAGCCCGCGAGGCTCGACTTCCGGATGGTCTACCCGGACGCGACGCCCGCCACCTCGGCCCCGGGGGACATCCCGCCCGGTTACGAGATCAAGACGCTCGACCGCGAGGGCTCGATCGTCCAGGGCCAGCCGGAGGAGCTTTTCGTAAAGCGGATCCCGGAGATGACCGGCGACATGATCTCGACCTCGTTCATGGAGCACGACCTCTACGGGAAGCCGGAGATCGCGATGCACTTCACGAGCGATGGCAAGAAGCGGTTCGCCGAGGTGACCCGCGCCATCGCGGAGGCCGGCCAGAAGGCCGGCCACCTGGGCAGGCTGGCTATCGTGCTGGACGGGACGCTCTACTCGGCCCCCACGGTCCGGGAGGAGATCGACAGCAATTCCGCGGTCATCACGGGCTCCTTCACCGACCGCGAAGCGATCGACCTCGCGAACGTCCTCAATAACCCGCTCGACCTGCCCCTGGTCGTCAAGGAGCAGTACGAGATCGGCCCGTCCCTCGCGGAGGACGCGGTGTCGAGCGGCGTCCGGGCCTCGATCATCGCGCTGACGGCCGTCGCGGCGTTCATGGTCACCTTCTACGCCACGGGCGGCGTTGTCGCCGTCCTTGTGGGCCTTGCCGTCAATCTCCTCATAATCGGCGGCGTGATGTCGAATCTGGGCGCGACCATGACGCTGCCGGGCCTGGCCGGCATCGTGCTGACGATCGGAATGGCGGTGGACGCGAACATCCTGATCTTCGAGCGCATGCGCGAGGAGCTTGCCGTGGGCAAGTCTCTCTCGAGTTCCAACCAGATGGGATACTCCAAGGCGTTCATGACGATCATCGACGCCCACGTCGTCCAGCTGATCATCTGCGCGATCATGATCTGGCTCGGCACGGGGCCCATCCGGGGCTTCGGGGTGACGCTCGCGATCGGCGTCCTCTCGACGATGTTCTCCGTGCTGATAACGGTCCACCTGGTCATGGAGCTCCTGATCGACTCCGGGACGCTCCGCAAGATAACGATGCGCCGCCTGATCGGGCCGATCCACGTGGACTTCATCCGCTACGGGCTGCGCTCCTTCGTCGGCTCCTGGATGGTCGTCCTCTTGGGCATCGGCACGGTCGTGTACCAGGGCCACCGGATATTCGGCATCGACTTCTCGGGCGGCGACCAGATCACGCTCCAGTTCAAGGAGCGCCTCGACGTCGCCGACATCCGGAAGGTGGCCGAGCGCGCCCGGATCGACGACATAAACGTCGCCTACGAGAGCGCGCTGGGCGGCGGCTCGGAACAGCTCAAGATCGAGACGCCGGAGAGGAAGTCCGGCGCGCTCCTGGACGCGCTCCGAAGCGCCCATCCCGCCGCCGGCCTGACGATGATCGGCGAGAACCACCTCGGCGCCTCGATCGGCCGGGAAATCATGCTCAACGCCCTGCGGGCGGTCGGCATCTCGATGCTGACCATCCTCCTGTACATCGCGTTCCGCTTCGAGTTCGGGTTCGGCATCGGCGCGATGGTCTCCACCCTGCACGACATCCTGATGACAATCGGCATCTTCGTGCTGACGGCCCACAAGTTCTCGGCCCCGATGGTGGCGGCGATCCTGTGCATCGCCGGCTATTCCATCAACGAAACCGTCGTCGTGTTCGACCGGATCCGCGAGGAGCTGAAGCTCAACCCGACCGGCACCCTGCGCGAGATCGTCAATTCGGCGATCAACAAGGTCTTTGCGCGCACGATCATGACCTCGTCGACCACGTTCCTGGCCGCAATGTCCCTGTATCTCTTCGGCAGTGGCGTCCTGCGCGACATCTCGTTCACATTCCTGGTCGGCATCGTCACCAGCACCTTCTCGGCGATCTTCATCGCCGCCCAGGTCTTCTACTGGTGGCACAAGGGCGATCGCAAGCACGTCGAGGCGCACGCCGACGTCGCGCCGAAATACGAGTGGACGGGAGCGAGCAAGGCGTCGCGGTAGCGGTGGATTCGGTGAGATGCGCTGGATCCACACCCCCATCCCGGCCGGCCAGGCCGAGGAACTGAGCAAGCGCGCGGGCGTGGGCCCCGTGCTTGCAGAGCTGCTGATCCGCGGCGGGCACCGGGATCCGGCCGCCGCGTCGGAGTTCCTCAACCCCGACCTCTCCCGGCTCGAGGACCCGTTCCTCGTGGCCAACCTCGCCCCTGCCGCGGCGCGTCTCAGGGCGGCCATCATGGCCCGCGAGAAGGTGGTGGTCCTCGGCGACTACGACGTGGACGGCGTCAGCAGCACCGCGCTGCTTGTCTCGGTCCTGCGCCGCTTCGGGCTGGATCCGAGCTTTGTCGTCCCGCGCCGGTCCGAGGACGGGTACGGCCTCTCCCGCAGCGCCATCGACCGGGCGCTCGAGGCGGGCAGCCCCGGGCTCTTCGTCGCGCTCGACTGCGGCACGAATTCGCACGAGGAGGTGGAGTACCTGATGGGGAGGGGGATCGACGTCCTCGTGGTTGACCACCACAGGTCCAGGGACGCCGCGGCCCAGCGGGGCCTGCTGGTCAATCCCCACGTCGAGGGCCCCGGGGGCTCGGCGGCGCAGCCTGCATGGCAGCACCTGTGCACGGTGGGGCTCGTGTTCAAGCTCCTCCACGGGCTCCTGAAGCAGCTCCGGGCCGAGAACCATCCCGTTGCGGCGCGCATCAGGCTCAGGGATTACCTGGACCTGGTCGCCATGGGCACGATTGCGGACCTGGTTCCCCTCCTCGGCGAGAACCGCATCCTTGCCAAGACCGGGCTGCGCATCCTCCAGGAGACGGCGCGGCCCGGGCTGCGCGCGCTCATGGAGGTCTCCGGGATCTCCAGCACGCAGCTGATCCTTCCGGTGGACATCTCTTTCCGGCTGGGGCCCAGGATCAACGCCTCGGGCCGTCTCGCCGACGCCGCGCTCTCGGTCGACCTTCTGCTGAGCGACGACGTCAATTTCGCCCGGGAGACGGCGCAGCAGCTGGAGGCGTTCAACCGCGAGCGCCAGGACATCGAGCGCAAGATCACCGAGGAGGCCGAGAGGCTGATCGAGGAGCGGTACTCGGGCGATGCAGGGATCGTGCTCTTCAGCGAGGCGTGGCACCCCGGGGTCGTGGGCATCGTGGCTGGCCGGGTGACCCGGCGCTACAACCGGCCGTGCATCGTGCTCGGCAATGAGGGCGACATGGCAAAGGGCTCCGGGCGCAGCGTGGATGGGATCAACCTCGTGGATGTCCTCGCCACCTGCCCCGAGGGCCTCGCCAGCTGGGGAGGGCACCCCATGGCGGTGGGGGTCTCTCTCCCAAAGACCGAGCTCGAAGGGTTCCGCGCGAGGTTCGCGGGGGCCGTGCGCAGCCACGCGGGCGAGGGCATCGCGGAGGCCCGCCTAAACATCTCGGTGTGGCTCGCGCTGGAGCAGGTCACCGAGGGGCTTATGGACGAGCTCGACGCGCTCCACCCCTACGGCCAGGGCAACCCGGAGCCGGTTTTCGGGCTCCGGGGCGTTGTGCTCCGCCGGCGGCCCGAGATCTTCAAGGCCCGGCACTTCCGGTTCTGGGTCGAAGACGCGCGCGGGCGCGCGCTAAGCGGCGTGGCATGGAAGATGGCGGACCGCATTCCGCCCCTCGGCGTTCCCGTCGATCTCGCGGTCGAGCTCAACTGGAATTTCTTCAACGACCGGCGCATGCTGCAGCTTGAGCTCGTCGACTGGCGCAAAGCCTCATAGGTCTGGCACTTCCCGCCCCCGCCTTTCGAGCCCGTCGGAGCTCTGGTTTACTGCCGGAGGCATTCCCCTAGGGAAGGATTGTGACCTTCCGCAACACCGGCGCAGTGACGGGCTTGCTGTCCTCTCCGTCCGAACCCTTTGTCGTCCGCGTGTCGGCCAACGCGTCGACAACGTCCATGCCGCGCGTCACCTTCCCAAAGATCACGTAGCTCGGGGGCAACGGATAGTCCTGGTGCATGATGAAGAACTGGCTGCCGTTTGTGTTGGGGCCCGCGTTGGCCATCGCCACGATTCCCCTGCGGTAGCCGGCCCGGTAGAGGGGCGAATCCTTCTTGATTTCATCGGCAAATGTGCCGCCCCACGCGCTTTCGCCTCCCGTGCCATCGCCGGCGGGATCCCCTCCCTGGATCATGAAACCCTTTATGATGCGATGGAAGACCAGGCCGTTGTAGTACCCGTGCTCGGCGAGCAAACGAAAATTCTCGACGGCCTTGGGAGAGTCAGCCGGGAAGAACTCAATCCCGATTGTTCCCTTGT
>DATNHT010000084.1:0-19687 GCA_035604815.1 Opitutaceae bacterium
AAGTACCCGGGCGTCGTCCTGAAGGGCCGCAGGTCCCGCGGCGAGGTGATCTCGATCGCGCTCGCGAACGACGGGCAGCACCAGGACACGGGGGCCAAGATGATCCACGCCGCGGACGAGACCACCTCGACCGTTGTGTCCAAGTCGATCTCGGTCGGCCAGGGAAGGGCCACCTACCGCGGGATCGTCCACATCCCGAGGCAGCTCAAGGGCTGCAAGAACAACACGGAGTGCGACGCCCTCCTCATAAACACGAACAGCCGGACCGACACCTACCCCGCCATCACGGTGCGCGGCGACCGCCACGCCGTCCAGCACGAGGCGAGCGTCTCCAAGGTGAGCGCGGACCAGATATTCTACATGCAGCAGCGGGGGCTCACCGAGGGGCAGGCGATGAGCCTCTCCGTCAACGGCTTCATCAACGACCTGGCCCGGCAGTTCCCGATGGAGTACTCGGTCGAGCTCAAGCGGCTGATCGACCTCGAGATGGAAGGGAGCGTGGGCTGAGACATGGCCGTCGCCACGCCCGCCCAGCCGGCAGTCGCGGACGTCCTGGGCGGCTTCACGCCCGAGGTGTTCGCCCGCCACCTCGCCTCCCGGTCGGACTGCCCGGCGTGGTGGCTCGAGCGCAAGCGCTCGGCCTACTCCCGATACGAGTCGCTCGCGATGCCGAGGCGCACGGACGAGAGCTGGCGGTTCAGCAACATCGCCGGGATCAACCTCGGCGGATTCTCTCCGGCCTCAGACGGGACGGACACACGGGCGCAGCAGGCCTCCGAGGCGCTCGCCATCGCGCTCGCCGCGACGCTCTCGTTTCTCAACGGCCGGCTCGCGGGCGGTAACCCGCTGCCGGCCGATCTCGCCGCAAAGGGCGTTGTCGCCTCGACCCTTTCCGAGGCGATCGCGAAACACCCGGGCCTCCTGCGCGAGCACTTCATGGCGCAGCCCCAGAAGCTCGGATCCGCGAAGTTTGCGGCTCTTCACGAGGCCTTCATCGAGGACGGCGCATTCATCCACGTCCCGCGCGGAGTCGAGGTCGAGAGGCCGATCGTCATCGTCCACGCGGTCTCGGGCGCCGGCACCGCCGTCTTCCCGCACACCCTCGTCATCGCGGAGGACAACGCGCGCGTGACCATCGTCGACCACTTCGTCTCGAATGACGCCTCGCGCCAGTTCGCGTGCGGCGCGAACGACCTCTACGCGGGCCACGGGGCGAAGATCACCTATGTCGCCGCGCAGTGCTGGTCCAAGGAGGCCCTCTCGCTCCAGTTCAACTCGACGGTCGTGCGCAGGGACGCCCGCGTGCAGTCGCTCAACCTCCACCTGGGCGGCAGGCAGGCTCGGCACGAGTCGCTGAGCCAGCTCCAGGCGCCCGGCGGATTCTCGGAGATGCTCGCCATCACCATTGCGAATGGTTCCCGGGAGTGCGACCAGAGGACCCTCCAGATCCACCAGGCGCCGAACACAAAGTCGGACCTCCTCTACAAGAACGCCCTGCTCGACCAGTCGCGCACCATATTCTCGGGCCTGATCGTCGTGGATCCCGACGCCCAGAAGACGGACGCCTACCAGAGCAACCGGAACCTGATGCTGAGCGACGATGCGGAATCCAACTCGCTCCCCGGCCTCGAGATCCAGGCGAATGACGTCCGCTGCACCCACGGCGCCACGACCTCCCGGATCGATCCCGAGCAGGAGTTCTACCTCAAGTCCCGCGGGATCCCGCCGAAGGCGGCGGACGAGCTCCTCATCTTCGGATTCTTTGAGGAGGTCTTGAACCGCCTCGAGAGCGAGGAGCTCCACTCGGCGCTCCGAAAGCTCATCCGGGCGCACCTGCGCAGGTGACGATCCCCGCCGGCGCGCCGACTCTCCCATGAACCGCGAACGCATCCTTTCCCGCGAGGTCTCAGCGACGCAGATACCGTCCGGCGACCGGCAGGCGCTTCCCGCCGGCACGAGCATCCAGATCCACCAGACGCTCGGGGGCAGCTACACCGTCCAGACCGACCACGGCCTCTTCAGGATCGATGGAAGGGACGGCGACGCGTTCGGCGAGCAGGCGGCGGACCACAAGATCGATGCGGCGACCCTGGCCGACGGCGCGCCCGACCCGGAGGCGGTCTGGGACCAGCTGCGCAAGGTGTACGATCCCGAGATTCCGGTTAACATCGTCGACCTGGGCCTCGTCTATTCGATGGAGGTCGAGAAGAAGCCCGACAACGCGTTCAGGGTGAATGTCGCGATGACGCTCACGGCCCCGGGATGCGGGATGGGCCCGGCCATCGCCGAGGATGCGAAGGACAAGATCCTCCTCGTCCCAGGCGTCGCCGACGCCGACGTCCGGATCACCTGGGACCCGCCCTGGAACCAGTCGATGATAAGCGAAGAGGGAAAGATGAAGCTCGGCCTGGTGTGACCTTCTACGAGCAGCTCGTGGCGCTCGAGAACGAGGGCGTGCCCTTCGTCCTCGTGACGCTCGTCGAGGCCATCGGAAGCACCCCCCAAGACGCCGCGGCCAAGATGCTCGTGACCGGGAGGGGGCTGCACAGCGGCACTGTCGGCGGGGGAAAGGTCGAGGCCGCCGCCCTGAAGCTGGCCGCGGAGGTCCTCGAGAAGGGCGACGCCAAGCCGCGCTTCGTGTCATGGACGCTCAAGGGCGACGTCGGCATGACGTGCGGCGGGTCGGTCAAGTTCTACTTCGAGCCGCACTTCGGATCGGGGCCCTGGAACATCGCCGTCTTCGGGGCGGGCCACGTCGCCCAGGCCTTGATCCCCGTCCTGACGCCGCTCCCCTGCAAGGTCACCTGCGCGGACTCGCGGTCCGACTGGCTGGACCGGATGGCGCAAGCGCCCAACCTGCGCACAATCAAATGCGAATCCCCCGAGGACCTCGTTCCCTCGCTGCCTGACGGCACGTTCCTGCTTGTCATGACGATGGGCCATTCAACCGACCGGCCCATCCTTCGCCGCGCGCTCACGGAGAGGAGTTTCCCCTTCATCGGGGTCATTGGCAGCAGCGCCAAGGCCGAGGTGCTGCGCCGCGAGCTGATCGCCGACGGGGTCTCCCCGGAACAGGCGTCCAGGTTCCACTGCCCGGTCGGGCTCGATTTTGGCACCAACCATCCGCACGAGATCGCGCTCAGCATCGCGGCCCAGCTCCTCTCGGAGCGCGACCGCGTCCTGGCTCGGGCTTGAGTTGGCGCGTCCGGGCCCGTCCGGGCTCTAAGGCCCCAACTCCTGGCCGCCCCGCTCCATTTGCCGATTTGGCTTCAGGGAGTCGCCGATCTCCGGTGCCTGCGCAATCGAGTCCAAGCTCGGCAATAGTGAGGCATTCTGCCTCTGAATTCGGGGTATATCACGGACCCTGGACGCTGCAGTCCTCAAGTCGCGCTGGACGGCGTCAGGCAACCGCGACACGTCGCCATAGTAGCTCAACGCCTTCAGAGAGATGGCTGCGTTGAATTCAGGATACAGGGCCTGGGCAGCACCCAGCGCCATTTCCAGGGTGACGCCCACGGACAACAGCTTGTGGATGTCCTGATAATCCTTCGCCTCGGCCCTCTGTTGAATCACCTTCACCTTCTGGGCTGCGAGATCGAGCAGGCCCGCGGCGTGCACTCCGTTGTCAGCGAAGCGAATCGGATCGCTGACCCGGCCGAAATCCAAGGACCCGAAAAATGAAACTGCTACGACGTCGCCACCGATTCCGACGACAAAGGCCGCCGTGTCGACAGCTTGCTGTTGCAGGCTCGCTCCTCGCAAGAAAGGAAAATCCTTGGCTAACCGGGCATGATTCAGCGGTTCGGCGGTAAAAAAATCGAAATCAACCGAGGTCCGCCCGCCAACCTGGAGAGCGAGCGCAGTTCCCCCGTAGAGAACAAATCGTGAGCCTATGGCCGAAAACTGCGGCCATAGTTTCCGCTGCGCCGGCGGCAGGGAATCCAGCCGCGCAACCACCGCGTTCACGCGAAGGTCCTCTTCGGTAGCTCCGGTACGGGCTCAATTCCCAGGCGATAATGCCAGAAGTGCCACGACGCCGGATCTATCACGCCGGGCCTTGAATGACGAAGCGCCTCTCGAATCGCTTCCTCGCCGAACACTCTTTCCACGTGCCGCAGGTCTTCCCAAGAACCTCGAGCCATCACGCGGCAGAGAAAGTCGTTTTGCTCCGACAACGTAACCTCGGGCGGCTCCCACCACACGATCTTCCGCGCGATATTCTCGAGCTGAGGATCGCGCAATTCCATGGGAATAATGTAACTCCCCGCCTCGCGAAATTCAATGCTGCAGTGCAGCGTTTGCCCTTAAACATTAATTTGCATTTAATTTATAATTAATATCTTATAAAATATCAGAAGCTTCCTGGGCGAGCCAGAGCCAGACCGCTGAGAATGTCTCTTCGCCGATTCGAGGCTGCCCGAAGCGGACTTCGCCGCACACCACACAATCTTGCGGGCTATTTCGGAAACAATCCCTCCAGGACGGGTGTGCCTGCCCCGTCGCGTCCGCGGACACCGAAGCTGTCGTTGTAGTCCCAGACGGCCCAGCCCCAGCCCCGGCTCTCCGCGGCGGAGCGCACCGTAGCGATCCACCGGCGCTTCGACCCAGCGTCAGCCGGCTCATAGACCCCGAACTCGCCGACATAGACCTCGATCTTCGGGGCATGAGCCGCAAGCCAGGCCGACACGCCGGCGAACGCCGCCTCGATCTCGGCCTCCGTGAGCCTGTCGCCCGTGTGGAGGTTCAGGTGGTACGTCGGAAGGGTGTGGCCGGTGACGTCCGGCACGGTTCCGGGGAATGAGACCGCGGGAAGCGTGTCCATGAAGCCGACCCACGGCGCGCGCTGGTGGGTGAAGACGAGGGGCTCATAGTAATGAATCGTCAGGGCGATGTTCGTGTCATCCGGCAGCACGACGTCCCCCACCGTGTGGAAGCTGCTCCACCTGTTCGAGGTCACGTAGACGATGCGCGAGGGGTTGCTCTCGCGGATGGCCGACAGCATTAGGCGCATGAAGGGATTCAGCTGCCCGTTCTCGCGCGCGACGGGCTCGTTCAGGATCTCGAACCGGAGATAGGGACCCTCCCCCGCGAAATGCCGGGCCATCCGTCGCCAGGAATCCGCGGCCTTCTCCTCGAGGGCCGCGTCCGTGTAGACCCGGTTGTCGCCGCCCGCGGAGTTGAAGTCCGCCCCCGGCAGGAAATGGGCGTCCAGCACGACGCCGAGGCCGCGGGCCCGCGACCTCCGGATGGCGTCGGCGATCGGCGCGACTCTTGTCTCGTCCAGCGAACCGTCGGGTGCGAAGCAGAGCCGGAAGTCGACCGGCAGTCGGATATGGTCAAAGCCGTGCCCGGCGATCCATTCGACGTCGCTCTCGCCAAACCAGGGCGCGCCATAGGTCTGCCGTCCGCCGTTCTGAGACAGCCAATGGGAGATGTTGACGCCGCGCTTGAAGGTGTAGGCAGGCTCGCTCGCCGCACGCGCCGGAAGCACGGCGCCGAGGAAGGCCCCCGCGAGGGTCACCATCAGTTTGCGAAGGGAGGCGGGGGCGAGGCTCTTCATGGCGGCAAGGATTGGGTTATCGCCCCAAATAGGCGCCCGGGCGAGCGCGAATACCCGGCGTCTGCGGGCTTGCCGCAGGAGGCGCCGCCAGAGTCCGGGCGTCGTTTAGGACGCGGTCGCGCCGGCCGTCTCCGCGGCGAGGCGCTGCCTTATCGAGGAGAATATCGCCTCGCTTGTGGCCGGCGACGGGAGCGGGACCTCCCCGCCCCTTGTGCCGAATGCTGCAACGGCGTCCCGGATCGCCTCGCGGACGGAGAACGCCAGCATGAGCGGCGGCTCGCCCGAGGCCTTGCTTCCATGTATCGTCCCCTCCTGCGCCGCCATGGGCAGGAGCGTGACGTGCATCTCGACGGGAGCGTCGCTGATCGCGGGGATCTGGTACGTGCTCGCGCTGTGGGTCGTCAGCCTTCCCTCCCTGTCCCAGAGAAGCTCCTCCCGCGTCAGCCAGCCGATGCCCTGGACAATCCCGCCCTCGATCTGGCCGAGGTCCACACCCGGGTTGAGCGAGTCGCCGACGTCGTGGACGGCGTCGATGCGGACAACCCGGTGCATTCCGCTGTAGCCGTCGACCTCGACCTCGGCGACAGCGGCGCCGCAGACAAAATACTGGAACGGCCTTCCCGAGGACGTGGACCAGTTCCAGTGGATCCCGGGCGTGGCGTAGAAGCCTGAGACGGCCATGCTGATCCTCAACTCGTGGGCCCTGCGGCACACGTCGGCCATGTCGAGGGCAACGCGCGAACCCCGAACGGCGACCTTCCCGTCCAAGAACCTGATGCGGGACTCCGGCACCGCCTTGCCCGCCTTCTTCGACAGCAGCGCCGCGGCCACCGGGAGCAGCCTCTCGCGGAGGGTCGCGCACGCGTTCCTGACCGCTGCGCCGTTCAGGTCCGCGCCGGAGGATGCAGCCGTGGCGGAGGTGTTCGGCACCTTGTCCGTCGTCGTGGGCATCACCCGGACCCGGCTCGCCGGCAGGCCGAGCTCGCGCATGGCGATCCCGTGGATCTTTGTGTGGAGCCCCTGCCCCATCTCCGTCCCGCCATGGTTAACCTGCGCCGTCCCGTCGGTGTACAAAAGGACCAGCGCCCCCGCCTGGTTGTAATGCGTCAGGGTGAAGGAGATCCCGAACTTGACCGGCGTCACCGCCAGCCCGCGCTTGATGCGCGGATGGGCCCTGTTCCACCGGTCGACCTCGCGGCGCTTCTTTGCGAAGCCGGACTCCCTCTGCACACGCCTCCAGACCGTCTGCAGGCGGTTGTCGCCAATCTCCTGGAGGAAATGGGTCGTGTTGGTCTCGCCCTTCCCGCGGTAGAGATTGCGGCCCCGGACGTCCTCGGGCGCGAGCCCGAGGCGGCGCGCGATCCGGTCGACGATCTCCTCCATGACAAGCATCCCCTGGGGCCCGCCGAAGCCGCGGAAGGCGGTGTTCGAGGCGACGTTTGTCCTGGCGATCAGCCCTGTGACGCGAAGCGCCGGGACGTAGTAGCCGTTGTCGACGTGGAAGAGCGCCCGGTCGAGTACCGGCTGGGAGAGGTCGAGCGACCATCCCCCGTCCGAATAGAGGTCCACCGCGGCGGCGAGGATCATTCCCCTCCGGTCGTATCCCGCAGAGAACCTCGCGAGAAACGGATGGCGCTTCCCCGTGATCATCATGTCCAGGTCCCGGTCGAGCTGGATCCGGACGGGCTGGCGGGTCTTTATCGACGCGAGCGCGACCATCGCCGCGAAGGCGTTGCCCTGGGTCTCCTTCCCTCCGAAGCCGCCACCCATCCTCGGGGACTGCACGACAACCTTGTTCCTGGGCTGCCCGATCAACTCGGCGACAATGGCCTGGATCTCGGTCGGATGCTGGGTCGACGAGCTGACAAAAACCGATCCCCCCTCGCCCGCCTCCGCCCAGGCCGCCTGCGTCTCAAGATAGAAATGCTCCTGTCCGCCGACGGAGAATTCGCCTTCCAGCTTGAGCGGCGATTCCTCAAGGGCGGCCTTCCAGTCCCCCCGGGCGATCGTGTGCGGCGGCGTATGGAAGCTTCCCTTGGCTATCGCCTCCCTGATACCCAGGAGGGGCGGCAGCGCCTCGTACTCGACGTCCACCGCGGCCGCCGCCGCGCGGCAGGCGCGCAGCGAGCGGCCCACGACGATCGCGACCACCTGCCCGTGATACTTGACCTCGTCGTCCGCGAAGAGCGGCTCGTCGTGGTGGGTGCCGACGTTGTTGAGGCCGGGGATGTCCTCCGCCATGAGGACGGCGACGACGCCCGGCGCCGATCGGGCTCTTGACGCGTCGCGCCGCAGGATCCGAGCCCGGGCGTGCGGCGAGCACACGGGCCAGACGTCGAGCATGGGCCGGCGCTGCGCCGTGTCGTCCGCATAGAGCGCCCGGCCCGTGACGTGGCCGACCGCGCTCTCGTGCCGGAGCGCCCGCGACGCGTCGGCCGGGACAGCGTCCGAGCCCTTCTCAAAATCAGGGGCCCCGTCCTGGGCGGCGCTCGTTTCACCGGAGACGAATTTCTCCCAAAGGCTCACGATCAGGCCCCGCCGGTAGGAGGCGCCGCCGCGCACGTCGTCAATCGGCCTGAATTCTCCGGCGAGGACCGCCGCGGCCTCCGCGGCCGCCTCGCCGAAGCGGCGCCCCTCGAGCGCGGCCTCCGCGCGTCGCGCCCGGACGGGCGTCGGCGCGACGCCGCCGTACGCAAGCCGCGCGCGCCGGACAATCCCCGCCGGGTCCGTGTCTACGGAGAAGGCCGCCGCAACGATGCTGATGTCGAGCTCGCGGCGCTTCGACACCTTGAGAAAATCCGAGCGCCGGCAGAGCCCGCTCGACGGATCGAGGCGCGGGAGCACGATCTCGAGGATGATCTCGCCGGGGCCGAGGAGCGTCTTGCGGTAGGCGGTGAAGAATTCGGAGAGCGGGACCGTCCGGCTTCCCCCGGCCGAGGCGAGGACGAGCTCGGCATCGAGCGAGAGGAGCACCGGGGCGCTGTCCCCGATCGGGGATGCCGTCGCGAGGTTGCCGCCGAGCGTTGCCCTGTTCCTTATCTGCCTGGCCGCAAAGACCTTGAGCATCTTGAGGAACGAGGGATATTCGTCGCCAACCGCCTCCTCGACAGCGGTCAGGGTTGCGGCGCCTCCGATCCGCCAGGCGGAGGCGGTCTTCGCGATTCCCGTCAGCTCGGCAACGCAATCGGTCGAGACAAGGAGCGGGAACGACTTGGATTTCTTGGTCACGTCGACGCCTATCTCCGTGGCGCCCGCCACCAGCCGCGCCTCAGGGTGCCCCGCAAGAGCGGCGAAGAGGCCCGCGAGCGACACGGGCCTGACGAAGTGCTCCGCGCCCACCTCGTAGTCCAGGAACGGGGCCTTGGCGACGGGAGTCCCCAGGCGTTGCCGGAAGGGATCGGACCGCGCGGCCCCGGAGCTCCCGAGAGAGGCGTCCCTGAGCTTAAGGGAATCGAGCGCGGCGTCGCGGATCGGCCGGTAGCCCGTGCACCGGCAGAGGTTGCCGCAGAGCTGGTCGCTCAGGTCGCTGGGCCCCTTGCAGTCGCGGCGGTAGTACCCCTC
The DNA here is from genome assembly GCA_035604815.1 of Opitutaceae bacterium. Classification (GTDB taxonomy): domain Bacteria; phylum Verrucomicrobiota; class Verrucomicrobiia; order Opitutales; family Opitutaceae; genus Palsa-1447. The sequence goes on from DATNHT010000084.1 coordinate 9,122, forward strand.
GAAGAGCGCCATCACAAAACCCGGAGTGCAATACCCGCACTGGGAGCCGTAGTGGTCAACCATCGCGGCCTGCACGGGGTGGAGCGCACTGGCGTCCCCCGCGAGCCCCTCCACCGTGACGATCTCGCGGTCCGCGAACATGGGAAGCAGCGCGATGCAGCTGTTTATCCCGCGATAGGTGGGATTGCCCGCGGCGTCCCTCTCGACGATCGCCACCGTGCAGGCCCCGCAGTCGCCCTCGGCGCAACCCTGCTTGCTTCCGGTGAGGCCGCTCGACCTGAGGAATTCGAGCAAGGTTGTCGTCGGCGCCGCGTCCTCGACCCGCACCCTCCGGCCGTTGATCGTGAGGTCGAATCCCATCGGGCTAGGTCGCCAACCTCGCCAGCGTGTGCGCGAGGACCTCTGCGCCCGACGCGATGTGCCCCGGGGCGGCGTACTCCTCGGGCCGGTGGCTCCAGCCATTGCGGCATGGGATGAAGATCATGGTCGTCGGGCTGACGCGGGCCATGAACAGCGAGTCGTGGTAGGCCCGGCTCACCATGCGCAGCGAGCGCAGCCCGAGTTCCGAGCAGACCCCCTCGGCGATCGCGACGGTCTCCGGGTCGCCCGCGGCCGGCGGATCGGCGTTTATCTCCTCGAAATCCAACCGGACGCCGCGCCGCGCGCACGCCTCCTCGGCCGTCGCCCGGATCTCGGCCAGGGCCCTGGACCTCGTGTCGAGGCGCACGTCCCTGAGGTCAATCTCCAGGTAGGCTCTGAAAGGGACGCTATTGACCGCTCCCGGCTCGATCCGGAACACACCCACCGTCCCCACGGTGTCGGGGCTTGCGCTGGTCCTCGCGGCGCGCTCGACGGCCAGCGCGATCTCGGCCCCCGCGAGCGACGCGTCGTGCCGGGCCGGCATCAGGACCGCCCCCGCATGGCCGCCCTCGCCGTGGAGCGTCACGCGGTAGCTGCTGGGCCCGGCGATGCGCTCGACGATGCCGATCGGAATCCCCTCGGCCTCGAGGATCGGCCCCTGCTCGATGTGGAGCTCGACAAAGGCGTGGTAGTAGCCCGGCGGGAGCCGAACCGACTGGAGCGGGCCCGAATAGCCCGCCGCCGCCCTGAGCTCGTCCAGGGTCCGGCCGTCGGGGTCCCTCAGCGCCTGCGCCCCTTCGACCGATATCGAGCCCGCCATGAGCCGGCTCCCCAGGCAGCCGAGCCCGAACCGGGTCGGCTCCTCGGCCGTGAACATCACGACCTCGAGCGAGCGCCGCGGCCTGAATCCCGCCCGCTTCAGGGCCGCGAGCGCCTCGAAGGCGCCGAGGACGCCGACGACGCCGTCGTACCGGCCGGCGTTCGGGATCGCATCCGTGTGGGAGCCGGAGCCCACGGCGGGAAGGCCCGGTTCGCTACCCTCCCACCGCGCGAAAATGTTGCCGATCGGGTCCTCGCGGACCGCCAGGCCCGCCTCGCGGGCCGCCCGGCGCACGTACTCCCTGCCCCGCACGTCCGCTTCGGAAAAGAGGACACGCGTGACGACGGGGGCCGGCGCCTCGGAGATCAGGGCCAGCTCGCCGAGCCGGCGGCCGAGGCCGGCTCCGTCTATCGTTATCCTGAGGTCGGACTTCGGGGTGCTCAAGACACGGGCCTGTTGACGTCCTTGTAGTAGAGATAGCGGGCGGGAACCTTGCCCATCGCGACGAACCACTGGGCGCAATACGGCGCCATCCAGATCGCGTCGCCCGCCCGCACGGGGTACCACGAGTCCTCAAGGCGGTAGACGCCCTCGCCCGAAAGCATGACGAGCCCGTGCTCCATGACGTGCACCTCGACAAAGGGAAGGTGCCCGCCGGGCTGGTAGGCAAATACGTTGACCGCCATGTCGAACGCGGGCTCGTCGGGCAGCAGGACCTGGAGGTTGGCCGCGGGATCCCCGAGAAACGGCGTTCCCCTGACCTTGGACTGGTCCGAGAGGATGGCGCGCGGGCCGCGCACCCCGGGCAGGGCCGCGTACGCCTTCTGGAAGAGGGTGACCTGGGTCCCCCTCCTCGGCGCGGTGAGGCTCCATTCCGATCCGGCGGGGCAGAAGAAATATCCGCCCGCCCCGAGCCGCCGCCTCCGGCCGCCCACGGCGGCCGACGCTGCCCCGCCCATGACGTATCCGAAGGTCTGGACGGCGCCCGCCGCAAGGCGCGCTGACCCGCGGGACTCGAAAGTCAGGAGGACCTGCGTGACTTTCGCCCCCATGGCCGGGCTCACGAGCACGACCGCGGTGGCGCCGGCGACGCCCGGGACCGCGCTGTTGACATGGTTGTCGGGCGTTATGAGCGCGTGCCGAGCGCCTACGCGCGCGCGTGTGTGTCCGAAGAGTTCAGGCATGGGAGGATTGGGGAAGGATTCGGAAGGGCTAGGATGGGCGGATAAGATGACCATGAGTGGCGCCAGGCGCAATCCGCCCCTCGGCATAGACGGTCCGGCCCCGGACGATAGTCCGCACGGTCCTCACCCGGCACCGGCGCCCGTCGTAGGGGCCCTGGCGGTGCGCGTAGAGCAGCTCGCCGTTCGAGAGCGCGCGCTCGCCCCCGATGTCGACGATCGCCATGTCGGCGTCGTAGCCCTCGGCGAGGCGCCCCTTCGCCCGGTCGACCCGGAAGCGCCGGGCAACGTTCGTGGAAAACAGGGCCGAAAGGTGGGGCAGCGTGAATCTCAGCGGGCGCCTCGCGAGCGCCTCCGAGAGCAGGAGCTCAAACCCGTGCTGGCATCCGGAGATTCCGCCCCAGATGGCGAAGAAGTCGTCGGCCCGCTTCATGTCGGGGGGCGCCGGCGAGTGGTCCGAACCGATGGTGTCGATCGCGCCGGCGTCGAGCTCGCGCCAGAGCCCGAGACGGAGCTCCTCGGGGCGCAGCGGGGGAAAGCATTTGGCCGGGGCCCCGAGCCGGATGACGTCCTCCTCGGAAAGCAGGAGATAGTGCGGGCACGTCTCGACCGACACATCCACGCCCCGCCTTCTCGCGTCGCGCGCCAGCGCGACGCCACCGGGGCTGCTCACGTGGACCAAGTGGAGGCCGCACCGGGTCTCGCCGGCGATGTCGACCGCGGTCCGAATCGCCGCCAGCTCGAGCTCGACGGGCCGCGATTTGAGCCAGCAGCGGACGTCGGCGCCCCGCGCGTGCTGCTCCTGCGTTCTCTGGCGGGCGAGCGCCTCATCCTCGGCGTGCACCGCGACCAGCATCCCGAGCGCCGCCGCCCGCTTCATCCCGGCCCGCAATGTCGCCGTGTCCGAGAGGGGAAACTCCTCGACGCCGCTGTCGCACATGAACGCCTTGAAGCCGATCGCGCCCGCGTCGCGCATCGCCTCCAGCTTGTCCACGTTTCCCGGAACGAGCCCGCCCCAGATCCCGAAATCGGTCCAGGACGAGCGCTCCGCCGCGGCCCGCTTGAGGGCGAAGCTCGCCGCGTCCGTCACCGGCGGGAGCGAGTTGAGCGGCATGTCGAAGAACGCCGTGCCGCCGCCCGCGGCCAGCGCGCCCGAGCCGTGCTCCAGGCCCTCCCAATGAGCCCGCCCGGGCTCGTTGAAGTGCACATGCGAATCGATGATCCCGGCGATCACGTGAAGCCCGCGGGCCTCAATGGTCTCGGAGGCCGGGTCGGTAATGCCGGGCCTTATCCTCGCGATCCTGCCGCCGGCGACGGCGATGTCGGCGTCAACCGCTCCGGCCGGGGTCACGACGGTCGCGCCGCGCACGAGGAGGTCGTAGGGGTCGCTCATTTCGCGTGCCGCGAGGCCAGCCGGGCCAGGAAATCGACGACGATCCGGAGCGCGGCCTTGAGGTCGCCCCTCGAGACGGATTCGCCGGGGCTGTGGCTCAGCCCGCCCCTGCAGCGGACAAACAGCATGGCGACGGGCGCAAGGGACGAGATGATGACGCCGTCGTGTCCCGCGCCGCTCGCGAGGGCGACGCACCGGCCCTCGTGGCGGCGCACGATTCCGGCGAGGATGGAGGAGAGCTCCCTGGAGCACGACACGGCGCCGTTGTCCTGGGTGACCTCCATCGAGAATCCGAGGTCCCGCCGCACCGCTATCAGCCGGCCCGCCTTGCGCAGTCCCGCGCAGGCGGCAAGGCGCTGCGCATCAACCGGATGCCTCACGTCGAGGGAGAGCTCCGCCGCGCCGGCGATCACGTTTGCGGTTCCCGGCCGGGCCTCGATCCGCCCCACGGTCGTGACGAGCGGCGGGCGGGCCCGCGCGAGGGCCTCCGCCGCGAGGATGAACTCGGCGGCACCGGCGAGCGCGTCCCTGCGAAGCGCCATCGGCGTAGTCCCGGCGTGCCCCGCCTTGCCCAGGAAGGCGACCCGGGCCCGGGTCTGGCCGGCAATCGCGGAGACGACCCCGGCGGCGAGGCCGAGCGCCTCGAGGACCGGCCCCTGCTCGATGTGGACCTCGAGGTACCCGATGAGCTCGCCGCGGGAATGCGCGGGGGCGGGCGGCGAGAACCGCCCCCTGTTGCTCTTTGCCAGGACCTCCCGCACCGTGATCCCCCTGCTGTCGCGCAGGCGCAGGTCCAGCTTCCCAAGCCGGCCCGCGTAGCCCTTGCTCCCGAGGTAGCCGCTGGAGAATCTCACCCCCTCCTCCTCGGAGAATCCCAGGACCTCGACTGCGAACGGCAGGACGATTCCCCGGCCCCGGGCCACCTCGAGGGCCGCGATCGGCAGAAGGACCCCGAGGGCCCCGTCGAACCGCCCCGCATCGCGGACCGTGTCGAGGTGCGATCCCATGAGAAGCGTTTTCGCGCCTCTCGCGGGCGCTCTGGTCCTGCCGATCAGGTTGCCCACGGGGTCCACGCGGACCGAGAGGCCCGCCGCTTTCATAAATCGGCCCACGAGCGCGTTGGCCCGGCGCATCGCCGGGGACATGAACGTGCGCGTCGTCACCCCGCGCTCCTCCGAGACCCGGGCGAGCCGGTCGAGGCGCCGGGCGAGCGCGGCCGCGGCCTGGGTCAGGGATGCCTTGGGCATTCGCGGCGCCCTCAGCTCCCCCGGTACGTGTGGTAGGCCCACGGCGTGACGAGGAGCGGCACGTGGTAGGACGCCGAGGGGTCGGCGATCCCGAAGCGCACGGGCACCACGTCGAGGAACGGGGTCTTCTGCGGGGCCGCGCCCCTGGACGCGAAGTACTCGGCGACGTGAAACTCGATCTGGTAGGTCCCAGCCGACATCTCGTCGGCCCCAAGGAGCGGCGCATCGGTGCGGCCGTCCGCGTTCGTGACGGCCGTCTTGAGCACGGCGGGCCCGGGCGCGATCCGGCGCAGTTCGAGGCGCAGGCCCGCCGCTGGGCGGCCCGCCATCAGGTCGAGGACGTGGGTGCTGAGTTTTCCGGGCATCTATTTCTCCTTTGCGATTGCCTCGTTGAGCCGAAGCCGGGCGATCTTGGCGATTTCACCGAGCGCCGTCGAGAGCTCCGCTTCGGGGGTGTTGGCGACGCGCGAGCGCATCGCGGCGAGGATCGCGTCCTTGGCGTTCAGGCGGGCGCAGATGACGAAGGGAAACCCGAAGCGCGCCCTGTAGGCGCCGTTCAGGCGCCCGATCTCGGCGGCCTCGGCGGGGGTCAGCCGGTCGAGCCCCGCGGCGGACTGCTCGCCGGCGGACGACGCCGTCAGGGCGCCCGCCCCCGCCAGCCGCCCGGCCAGGTCGGGATGGGCGCGGACCAGGGCCAGCCGGCGCCCGGCCGGCGCTCCCCGCATCGTCTCGCAGAGGGCGGCGTGAAGGCTCTCTGCGTCGCGAAAGGGCCGCCTCCCGAAGGTTTCGGCGGCCACCCACGGCGAATGTTCGAAGAGGGGCCCCAGCGCCTCCACGAACGCGTCGCGGTCGCATGAGTTGAGTGCGGCGAGCGAGTGCGGCATGGCCCGGGCTCACGCCAGCAGCTCGTAGGCCGGCAGCGTCAGGAATTCGTCGAGTCTCGGCGCCCGGATCATCTCGGTGAAGAGGTGCGCCGCCACCCGGAAATGGCCGTTCGAATAGCGGTCGGCGCCCACCTCCTCCTGGATCCTCTCGATCACCTCGCCGAGGATCATGTCGCAGTAGGAGGGCGTGATCGTCGTGCCGTCATCGGTCCTCGCCCCGCTGTGGATCCACTGCCACAGCTGCGCCCTGGAGATCTCCGCGGTCGCCGCATCCTCCATGAGGTTGTAGAGCGGCACGCAGCCCAGCCCGCCGAACCATGCCTCGAGGTACTGGATTCCGACGCTTAGGTTCGTGCGGATCCCGGCGTCGGTTATCGTGCCCGATGGGGCCTCGAGGAGGTCGGCCGCGGTCACGTTGACGTCGTCCCTCTGGCGGGCGATCTGATTGGGGCCCGGCATGTGCTTGTCGAAGGCCTGGAGCGCGACCGGAACAAGGCCAGGGTGCGCGACCCAGGTGCCGTCGTGCCCGTCCGTCGCCTCCCGCTCCTTGTCCGCCAGGACCTTGGCGAGCGCCGCGTCGTTCGCGGCGGGGTCGTTCTTGATCGGGATCTGGGCGGCCATCCCGCCCATGGCGTGCGCGCCGCGGCGGTGGCACACCTTGATGACATGCAGGCAGTAGGCCCGCATGAAGGGCGCCGTCATCGCGACCTGGGCCCGGTCCGGGAAGACGTAGTCGCTCCGCGCATGAAGCTTCTTGATGCAGCTGAAGATGTAGTCCCAGCGGCCGCAGTTGAGTCCCGAGGCGTGCTCGCGGAGCTCATAGAGGATCTCCTCGGCCTCGAACGCGGCGAGGATGGTCTCGATCAGCGAGGTTGCGCGGATGGAGCCGCGCGGGATCCCGGCCGCGGCCTGGGCGTGGACGAACACGTCGTTCCACAGCCGGGCCTCGAGGTGGCTCTCCATCTTGGGCAGGTAGAAATAGGGTCCTGAGCCGCGCCCGAGGAGCTCGCGGGCGTTGTGGAAGAAGTAGAGGCCGAAATCGAACAGGCTCCCCGAGACCGGCCTGCCTCCGAGGAGCACGTGCTTCTCGGGCAGGTGCCAGCCTCGCGGGCGCACAAGGAGCGTCGCCGTCTTATCGTTCAGCCTGTAGGCCTTCCCTTCGGGGCTTGTGAACGAGATCGAGCGGCGCACCGCGTCCCTCAGGTTGATGTGGCCCTCGAGCAGGTTCTCCCAGGTCGGCGAGTTGGCGTCCTCGAAGTCTGCCATGAACACCTTGGCGCCCGAGTTGAGCGCGTTGATGACCATCTTCCTGTCGACCGGTCCCGTGATCTCGGTCCTTCGGTCGAGGAGGTCGGCCGGCGCGGGCGCCACCGTCCACCGGCCCTCGCGGACCGGCTTGGTCGAAGCAAGGAAATCCGGGAGCACGCCCGCGTCCAGCTCGGCCTGGCGCGCGGCGCGGCTGCGGAGGATCTCCGCGCGGCGCGGCTCGAACGCACGGAACAGCCCCGCAAGGAAGGCGCAGGCCTCGGGGGTCAGGATCTCGGCGTACTGGGGCGTGATCGGGCCTCGAATCTCGAGTCCGGAGAGCGTGGTGGGCGTCGTCATGCTGCGGGTTCAGACAGCCAGATAACTTCCTCGTTGTAACCTGTCACCTCCATAGTACCGTCGGGCTTTTGCGTCCCATTCACCGGCCCAACCGATGCCCGCGCCCCTGACAAACGAAGACTTCATGCGCGAGGCGATCCGCCTGTCCAGGGACGGCGCCCGCTCGGGCCGGGGCGGGCCGTTCGGCTGCGTCGTGGTTCGGGAGGGCCGGGTCGTCGGACGCGGAAGCAACCGGGTGACCTCGACCTGCGACCCGACCGCGCACGCCGAGATCGTCGCGATCCGCGAGGCCTGCCAGGCGCTCGCCACTTTCCAGCTGCCCGACTGCACGCTCTACGCAAGCTGTGAGCCGTGCCCGATGTGCCTGTCGGCGATCTACTGGGCGCGCATCCCGACCGTGTACTACGGCAACACCCGGCAGGACGCCGCGGACATAGGCTTTGACGACGACTTCATCTACGAGCAGATCCCCCTGCCCCCCGGGGAGCGCCGCGTCTCGATGCAGCCGCTCCTTCATGGCGAGGCCCGGGCCGCATTCAGCGAGTGGGCGAAGAAGCCCGACAAGTTGAGATACTAGCGGGCAATCCGAAAGAGTTTGGCATCCTGCGCCGCCGCCGTCATCACGCTTCGAGCGTGCCAACACCCTACCTCCCGCAAATGGCCCGGTCGTTCCTCCCCGTTCTTGGAGCCGTGATCCTCTCGGGGCTCCCGTCCCTCGTTGCAGCGCAGCCGGCGACGGCCCCGGCCGCGGCCCCGACCGTCCTTCCGGGCCCGGGAGGCCCCAAGGAGGCGCCCCAGGAGGCCAAGGCTCCTGCGGGAGAGGCGAATGCGCCGTCGGTCGAGAACTCGGTGGTCAAGGTCTTCACGACCATGCGCCATCCCGACGTCTACAGGCCCTGGACCAAGCAGGCGCCGAGCGATGCGACGGGTAGCGGCGTGGTCATCGGGGGCAAGCGCATCCTCACAAACGCCCATGTCGTCCTCTATTCGAGCCAGGTCCAGATCCAGGCCAACCAGGCCGGCGACAAGATCGCCGCCACCGTCGAGATGGTCGCCCCGGGCATCGACCTGGCGGTGCTCAAGCTGGACGACGAATCGTTCTTCGAAACCCACGCGCCCCTGCCGAGGGCGAGCACGCTGCCCGACATCAAGGACTCCGTCCTCGTCTACGGGTACCCCACGGGCGGGACCAGCCTCTCGATCACGAAGGGCATAGTCTCGCGGATCGAGTTCGCGAGCTACAACTATCCCACGTCGGGCCTGCGCATCCAGATCGACGCCGCCATCAATCCCGGGAACAGCGGCGGTCCGGCCGTCGCGGGAAACACCATGATTGGACTCGCTTTCAGCCACCTCGGGGGTGCCGAGAACATCGGCTACATCATCCCGTGCGAGGAGATCGAGCTCTTCCTCAATGAAATCGCCGGCGGGCATTACCACGGCAAGCCGGCCTTCTTCGACGAGCTGCAGACGCTCGAGAACCCCGCGCTGCGCTCGTTTCTCAAGCTGGCGAAGGCCGACCAGGGCATCGTGATCCACAAGGTCGACAGTGACGACCCGTCCTACCCGTTGAGGGAATGGGACGTGATCACCAAGATCGGGGACACCGACGTCGACGACCAGGGCATGGTCCACCAGGGCGACAACCTGCGGCTCAAGTTCCAGTACCTGGTCCAGAAGATCGCGAGGAACGGAACGGTTTCGCTGACGGTCGTGCGCGCCGGCAAGCGGCTCCAGTTCGACGTGCCCGTGTCGACGGACCGGGCCCTGCTCATCCCCAGCCTTGACGGGGACTATCCGCCGTACTTCGTGTACGGGCCGCTCGTGTTCTCCAGGCTCTCCGCGGAATTCGTGAGCGGCATCGCCAACAGGGGCGGTCTGCTCCAGGGGCTGAGCTACATCGCCAGCCCGCTCGTCACCCGCCGGGGCGACAAGCCCGCCTTCCCTGGGGAGGAGCTGGTCGTCGTCACCTCGCCTTTCTTCCCCCACAAGCTGTCCAAGGGATACGACCACGCGGTCGCCCGGACCGTGGACACCGTCAACGGCACCAAGATCAGGAACCTTCGGCACCTGGTCGAGGTCCTGCGCGACGCCAAGGGCGAGTTCATCACCTTCGCGTTCGCGGGCCGGGGCGGCGAGACGCTGATCTTCCCGCGCCAGGAGATGCTCGCGGCGACGGACGAGATCCTGACCGACAACGGCGTCCGCGCCCAGGCGTCGCCGGAGCTGCTGGCGGTTTGGCAGGCCAAGCCGGCGCCGTGACTTGCCAAAAGGGGCGATCTGCCCATTTTGGAGAGCCATGCACTTCAAGAACCTGCATCCCGGCCTGAGCGCCCCCCTCCCCCGCCTGGACGACGACGAGGACGAGGATGAGGAGGTCGAGGAAGCCCTTGTGGCGAAGCGGGATCCATCCGTTTCCCTTCTGATCCAGAAGCGCTTCCTCAACCAACGGAAGATCTTCCTCTGGGGCCCCATTACGGACGAGACCGCCAAGGACCTGAGCGAGAAGCTCCTTTACCTCGAGTCAACGGCGCCCGGCAAGGATGTCACGTTCTACATGAACACGCCCGGAGGATCGATCACAGCGGGAATGGCGGTCTTCGACACGATGAAGCTCGTCTCGTCGCCCATAACGGTGGTTGTCACCGGCATGGCCGCGTCCATGGGCTCGATCCTGCTCTGCGCCGCCGCGAAGGGGCGGCGCCTCATCTATCCGCACGGCCGCGTCCTCATCCACCAGCCGATTATATCGGGGCGGTTCATCGGGCCGGCGACGGACATCAACATCCAGGCCCAGGAGATGGAAAAGCTTCGCGGCGAGCTGAACCAGATTCTGGCGGATGCCTCCGGCCAGCCGATCGAGAAGATCTCCAAGGACAGCGACCGCGACTTCTACCTGAACGCAAAGGAGGCGGTCGCGTACGGCCTCGCCGACAAGATCGTCGACAAGCACTGAGTGGCCTTTTCGGGCCGCCCGAGATCACCGCTTTCCGCCGATCGACTTTTCGGCGGCCTGGCTGATTTCCTCCTTCCACTTCGCTGCCTGGCCGGTGTCGCCGGCGTCGAGCGCGACACG
>DATNHT010000085.1:0-29619 GCA_035604815.1 Opitutaceae bacterium
TCCTCGAAACTGGGCAACCACCTCTGGGCTGATGTCCTGCGTGTCCCGGACCCGGCCTGCGCCGCGGTTGAACTCGGCCGCAGGGCGATTTGGCCTGTCAGATTTTCCGCTCCGCAGATAGATGCCGCGAAGCTCCCGAAGCCCAACGCGCGCCGCCGACGGAAGGATGGCGCGCGGGTCAAGCCCCGCAAGGGGCCCGCCCTCGGAGGTTGGCAAAGCGTCTGGAGCCAGCTCCAACCCAAGGCGGCCGATACACGCCGCCGTTCCCGGGCCGATCTGCGGCCCAAGCTCCCGCCCGGGAATCCACGCCTCGCCCCGCTTGTCAACCCCAGGTCGAAAGTCCTCCGTTACGAGCCTCGCGAGGGGGCGTCATTGCCGTTCGGCCGCGACCTTCATGCACTGTGCTTGCGGGTCCGTTCCGACACGGATTAATGGCGTCGTGTATAGCGAATCCATATCGTGCAGGGCGAAGGAAATGGGAACCCAATGAGACAAGGGCCAAAGAGGGATATCGATCGGGGGGCGGGCGCGAGGGCGCACCCGACGGTCGCGGCCCCGCCAGGCGCGCCGGAAGGCCCCGGACAAGGCGACTTGGCTTGGCGCAGCGAGTGGCTTGCGGGCCTGGCGCTTGTGGCGATGACGCTCGTCGCATACGAGCGCGTGCGCCACGCGGGATTCATCTGGGATGATGAGATGCACGTGACGGCGAATCCCACGATAGTCGGCCCGCTGGGGCTGGGGGACATCTGGACCAGCCGCGCGGCGCGGTACTTTCCCCTGACGCTGACCACCTTTTGGCTGGAGTACGCGCTGTGGGGCCTGAACGCGCTGCCCTACCACGTCGTCAACGTCCTCATGCACGGGGCCTGCGCCGTTGCGCTCTGGCGGGTGCTCAAGAGCTTGAGTGTCCGCGGTGCTTGGTTGGGCGCCGCACTCTGGGCGCTCCACCCCGTGCAAGCGGAGACGGTGGCGTGGATCACCGAGCTAAAGAATACGCAGTCATGCCTGTTCTATCTTTTGGCTGTTCTCTTTTATGTTAAATGGCTTGAACCAGCCGCAAGCGGCACCCAGGGGCGCCGGCCCTGGTGCTACGCCCTGGCGCTCGCCTGCGCAGGGATGGCAATGGCCAGCAAGTCTTCGACCGTGGTCCTTCCCGTCGTGCTGTGCCTCTGCGCCTGGTGGATCAACGGGAGGTGGCGGTGGCGTTCCCTGGTCGCGCTTTCGCCGGTCTTCCTGATGTCGCTGGCCTCGAGCGCCCTCTCGCTTTGGACGCAGCACTTTGAGGGCGCAAACGATCCGGAATGGTCCCGCTCCCTGCCCGAGCGGATAGCGGTCGCGGGCAGGGTGGCCTGGTTCTATATCGGCAAGCTTCTCTGGCCCAGCCCCCTGATCTTCATCTACCCGCGCTGGCACATCGACTGGACCCATGCGGCATCCTTTCTTCCCACTGCGGCGGCGTGCGGCGGGCTCTTCTTCCTCTGGTGGAATCGCGACGGGAGGCTCAGGCCCGTCTTCTTCGCCTTTGCCTACTTCCTGGCGGCCCTGATCCCGGTGCTGGGCCTGGCTGATCAGTTCTTCTGGCGCTATTCCTTTGTCGGCGACCATTTCCAATACCTCGCCAGCATGGGGCCGCTGGCCCTGGCAGCCGCCGCAATCACAACCGCACTCGCCATTCCATGGAAGGGACGGCCTGTCCTTGCGCCCCTTCTCTGGGCGACGCTCCTCTCGGTGCTTGGCGTGATGACCGCGCGGGAATGCCCGAAGTACCATGACTCGGAGACGCTGTGGCGGAGCACCCTCGCGGAAAATCCCGGTGCCTGGATGGCCCACAACAACCTCGGGGCCGAACTGACGCACGCCGGCAGGATGGACGAGGCCGTGGCGCAATTCCAAATGTCCCTGGAGCTCCAGCCCGACAACGTCTCCGCGCACAACAATCTGGGCGACGACCTGCTGCAGCTTGGCCGGGCGGACGAGGCGCTCGCGCACTACCACAGGGCCCTCGAAATCGATCCTAACTTCGTCCCGGCGCAAACCGGCCTCGGCGGCGCCCTGGTGCAGCTTGGCCGGGTCGACGAGGCCATTCCCCATCTTCAACGGGCGCTGGCGGCCGACCCGGGCTACGCCAGGGCGCACGTCAGTCTCGGCACCGCCTATCTGCAGGAGGGCCGCACCGACGAAGCCGTGGCCCAATTCAACGAAGCCTTGAGGACGGACCCCGGAAATGCGGCAACCATCACGGACCTCGGCACCGCATTCGTGCAAAAGGGGCAGCCGGAGCAGGCCCTCGCGCAGTACCAGCGGGCCCTCAGGATTGACCCGAGTTTCGCCACGGCCCTGTTGGACCTCGGCAACGTTCTCCAGCAAGAGGGTCGCCTGGATGAGGCGATCGACCACTACCAAAGGGCGCTCCGCGCGGACCCGAATTCGGCCGTGGCCCATAACAACCTCGGTTATGCCCTCCTGCAGAAGGGCCGATTGGACGAGGCCATCGCCCACTGCAGGCGGGCCCTGGAAATCAGGCCGGGCTATCCGGAAGCCCGGAGGAATCTGGGAGCCGCCCTTCTTGAGAAGAGGCGCGCCGATGCGCTTCCACAGGAGGCCTCGCCCCGGAGGTGACGGGAGGAAGGGCCTCCCCGGGGGATTCTCCGCCCGGTCGGCGCCCCTCCCGGGCCCGCAAACCGCTGCGCCCGCGCGGGCCGGCCCAAAGGCGCCCGGCCAGGGACGGGCATTGCACTCGCGCAGTTTCGATCCCACCAAGGACTTGCCGCTTCCGCGGGCGTGTGCACAATCCGCACCAAACCGGCTGAACCCGCCCACCCCGGCACGGCCTGCTCCTCAGCGCACTATCCCCATGAAGCTCATCGCTCCGGTCGCCGCGCTTTTCCTGACTCTCGGCGTTGCTGGTTTGGCGCTGCGTGCCGCGGGCACGACGACGCCCCCCGCCCTGGAAAGGCGGGCGGACGGCATCGTCCTGGCACGGGGTGACGCCTTCCTCAAGGTGGAGGTCTGCGCAGACGACATCATCCGTGTCGCGAGCGCGAGGGACCCCGCGTTTTTCACCCATGCCAGCCTGATCGTGGACCGGCACCGCGCCGCGCCCGCAGCGTGGCAGCTTTCGACCGATGAAAGGTCCGCCACGCTCCGCACAGCCAGGCTCCAGGCGCGCGTCGACCTCGCCTCGGGCGACGTCTCCTTCCTTGACCTGCAGGGGCTGCCGATCCTCGCGGAGCAACCGGGCGCCCGCACCCTGCAGCCCGCCGAGGTGCAGGGGGCAAGGACCTATCACGTGCGCCAGGCGTGGGTGTCGGATCCCGACGAAGCCCAGTACGGCCTCGGCCAGAACCAGCTCGGCCTGCTCAACCTGAAGGGCTGCGACCTCGCCCTCTGGCAGCACAACGGGACGGTCGCCGTCCCGTTTCTCGTCTCAAGCCGCGGATACGGCCTGCTTTGGGACAACAATTCGTACACCCGGTTTGGGGACCTGCGCGAGTACGCGCCCATGCCGGCCGGGCGCCTGCTCGACTCCGACGGCCATGCGGGCGGCCTGACCGCGTCCTATTTCGCCGGCACGGATTTTGGAAGGCTCGTGGCCAGGCGCGTAGAGGCGGTGATCGACATCGCCGTTCCCGATTCCGTCAAGCTGCCTAACCGCGACATCAATCCCGCCCTGCCAGCCGAGGGGGGCTGCAGCGTGCGCTGGGAGGGCTTCATCGAGCCCGAGACCGGCGGCGTCCACGCCTTCGAGTCCTTTTCCAACTGCGGCATCAAGCTCTGGATCGACGACCGCCTCGTCATGGACCACTGGCGGCAGGGCTGGCTGCCCTGGCTCGAGGTCGCGCGCGTCCCCCTGCAGGCCGGCCGCCGCCACAAGCTGAAGCTCGAGTGGTCGCGCGACGAGGGCGTGCCGACCGTGCGCCTGCGCTGGAAGACGCCGACCGCGGAGACCGCCACCTCTCTGTGGTCCGAGGTGGGTGAGGGCACCGATTACTATTTCGTCTACGGCCCGCGGCTCGACGGCGTGATCGCCGGCTATCGGCGGCTGACCGGCACCGCGCCGATGATGCCGGTTTGGGCTTTCGGCCTGTGGCAGTCGCGCGAGCGCTACGAGACCGCGCAGCAGAGCCTCGACGTGGTGAAGGGTTTCCGCAGCCGCGCCATCCCGTTCGACAACATCGTGCAGGACTGGCGCTACTGGCCGGAAGGCACCTGGGGTTCGCACGACTTCGACCCGGCGCGCTTCCCCGATCCCGACGGCTGGATAGGGGCCATCCACGGGCTGCACGCCCACCTGATGATCTCCGTCTGGGGCAAGTTCGATCCCGGCACGAGGAATTTCACGGCGATGCACGACCGCGGTTATCTCTACGAGCGCAACCTCGCGGAGGGCACGCGCGACTGGCTTGACGAGCCGTACACGTTCTACGACGCCTTCAGTCCCGGCGCCCGGAAGCTTCTCTGGGAGCAGATGGACCAGAAGCTCTTCCGCCGCGGCATCGACGCCTGGTGGATGGACGCGACCGAGCCCGACCTCAGGCCAACGCCGACGCTCGAGGGCCAGCGCGCCTACATGAACCCGACGGCGCTCGGCCCGGGCTCGCGCGTCCTCAACGCCTACCCGCTCTTGAACAGCGAGGCGGTCTATGAGGGCCAGCGCGAGGCCGCGCCGGACCAGCGCGTCTTCATCCTCACCCGCTCCGGCTTCGCCGGGGAGCAGCGCTACGCCGCGGCCGTCTGGTCGGGCGACACCTCGAGCACCTGGACGGCAATGAGAAAGCAGATCACCGCCGGCCTCGGCTTCTGCATTTCCGGCCTGCCATACTGGACGATGGATTCAGGCGGCTTCTCGGTGCCGTCGCGCTTCTCGGCCAGGGACGCCCGGCCCGAGGACGTCGCCGAATGGCGCGAGCTGAACGCGCGCTGGTTCGAGTTCGCCACCTTCGTCCCGCTGCTCCGTTCCCACGGGGAATTCCCCTACCGCGAGATGTGGGAGCTCGGTGGCGAGTCCAGCCCCGCCTACCGGGCCGAGCTGAAGTTTGACCGGCTGCGCTATCGCCTGCTGCCCTACATCTACTCGGTCGCCGGCGCCGTGACCCAGGAGAACGGCACGATCATGCGCGCGCTGGTCATGGATTTCACCGCCGACCCCAGGGCCCGCGACATCGGCGACCAGTACATGTTCGGCCCCGCGCTGCTCGTGAACCCTGTCACGGCCTACCAGGCGCGCAGCCGCACCGTCTATCTGCCCGGGACAGGTGGGTGGTATGACTTCTCGACCGGGGCGGCTCTCGAGGGAGGCAAGGCCATTGAGGCCGCCGCGCCCCTCGACATGATTCCGATCTACGTGAGGGCCGGGTCGATTGTGCCGGCCGGGCCCGAGGTCCAGTACACCGGGGAGAAACCCGCCGATCCGGTCACGCTCTACGTGTATGCCGGCGCCAATGGGGCCTTCACAATCTACGAGGACGACGGCCTGACCTACGGTTACGAGCGCGGGGCCTTCTCCCGCATTCCCCTGCGCTGGGACGACGCCGCCCGCACCCTCGAAATCGGGGCGCGCGCGGGCTCCTTCCCGGGCATGCTCGCCGAACGCGCCTTTGACATCGTGCTGGTGACCTCGGCCAAGCCCTCCGGCTTCTCCATTGCCCCCGAAGCCGTCGGCCGGCGCGTCCGTTACCGCGGCGACCCGCTCGCAGTCGACCTTCGCTGAGAGGGGCCGCGGCTCCGTGCAGACTCGGCCAAATGACCTACATTACTGTTGATAAGCGCCTTGTATATCCATGCCGCCTGCGCCATGCGGGGTTCCCCGGAATGGCACATTCGCATCGATCGAATGTCTAGCCGCATGCATCCGTTCCTATTATCAGTTTCATCCGTCCTGCATCCCATCCAGCGCCTCCGCCTTGAAATCGCCTTACCAATGAGCCAAATCCGATCGAGGGCTCCGCGGACTGCGCTGGAAACCCATGTCCGGCTTCCCCCCAGGGCAGATTCCTAGACCAATATATGCATAAGCTTCTCCCCCCTCTCGCCGTGCGGCCAATTGGGCGTGCCTTGCTCTGGCTCCCCATGCTGATGGGCCTCGGCACGCCGCTGCTGGCCCAAAGCGACTATGCGACGCCCTATACCTTCAACTTTCTGGCGGGAAAGGCATCCAGCGCCGGCAGCGCGGACGGGACAGGCACCGCCGCGCAGTTCAATCAGCCCTACGGCTTGGCATTGGATTCGAGCGGCAACCTGTACGTCGCGGACAAGAACAACGACGAAATCCGGATGATTTCGACCGGAGGGGCGGTGACGACGCTGGTGGGCACTGCGGGCAGCCCCGGCACCACGGACGCGACGGGCACCGCGGCGCAGTTCAGCCAGCCCGTCGGCGTGGCCGTCGCCAGCGGAGGCGACATATATGTCGCGGATTCCATCAATAACACGATCCGCAAGATAACGTCAGGGGGCGTGGTGACCACCTTTGCAGGCACGGCGGGCACGGCGGGTTCGACCAACGCGACGGGCACGGCCGCCCTATTCAATCAGCCGTACGGCGTGGCGGTGGATGGCAGCGGGAACGTGTATGTGGCGGAATTGGGAAACGACACGATCCGGATGATCACATCGGCAGGCGTCGTGACGACCCTGGCAGGCACGCCGGGCTCAGCCGGCAGCGCGAACGGAACCGGCGCCAGCGCGACGTTCAACCAGCCCATTGGCATCGCCGTCGACGGAAGCGGAAACGTGTATGTGGCGGATTCCGCAAACAACACGATCCGGAAGATCGCGCCGGGAGGCGTGGTGACGACCCTGGCAGGCACGCCGGGCGCGCAGGGCTCCGCGGATGGGACCGGTGCCGCCGCGCGATTCCACAGCCCCCGCGGGCTGGCGGTGGACGCAAGCGGCAACCTTTATGTCGCGGACTCCGAGAACAGCACGATCCGCAAGATCACTCCCGCGGGTGTGGTGACGACCCTGGCGGGGTTGCCCGGCAACTTCGCCAGCGTGGCGGGCACGGGCGCCGCGGCTCTGTTCGATGTTCCCGTCGGCGTTGCGGTGGATGGGAGCGGCAACGTCTATGTCTCGGACCAGCTTGGCTACACGGTCAGCAAGGGGTCCGCGGCCGCTATCGTCGCCCCGTCGATCACCCAGCAGCCGTATCCGCAGACGATTTCCAGCCGGAGCACCGTGGTCTTCAACGTGACGGCAAGCGGGATGCCCACCCCTTCCTACCAGTGGTTCTTCAACGGCAGCGCGCTTTCGAACGGCGCCGGGATCTCGGGCGTCACCGGCCCCGCGCTTGTCATCACCGGCGCGACGGCGGCAAACGCAGGCACCTACTACTGCGTGGCGAGCAACTCCTCGGGATCGGTCCAGAGCAATTCGGCCGCGCTTGCAGTGAGCGCGTCGACCGACATCGGCCGCCTGATAAACATTTCGTGCCGCGCGCAGGTCGGCACGGGCGGCAACATCCTGATCGCCGGGTTTGTCGTGGGCGGGGCGGGGACGACGGGGACGGAACCGCTCTTGGTTCGCGCGTCGGGCCCGGCGCTTGTCCCCTTCAATGTCGCGGGCACGCTCCCCGATCCGCAGCTGCAGGTCTTCTCCGGCTCCACCGTGCTCGGCACAAACAACGGCTGGGCCGGTAACGCCCAGATCGCAAGCACCGCCGCCTCGGTGGGCGCCTTTGAGTGGACCAACCCGTCGAGCCACGACTCGGCCCTTTTGGAGACGCCGCCCGCCGGCCCCTACACGGCCCAGATCTCCGGGCAGAGCGGCGACACCGGCATTGCTCTCGCCGAGGTCTACGACGCCACGCCGGCGGGCACGTACACGCCGGCGTCTCCCCGGCTTGTCAATATCTCGACGCGCGTCCAGGTCGGCACGGGGGGTAACATCCTGATAGCTGGATTCGTGATCGGCGGAGCCACGTCGAGGACGGTTCTCATCCGCGCATCGGGACCCGCGCTGGTGCCGTTCGGTGTCGCGGGAACCCTGCCGGACCCCCAACTCCAGCTGTTCTCCGGATCCACGCTTCTCGGGGCCAACAAAGCCTGGGCGGGAAATGCCGAGATTGTGAACGCCGCGGCCTCGGTGGGCGCTTTCGCCTGGGGCAGTCCCTCGAGCAACGACTCGGCCCTTCTCACGACCTTGCCCCCCGGCGCCTACACGGCACAGGTGTCCGGCGCCAGCGGCGACACGGGCGTGGCGCTCATCGAGGTCTACGAGGTGCCCTAATGGGAAAGGACGGAGAGTTGGCCAGGATGCCTGGAACGCGTTGAGGAGTATCTTCTTAGGGAGTCCGGGAGCAAGACCCCATAGGAGCGAGCGGTCCGGCGGCCCGACACCGACAACCCTCTCCTTTAGCGCCCTAACAATATCCCCATAGTATTCCATTCCAATAGCTTACAGTGCCACAACCTTCTCAAGAGTGACGTCGAAGCATCCGGCTCTTGCGTGTCTCCCCTGCCCAAGTGGCATCCCCGGTGGCCGGACGGCGCATGGCAGCACCTGTTGACATGAAACCGCGCAAGGCCAAAAAAGGGGTATATGAGGCCTTCGGCCCTTAGGATTCTCGTCCTGATCCTGTCGATCGGCACCTGCCTGGCTGACGACCTCATGCTTCCAAACAACACGATAATGCGGGCGGACCGAAGGCTGGTCTCGATAAAGGCCGGCACCGTTGTCGAGGTATTGGAGCGCGGCGACAAGACGATCTCGATTCGCTACAAGGGCCAGGCGGGGACCATTCCGACAAGTAGCCTGACCGCAGCGGCCAGTCCCTCGGCAGCCTCCGCCCGCCCTACTCCGAAACCCGCGGCCGCAGCGGCAAAGGCAGCCCCGCCCGCGTCCCATTCGCTCGTCGCCGATCAGCCGCAGAGCGTCTACGGCAACATGATAAAGAAGGCGGAAACAGCCGTCGCGAAGCACGACGAGAACCTCGTCAAGCCGGCGAATGGCGTGACGGACCCTTCCCCGTCGAACTGACGGCGCGGCCCGGACCCGGGCCCTGCCGGTCGAATTGGGCCCAAACATGACCAAGGTCCCCGTGTCGGCGCCGCGAAAGCCCGGGCCCGTCCCCCTGCGCCTCCGGTGAGCCCATCCCGAAAAACCCGGGCTGCGCTCGGTTGGGCCATGCTCCTTGCGGCGCCCCTGGCGACGTCGGCGAGGGCCGCGGAGGCTTCCACCCCGGGCCGGGCCACGACTCCGCTCACCGAAAGCCAACGCGACTTCATGAAATGGCGTTTCGGCATGTTCGTTCATTTCAACCTCGGCACGTTCGCCGATCTCGACTGGGCGGGCGGCTATGAGGACCCGGCGCTGTTCAATCCCTCGAGGCTCGACTGCGGGCAATGGGCCGACGCCGCCAGGGAGGCGGGCATGACGTACCTGGTGCTGACGGTGAAGCACACCGAGGGAATCGCGCTCTACCCCAGCGCATGGACGAGCCATGACATCACCATGTTCAGGAACTTCAGGGGCGGAAAAGGGGACATCGTGCGCGAGTTCGTGGACGCCTGCCGGGCGCGCGGGCTGAAGGTCGGGCTTTATTATTGCTTCCCGGGCGACTATTCGGACGAGGCGCACAAGAACGCGCCTCCTCCCGGGATGCCAAACCTTCATGGACTTCCTCCCGAGGCGGCGGGCGACTATGCGGGGTTCGTGAAGAAGCAGCTTGCCGAGCTTCTGACGAAATACGGCCCGATCGACCTGCTCTGGATCGACGCCTACGACAACAAGTACACCGGAAGGCAATGGCCGGAAATCCTTGCCTATATCAGGTCCCTTCAATCGCGCTGCGTCGTGCTGGGCAACAACGCGCAGGACCTGCGCGACTCCGACGTTCTGAGCAACGAGTTCCCGTGGAAGGGCGGACTGCCGCCCGCGGGCAATGCGCTGCCTGCGGAGGTCTGTGACACGATCCAGACCGGAGCCCGATGGTTCTGGCGCGAGGTGAGGCAGCCATCCGACCTCCAGACGGCGGAGGCGATTGTCGCCAGGCTCCGGACCTGCAACGGGCGAAATGCAAACTACCTGCTCGACGTTCCGCCCGATCGCGACGGCCTGATCTCAGGGCCCCAGCTGGAGCGGCTGCGTGAAGTCGGCGCCCTGCTGCGGTCCAAGGGACGCGACCCGCATGCCGGCATCATGGGTGACTGAATCCCCCGGAAGGCGCGGCCACGCACGAAAAACCCTGCGGCTCATGCAGCCGGCATCGGCAATTCCTGCGGTTCTCGATTATCCCGAGCAGCTTAGCCTCCTCGGGCCCGGGTCGGATCCGCGGGCGATCCGGCCGCGGCAGCCCCGCCGCCCGTCGGCTGACCCGCCCGCCGCGCGCCCGTTCCCGCAACCTTTTGCGCGTCCTGACCGTCTGTATATTCGTACCGTGAAAGTTGTCATTTTCGACGGATCAAATTACTTAAATATCGTATCGAAGCCCTGTAACTCCCCATGAAGACACGCACCTACCTCGCGCTCGGCCTTTTCGCCCTTTGCGCAGCCGGCTTTGCCAGCCAGGCGGCCGCCGGCGTCTTTTCCAACGACTTCCGCATGCTCGTGGTTGCCGAACAGCCAAACGCCGCCACCGCTTCGCAAGACAACCCTGCGTCATACATCGCATTTGACGGAGGGTACATCGAGGCAGGCGATCCCATTGCCGGCGAAACGCCGCCGACCGCCGATCAGGTGAGGCAAAGCCTGCGCGCGGCCCTTGCCGAGCACGGCTTTCAGCCCGCCTCGGGGACGCCCTCGATCGTCCTGACCTATCATTGGGGCATCCTGCGCGTCGACCATTACCAAATCCGGGCTCCCTATGGGATAAAGACCAACCTTAGGGCGCGAATCGAGCTGGTCAGCACCGAGCAGCTGGGCGCGGAGGTGGAGAATCACATCCTCGGCCGCGAGAAGGGAAGCGGAATGAACGAGGACGTTTCCACGCCAAAGATACTCGCCGGTCCCCTGGAAACCGTCGTGCAGGACTCGCGCCAGCCGCGCATCTTCGTGGTCGTAACGGCCTATGACTATCAGGCCCTCGTCCACCACGAGACCAAGGTCCTGTGGAGGACGAAGCTGAGCACACTCGAATCCAGCGGGGATGCGCAGGAGGTCATTCCGGCCTTGCTCGCCGCAGGGGGATCGTATTTCGGAAAGAACTTCCCAAACATGCAGGACGTTGAAGGCTCCCTGTCGAAGACGGCCCAGCCGACATCGGGAACCGCCTACGTCCAGCCCTCGCCGGATTCCTACCAGCTGGACAAGCCATTCATCGACGGTCTCCTGAAGCGCGAGCACCAGAAGATCTCGGGCTTGATGGACGACGACCACAGCTGAGGCCGAAGGCCCCTTGATCGCCCTGCGCGGATCGCCTTCGACGAGCCGGCGGCGCACCGCATCGGCCCGCCGCCGGATCTCCACACAGACAGGGTACCGTCCTTGAGAAGACTCCTCCTCCTCGCCCTCCTGTCCTTAGGCGGGAGCCTACCCGCGCAGCAAATCGTGGTCTTTGGCGAAAGGGACTTTTACGTCCTCGATTCCACGGCCGGGACGCCCAGGCCGAAGGAGGCGGACCGGATCGCGTTCCTCGCGAGCTGCAGGGCGGACCTGGCGCGCAACGCGCCGTACGAGGAGGCCGTGGATCTGGTGAACCCGCCGGCCTGGGGGAAGACAGTCAGCGCCGGCACCCACGGCAGCATCCGGTTCCACACGTCCTTCCCGCGCGGGTTTGCCTGCCGCCTGGCCCTCGAAAACCTGCTGCCCGACCACGACTACATCCTGACCCTAAACGGCAACCCCGCAAGGGCGGGCAACAGCCTGCTCCTCACGCCCGTGCCGTCCAACGAGCAGGAAAGATACTACGACTTTCTTATCGCCAGGACCGACTCCCGCGGCCGCTACGGCGCGAGCCTCGGGGTGTACCTCAAGCCGGGCGCGTACGACGTCCGGTGCTACGTCAAGGACACCGCCGACTTCAAGATCGTGCTCTACCGCGACTTTTTCAAATTCAGGGTGGAGTAGGCGCCCGCCGGTCGCGATGGGGCGCGGGTCGGGCATGGCCGTGGGTTGCCCGGGTCGCGCTGGCATTCTCGAGGCCCGCAGCCGCGCGGGCGGGCAGGCGAAACGCCGCGAAGCAATCCCGCTTCCCGGCGCCCGAGCCGCCGCTCGCCTCCTTCCGGTCCGCGTCGCGCGATGCCGCCCGCGCCCCCGCACCCTCGCCGGGAACTCAGGCCGGCGGCGGTGCCTGGTCCCGCCTCGGCGAAACTATCGAAAGCAGGACGGGCAGCAGGATCAGCACCAGAGGCATCTGGAGCAGGAGGCCGGAGATGATCGCGATCGCAAGAGGCTGCTGCATCGCCGAGCCCGCGCCGAGCCCGAGCGCCAGGGGCATGAGCGCCAGTATGGCGGCAAACGTCGTCATCGCGATGGGCCGCATCCGATTGATGCCCGCCTCGACGAAGGCCTCGCGCTCATCACGCGTCTCGGGGATGGAGACCAGCTCGGAGACATAGAATATGGCGACCTCCGTCGCGATGCCCACGATCATGGTCATTCCCATCATTGAGGAGATATTGAGCTCCGTATGGGTGACCCAGAGGCCGATCGTCACGGCAGAGAGGGCCAGAAGCGTGGTGGCAATCATGGCCGCGGCCGTCCGGATGTTCTCGTAGAGGAAGAGCAGGAGAAGGAAGACGAGAGCGACCGCGGCGCCGAACACCGCCATGAGCCCGGCGAAGGCGTCCTGCTGCTCGGCATAGGTCCCCCCCAGCACGGCATAGACGCCGCTGGGAACGACGCCGGGGATTGCGAGGACGGACCGGACGTCGCGGATGGTCGACCCCAGGTCCCTGCCGCTCAGCCGGCCCGTCACGGCGATCATCCGCTTCAGGTCATCGCGGTCTATCTGGGGCTGCCCGGTCACGGTGGACACCGCCGCGACGCGGCGCAGCGGAAAGAAATGGCCGTCGGGCGCGCGCACGCGCAGGTTAGCCACGTCCGCATCCGTGCGACGGAACCTGGCCGGGATCCACGCGCGGATCCCGATCAACTTGGGATCGCTCTCGATCCTCGTCGCCGCCACAGAGCCCTCGAGCAGGGAATCGACCGCATCCGTCACCGAAGCCGGGTCCATTCCCTCGAGGGCCGCCCTGTAGGGATCCACGACAATGGTCAGCGCGTCGCCCGCGAGCTCGATTCCCGGCCGGACATCGACTACTCCGGCAACTCGGCCCAGGGCCTCGACCACGCCGGTCGACGCAGCCTTCAGCACCGACCCGTCGTCCGAATACAGCTTGATCTCGATCGGCTGCGGCACCGCCGTCAGGTCGCCGATGAGGTCCTCCATGAGCTGGGCGAACTCGACGTCGAGGCCGGGCACGTTCTTCTGGACGCGGGCGCGGACATCGTCGATGACATCGTCGATCGGCCGGCGAGGCGGCGACTTGAGGCGGACAAAGAAGTCCCCCTCATTGGACTCGGTCACGCCGCCGCCCAGCTGCAGGCCGGTGCGCCGGGAGTAGGTCTGCACCTCCGGGGTGTCTCTCAGGATCTCCTCGACCTGCCGGAGGAGCCGGTCCGTCTCGGTCAGCGAGGTGCCCGGATCCGCGAGGTAATCCAGGATAAAGCCACCCTCGTCCATCTTTGGCATGAATCCCGAACCGACGTTCCTGTAGCCGACCCACGCGACAACGAGAAGCGGGACCAGCCCCAGGAGCGCGAGCCACGGCCTGGCAAGCAGGCGATGAAGAAGCCGCGAGTAGGCGGCGTGGACGCGCTGCGTGAACAGGCCGCCCTCCCTCTGGTTGGCGTCTCTCTCGTCGAGCAGGTGATCCGCCATGATCGGCACGGCGAGCCATGCGACAAGGAACGAAATCACGAGGCTCGCCGCCATCGTCATTGACAGCGCCTTGAAGAAGGCCCCGGTCACTCCCGAGAGGAACGCCAGCGGCGCGAAGATGATTACGGTTGAGAGCGAGGATGCGACGAGCGGGCGCGTGAATTCCGCCGCGGCGGACCAGACAAGGCCCTGGTGGCTACCCGAGTGGCCGCGCAGCCGCCGAACCACGTGCTCCGCCATCACGATGGCGTCGTCGATGATCAGGCCGACCGCCGCGGCCATGCCCCCAAGCGTCATGATGTTGAAGCTGCTGTGGAGCAGCTTGAGGAGCAGCACGGTCGCAGCGAGCACGGCGGGCACGCAAACGACCGCGATAAGCGTCACCTTCCCGTTGCGCAGGAAGAGCATCAGCACGCCGGCCGCCAGGCATATGCCCACCAGGACGGCGTCCCGGACGCTGCTGGCCGCGCCGAGGATCAGCTGGCTCTGGTCGTACCAGTTGGCGATCTTCAGGCCCGGGGGAAGATGGGGGGCGTACAGGCGCATCTTCTCGCGCACGTCCCGGGCGATCTGCACGGTATTGCCGTCCGGCTGCTGGTAGACGAGCAGGATCACCGCGTCGTGCCCGTCGGCTGTGACGCGCGTCCACTGGGGAGCGGTGCCGAGCTCGACCTTGGCTATGTCGGCCACCCGCACGATTCCGGTTGCGCCCTTCTGGACGACGATCCGGCCGATGTCATCGGTGCCGGCAAGGCGGTTGTCGACCACAGCCAGATAGAGCTTGTCCCGGTCCTCCAAGCGGCCCACCGCGCTGATAGTGTTGGCGGCCGAAAGGGCCTTGTTCACGTTGTCAAGCGCGAGGCCGTGCGCCTCCAGGCGCGCCGGATCGATCAACACGCGGAATTCGGCCACAAGCCCGCCCTGCACGTCTATCTTGGCGACCCCCGGGACCGTCGACAGGATGGGACGGAGTTGATAGTACGCGGCGTCGCGCAGGCGCACGGGCGAAAGGCTGTCCGACGTGAGGCTGTACCCCAGGCAGGGAAACACGGTCGGATCCATGCGGCGGACTTCAAAGGTTGTCCCCGCCGGCAGGGAGCCGAGGACGCGGTTCACCGCCGACTCGACCTGGAGCATCGCCAGGACCATGTCGGCGCCCCAGTCGAAGTTGACCGACACATCACAGGTTCCCCGGCTGGTCGTCGACCGAATGCGCCTGAGCCCAGGCACCGAACGGACGGCCTCCTCTATCGGGACGGTCACCTCGATCGTCATCCGTTCCGCAGGCCGGTCGCCCGCGTCGAGGTTGATGACGATGCGGGGAAAATCCGCGTGGGGAAATAGCGCGACCGGCAGCGAAAAGACCGCCACCAGGCCTCCCGTCACCAGGAGGGCGAGCAGGCACAATATGGCCGTCCGGTGGGCCTGCATCCACGCGGTGAGGTTCACGGCGTCCTCTCCGGATTGGATTTCTCGTCGTCCGCCTTGCCGCCGTCGCCCTTGGAACCACTCGGGGAAACCTGGACGGCCATCCCGTCCTCGAGCTCGTAGTTGCCGACTGTCACCGCCATGTCGCCCGCGTGGAGGTCATGGGCGATCACCTCAACCGCGTCGCCCGCTGCGGTCCCGGTCTCCACGGCATGCTTCACGGCCTTGCCGTCCTTGACCGTGTAGAGCACCTGCCGGTCGCCCTCGGGCAGGACGCAGGCCCGCGGGGCGACGAGCGCCGTCTTCTCCCGAACGTGGACGGCTCCGTGCACGTGCTCCCCGGCGAACCACGGGCTTCCGGCGGGCAGCGTCACCCGCACGTCGACCGCTCCCGTCACCGGGTCGACGTTGGCGCCCACCAGTCGGACTGCCCCGCTTGCGCCGTCGGCACCCGGGCGGTCAGATGGGACGACCGCAACCGCCTGCCCCGCACGGACGCTTCCGGCGTCTGCCGCCTCGACCTCAAGGTGGGCCTCGAGTTGCCCGATTGCGGCGATTGTCACAAGCGGGGTCCCGGCGGGAACGACGGCACCGGGCTGAAGGTCGAGCTTGGTCACGATTCCGGCTACCGGAGCGACCAACCTGCCGTCGCCGGCCTGGCCCCGTCCCTCAAGGCTGCCTAGCCTGAGCCTGGCGTCCTCCGCCGCCAGCTCGGCCGCCAGCAGGTCCTGGCTCGTCGCGAGCCTCAGCTCGTAGCGCTGGCGGGCGGCCTCGAGGCCCCGGTCGGCCAGCTTGGCCGCGCCGCGAGCCGAATTCAGGGCGAGCTTCGCGTCGGGAGTCGCGTCAACCTCCATGACGACGTCGCCGGCAGCGACCGTCGCGCCGGCCGAAACGGAGACATTCCTCACGACTGCGTCGTAGGCGAGCGCGACGGTGTGGGCGCCGGAGGGCGAGGGCTCAACGACCCCGAATGCGGGCAGCGAGTCGACGACACGCTCGACCCGGAGTGCGGCAACCTGGACCCGGGCAACGGGCCTCACCTCCTCGGCGTCGCCAATGGAATGCGGCCTCAGACTGAACCACGCTCCCACGGCGATCGCCGCGAGCAGCAGAACGGGGAGGATTCTCTTCATAGGGAGGCCGGAGAAGGGTTGGGCGCGATCGAGGGGCGGCCCGTGGCGATCTCCAGGGCAACCCCCAGTTCCAGCACCTGCTGCTGGACGAGGTATTGCTCCATCTGCCGGGTCGCGAGCGCCGCCCGGGCATCGCGGTAGGCGAGTTCGTCGGCGTTGCGGCTTTCAAGCGCCGTCTCGTAGGAGGAGACAAGCTTCGCAAGGTCCGGCAGCGACGCCTCCACCGTCGCAAGCTGGGTGCGCGCGATCGCAAGATTCGCAAGGGCCTGACCCACCTGGGAGCGCGCCTCGGCGACGCGCGCAACGTACTCGTCGAAGAGCTGCTGGCGGGTCGCCTGGGCAACTCCAATCTGGCCCTGGTTGCGGTCGAAGAACGGCAGGTCGACGGTCACGCCCAGGCCCCGCGTGTAGATGGGGGTCGTGTCATTGGCCTTGTTCACGTTCAAGCCTATCTTCGGGAATTGGGCGATGACCGCGGCGCGCAGGGAGGCCTCCTGGCTTTCGTAGCCGTAGCGCAGGGCGACCAGGTCGAGCCTGCGCTCCTCGAGACCCTGGAGGAGCTCGTCGGCCGTCGGTGCCGGTCCAGGGGAGGGATCCGGGGCCGCGTATTTCAGGGGCACCTTGCCCGCGGAAGCCATGCCCAAGCCAACGTTCAGGGCGGCCCGTTCCGATGTGAGCTGTTGCTCCAGGTCGAAGCGCGCGTTTTGCGCCTGCGACCACGACTCGGCGGCCGCCGTCAGGTCCGCCGTCGTCCTGAGGCCAAGCGCAACGGCCTTCTTGCTCAGCGCGAGGGTGTCTGCCAGGCCCTCTTCGATGGACCGCGCGAGCGGGATGCGCCGCTCAAGGGACAGGATGCGAAACGCGCGCAATCGCGCGTCCTGGGCCGTCTGCCACTCCTCCCAGGCCACCGTCAAGTCGACGGCCTTGGCGCCGGCCTTTGCCGAGCCGACCTGGTCGCGTCGCGTCAGCAGCGAAGTCACCTCCCAGCTCAACCCCAGGCTTCCGCCCGAGACGACGGCGGGATCGTACACCCCGTGCGGCCGGTCAACCGAGTAGCCGAACTGCGGATTGGGAAGGATTCCAGCCTGCAAGACCTGCGCCTGCGCGACGCCCCTCTGGTCGCGCAGCACGCGCAGCCCAGGGCTGACGATGACCACCATCACCGCAATCTCGTCGGGCGTGTAGCCCCCGCGCCCGTCAATCACCATCGGGGCCAGCAGCGGATGCTTGATCTGCGCGGCGGCCACCCTGACCGAATCCATCGCCGGGGGAACGAGGGCGCGATCGACAGACGCCTGATCGAGCGGCTTCGAACGGTACGTCGAGCAGCCGGAGCCGGCAGCTGCGAGGGCCGCCGCGATTGATAGGATCGCGAACCGTCCGCTCACAATCGTGCTGGCCGGGGCAAGTCTCATGGGATCCGGATATTGGAGCGGTCAATATTGCGCCGACAACCTTGAACGGCGCCATGAATCAGAAACGCCTACTTTGGCTGCGCCCTGCCGACCAGGCGCACGCGGGCGATCGGTTCGAGGCCGACATTGTCTTCGGTCTCGAGGATGGCCTCGTCACCCGAGAACCGCATGTCGTAGGTCGAGGAGAACGGCGTCCGGTAGCGGCAGATTACCGCGGTGTAGGTGTCGTCGCTCGACCAGGCCCCGCATGCGGCGATCGGAACCGGGCCGGCCGGGCCAATCGCGAGCGACCCCTTCAACCACGCTCCCCGTCCGCATTCGATCCGCTGGTCCTTTCCGGCGAGCCTGACCGCGATCGCCACGCCGGCCCCCTCCCGCGCCGGCTCGAATTCTATGGATTCGATCTGCTGCGGGTTCGCGGGAAACTCATAGCGCCTCCCCGCGATCCTTGCCGCCATCGGGGACTCCGGCTGCCCGGATTGCGCGGCCAGGGTCAGGCTCGCAAGCTTGTCCGAAAGCCGGCGATCGGACTCGGGATCCGGGGGAAGCGCCGCGCCCTCGAACGCCGGGACAATCCGGTCCCAGACGACGTCCAGCACCGACTGCAGGTCCCGGGTCGCGCCCGTGATGGCAACGACCGCGTCGAACTCGGGCATGACGACGCAGTATTGCCCGAATGCGCCGTCGCCGCGGTAGAATCCGTGCCTGCAGCGCCAGAACTGGTAGCCGTACCCCTGGTCCCAGTCGCTTGCGGGGTTGCTTCCGTTCGATGTCTGGAGGGAAGTCGCCGCGTCCACCCAGCCGGCGGGAACGAGCTGGCGGCCGCGCCATTGCCCCCGCTGCAGGTAAAGCTGGCCGAAGCGCGCGATATCCTCGGTGCGCAGGCTCAGGCCAAAGCCGCCGAACGATATCCCCTGGGCGCTCGCCTCCCAGGCCGGGTCGGAGATGCCGAGCGGCTCGAACAGGCGCGGCTTGAGGTAATCCAGCACGGTCTGCCCCGTGACCTTCTGGACAATCGCCGAAAGCATGTAGGTCGCCGCCGTGTTGTAGACAAAGTGCGTGCCGGGCTTGTCCGGCACCGGAAGTTCCAGGAAGACCCTCACGAGGTCCCTCTGCGACTGGAACGGGAACGCCCTGAGGTCCTCGTCCCGCTGGCCCGTGGCCATCCTCAGCAGGTCGCGCACCCTCATCGAGCTGAGGTTCTTGCCCGGGGCGGCGGGCGCCTCGTCCGGAAAAAACTTAAGCACGGGGTCGTCGGGGCTCAGCCTGCCGTCGGCCACCGCCAGCCCGACCGCGGTCGACGTGAAGCTCTTGCTGAGCGAGAAGAGCGCGTGCGGCTCGTCGGCCGCATAGGGCGCCCACCAGCCCTCGGCCACCACGTGGCCGTGGCGCACCAGCATGAAGCTGTGCAGCGCGTCGATCTTCTGCTCGGCCGCCTGGACGAATCCGAGGAGCGCCGCGGCCGGTATCCCCTGTTCCTCCGGGGTGCTGCGCGGGAGCCTTGGGGACGGGTCGCCGGCGGCGCCTTCGGCCGCGGCGCCCGACGCGAGGAGGCACAGGGCAACGAGGATTCGGATGGAGCTCATGGGTGAACAAGGGGGCTGGCGGGGTCGCCAGGGATTCTTTACAGATGGACCTCCAGGCGCGGGAATTCAAGGGCAGCGAGAAATGGGATCCGTCGCATCCTCGGCCGCCCAAGCCGCCAAGAGGCGTCTCTATTGGCCGCCCGCCGCGGCCACCGCCTTGTCCAGCCTGCGCGTCAGCGCCTGGGCGTCGCGGATTGGGGAGGAGCAGGCCCCGTTTGCGCAGAGGTACGCGGCCGACTTGTCGAGGTCCGGGAAGATCGATTCCCCGCGCGGGGGCGGTCCCTCGCGCCGGTCCCACCATTCGACCAGCTTGTACGCCGTGGGCGCGCGAAGGGCGGCGGAGAAGAGCGCTCGGGCGGCAGGATCGTCCCGGTGGCCGACAACGGTCACGTGCAGCGGCTCAGTGCGGAGCTCATCGCACGCAAGGAGCAGCCCCCCGGCGTAGGGGCCGCGCCGGCCCACCTTGTCCGGGGATAGCGCCCACCGGAGCGAGGACTCCGCCAATGCGCGGTCCTCCGGCCGGGCCGTCGCGCGCCCAAGGAGGTTGGCGAACCGCGCTAGGCCTATGGACTCGTCGAACTCTGGCTGCGGCCCCGGAAACGACGGGGAAGTCGTGTCGGAGGTCGCAAATCCCGGCTCGGCCCCCCTGGCGAAGTGGCCCCGAATGTAATCGGCGGCCCCCTCGGCCCGCGCGAGCCACGCCGCGCGTCCCGTGGCCTGGTACAGCGCGAGGAACGCCGAGCCCATGGAAAGGGTGTCGCCGAGAAACGGACCGGCCGCGTCGGCCTCGTCGTGCCGGAATCCGCCGCCCGGCAAAGCCCGGTGCGCGACCACCCATTCCGCCGCCCGCTCGGCCTCGTTGAGCGGCGCGGCGTCCCCGGTCGCCCCCGAGAGCGCGCAGAGCGCGGCGGCCGCCCATCCGTTTTCCCGCGCATAGCGGTGCGTGTCGACGCGCGGGACGCCCCGGGCCCGCCGCGCGCCGTCGTCGAGCAGGAAATAATCGGCGGCATGCTCGCCCGGCACGAGGTCGGCGTCCTGGCTCGTGTAGAACGCCCCGTCGGCGCCTTGCAGGAAGCCCTTCAGGAAGCGCCGTATCTGGTCCGCCGCCGCCTGGTATCCCCAATCGGGCCATTGCTCGGCCGCCATCGCGTAGATGCGCAGGTTGTCGGCCTGGACAGCCATGATCTTCTCGAAATGCGGGTGAACCCAGTCGCCCGCCGCCGAGTACTGGTAGACGCCGCCCCAGGCGGGATCGAAGAGCTGGCGCTGCAGCCGGAGCATGTCGCGCCCGATGGCCGCCGCCTCGGAATCGCCGCGGGCGGCGGCGCGCAGGCAATACTCGACATTGTCCGCATCCAGAAACTTGTGCTCGCCGCTCCATCCCCCGACCGCCCGGTCGTATCCCGAAAGCAGCCTGTTCCTCACCCCGGACATCAGGGCGTCGTCCGGGCGGGCATCCGCGGGGTACCGCGGGCTCGCCTCGGAGCTGACCGAGGGCCCGGGCGACGGGTCGTCTATGATGGCCTGGAGCATGGAGGCCATTTCCGCGGGGGCCAGATACCCGCGCCGGCGGACGATCTCGCTTCCGTCGGCGGCAAAGACGATGGTCGCGGGCCAGCCGTAGTCCTCGTAGCGGTTCGCAAGGTCCGGGCGGGAGTCCTGGTCAACCCGCACGGCGACATAGCGCGCGCCCATCAGCGCGATCACCTTCGGGTCCCGATAGGTGGTCTCGTCCATGACGTGGCACCAATGGCACCACACGGCCTCTAGGTCCATGATGACGAACCTGTGCTCCCGCTTCGCGGTCGCGAAGGCCGCGTCCGACCAGGGCTGCCACGCGATCGCGTCGGCCGCGCCCGCGCGCGCGGCTCCGGCAAACACCATGGCTGCGATCAGCAGGCGGCTCATCCACCCCTATTACGAGCCGGTCCCCGGCGGGGATGCAACCCCGCGGGCGCCCGATCACCTCTTGCTCGAGAGAGCGGAATCCAGGCCGGCCTGGATCGAAGCGTCGCCGGGATCGAGCCGGTGCGCGATCCGGAACTGCTCGATGGCCTCGTCCCGGCGGCCCTGTCCGGCGAGGACGTTGCCCAGCGCGAAATGGGCCATGGCGTAGTCGGGATAGTCCCGGACCAGCGCCTCGAGGACCGACTCGGCCTCCGGGGACCTGGCCTGGGTGATGAGCGCCAGGCCGGAACCAAGCCGCAGGAGGGGATTGCCGGGCGAGAGAAGCCGGGCGGTGCGGAATTCCTGCTCGGCAGCCGGGACGTCGCCGTACATGAGGGACGTGAGCCCGGAATAGACGCGGTCCGAGGCGCACCGCTCGATCCCGTAGAGCACCGGGAACGCCGAGGAAACCGCCAGCGCGGGGATCCACGCGCAGCGGGCGAGGGCGCGGAGCCGTCCGCTGAGGGCGCCCTCGACCCCCATGACGCCCACCGCCGCGAGGAAGGACAGCGCAGGCACAAACTCGAACTGGTACCTCGAGCATGCGCCGAGGAAGAAGGCCAGCGCGCAAAGCGAGCTCAACGCCACCCACGCCGCGGAGAGGGCGATGGGGCGCAGGATCCGGTCGGCGCGCCCGAGGCGCACGAGCACGGGGACGGCGAGCGCCGACCAGAGGATCGGGACGTTGACCAGGGCGCCCGAGATGTGCTCCGTTCCCGCGTGATTCGGGGGCACGGCCCGGCCCGCGGGGACGTGGGTGAAGGGAAACACGGACGTCCACCTGACCGGCTGAAAGAGATAGAAGCGAATATTCGTCCAGAAGTAATCCGGGCTGAACGCATGGATCTTGGCGACGTAGTGGCCCGAGATCTGGTAGCGCATCCCAAAGTTGAACGGATTGCCGAAGCGGCCGGCGTTGTACAGGCCGACGGCCGCGCCGCAAAGGGCCAGCGGGACCACCGCCGCGGCCCATGCCGACGCGCTCCTGCGGACCTGCCTCGAGGCGAACGGAAGCAGGAGGATGGCCGCGTTCGGCAGGACGATCGGGCGCGCGGCGAAAGCGGCGCCGAAGGCCGCGCTCGCGACCGCCAACCACCTCGCCGAATGGCCGGGGTTCACGTAGGCCTCCCAGAGGCACCTGAGCGCGGCCGACACCGAGAAATAGCTGAACGCGATCGGAATCTCCCACATGTCGCCGCGGGCGACCAGCAGGGGCGCGTAGGATCCCAGCCCGAGGACCAGCGCCATGACGGCCATCATCCACGGCGCCGAGCCGGGAAATACCCTGAGCCTGATCGCGTGGACCAGCGACAGGTTGACCAGGAGGCCGGCGGCGCAGAGGAACGCGACGGCGGCCCAGTGCGGAAGCCAGCCGCCCGTCAGGAGATGCCACGGGATGAAGACGAAGAGGGCGGGCGCGACCCCAAAGTAAAGGTACAGCCGCCCTCGGAAGTAGCTGAAGTCGTGCAGGTGGTACTTGGGGTCGAGCCTGGCCGTCATGTTGACGGCGGGATCATACGGGTCCGCGAGGCCGGAAAGGACCGCGGGCGCGTCCTTGTCGAGGTAAAGATGCCCGGAGAGGAGCCCGCGCGCGAGCAGGTTGTAGGCGGCGTCCCTGGGGTACGGGTTGCCGCGGTCCGTGACGCCCATCCCGCCCAGGAACAGGTACGTGGCAAATACGACGATGAAGGCTGCGGAAGCTAGCCGGAATTCCATTCTTTGGGTTTGCTATTGTCTGCACCCGGGGCGGAGTGCAATCCCGGTCCCACGCAATCTTTTAGCGAAAGCCCTGCGATTTCTTAGCGTGGAGCCTGCGTTGCGCCAACCCGGCGACTTCGTCCGCCATGACGCGCAAAATGTTTCCCTCGATCCTCAGCCGAGTGGTGGCCGCAAGCCCAGGTTCGGAATTGCCGGTGAGAGGGGAGCCCTCGAGGGGCAGCGGGCGCTGGATCACCTCTTCCCCGCGAGCGCGGAATTCAGGCCTGCCTCGATTGTCCCGTCGTACGGATCCAGTCGACGCGCAACCCAGAACTGCGCGATCGCCTCGTCCCACCGGCCCTCGCCGGCGAACACCTTGCCCAGGGCGAAATGGGCTATGGCGTAGTCTGGAAAATCTCGGATCAATGCCTCGAAGACGGACTGGGCCTCTGGGTACTTGTTTTGGGCGGCCAATATCAAACCGGTACCGAGCCGCGAAAAGGGATTCCGGGGCGACAGAAACCGGGCGATCTCCAGCTCGCGCCTCGCGCCGGAGACGTCGCCATATTCCAGGCAGGCGATGCCGGAATAGTTGTGGTCCAAGGCGCACCGCTCGATTCCGTAGAGCACCGTAAACGCTGACGATATCACCAGCGCCGGGATCCAGGCGCACCGGGCGATTGCGCGTATCGGTGTCGTCAACCGGGTCCTCTCCATTTCCATCACGCCCAGCGACGCGAGGAGGGCCGCTGCCGGCACAAACTCGAACTGATACCTCGAGCACGCGCCGAAGAAAAAGGCCAGCGTGGCCAGCGAGCTCAATGCGACCCACGCCGCGGAAGCGGCGAAAAGCAGGAAGCGTCGATCGGTATGCCCGGGCCTGGTGAATGCCAGCAGGGCAAGCGCCGACCAGAGGATAGGGGCGTTCAACAGCGCGCCCGAAATATGCTCTACTCCACCGTGGTTGAGCGGCAGGCGCGCGCGCAGGGGGCCCAGCAGTGGCTCGTGGACAAACGGAAACACCGACGTCCATTGGACTCCCTGAAAAAGATAGAGACGAAGGTTCGCCCAGACAAAGCTCGCGCTGAAGTTCCTGATGATTGCTCCCTCGCGGCCGGCCGACAGCTGGTGTTGGAGCCCGAAATCGAGCGGATCGCCGAAGCGCAGGACGTTATACAGGGCGACGCCCGCTCCGCAAAGCGCCAGCGGCGCCGCCGCACCGATCCAGGCCCACAGGTCCCTTCGGGTCTCCCTTGAAAAAAACGGAAACAAGAGGATAGCCGCGTTCGGCAGGACGGTCGGCCGCGCGGCAAACCCGGCGCCAAGCGCCGCGCTCGCAAGCGCGATCCACTTCGCCGCACGGCCGGGATTTCCGTGCGCCTCCCAGAGGCACCTGAGCGCGATCGACACCGTGAGATAGCTGAACGCCATCGGAATCTCCCACATGTCGCCCCGGGCGACCAATAGGGGCGCGTAGGAGCCAAGCCCTAGGATCAGCGTGCAGATAGCCATGAGCCACGGCCCGACTTCGGGAAAGTTCCTGAGCTTGACCGCGTGGACAAGGGACAGATTGACCAGCAGGCCCGCGGAACAGAGAAAGACGACGGCGGCCCAGTGCGGAAGCCAACCGCCCGTGAGCAGATGCCACGGGATGAAGACGAGCAATGCGGGCGCGGCCCCAAAGTACAGGTACAGCTTTCCGCGGTAGTAGCTGACGTCGTGCAGGCGGTATCTCGGATCGAGCCTGGCCGTCCTGTTTGCGACGGGATCGAATGGATCGGGGAGGCGCGAGAGGACCGCCGGCACCTCCTTGTCGATGTAAAGGTGCCCAGACATCAGGCCGCGCGCGAGGAGGTTGTACGCGGCGTCCCGGGGGAACGGATTGTTGCGGTCCGTGACTCCCATTCCACCCAGGAACAGATAGGTTGCAAATACGACGATGTAGGCTGCGGAAGCTAACCGGAATTCCATTCTTTGGGTCTGCTATTGCCCGCATCCGGGGCGGAGTGCAATCCCCGTCCCACGCGACGTATCGGCGAAAGGCATGCGAAGCCTGCGCTTGGAGCCCGCGCCCCGGCCGCCCCGGCGATCTCGTCCGCCATGGCGCGGACGCGGCGCTGCAGGCGCCGAATCACCTCTCCCGTGCGCGGGCAGAATCCAGGGCCGCCCTGATTGTCGCGTCGTCCGGGTCGAGTCGATGCGCGGTCCGGTATTGCGCATCCGCCTCCTGCCTCCTGCCCTGGCCCGCGAGCGCGTTGCCCAAGGCAAGATGGGCCAAAGCGTAATCGGGGAAATCCCGAACCAACGCCTCGAAGACCGCCTCGGCCTCAGCCCTCCTCCCTTCGAGGGCGAGCATGAAGCCGGAACCCAGCCGCGAAAGCGGATTCCGGGGCGAGAGGAACCGGGCCGTTTCAAATTCGTGCTCGGCGCCGGCAAAGTCACCGTACGACAGGCACGTGATGCCGGAAATGTTGTGGTCCGAGGAGCAACGCTCGATTCCATATAGCACCGGAAACGCCGAGGAAACAACGAGCGCTGTTATCCACGCGCAACGGGCAATTGCGTGCATGCGTCCCGGCCGGGCTCCTTCCACCTCGATCACGCCCACCGACGCGAGGAAAGCCAGCGCCGGCACAAACTCGAACTGGTAACGCGCGCAGGCGCCAAAGAAAAGGGACAGCGTGATCAGAGAACTCAATGCAACCCAGGCGGCAGACATGGAGATATGGACGAGCCTTTGATCGCGATGCCCGAGCCGGGCGAACACCGGCACGGCCACCGCCGCCCATAGGATCGGGGCGTTGAGCAGCGCGCCCGAAATATTCTGTGCCCCCCCGTGGTTCGGCGGCAAGTGTGCGCGCAGGGGGCCCATCAGGGGCTCGTGGGTGAACGGGAATATGGACGACAAACGGACCCCCTGAAAAAGATAGAATCCAAGGTTCGTCCAGACGTAGCTGGGGCTGAAAGCATGCAGCTTGGTGACGTTGATGCCAGCCAGCTGGTAGCGCATCCCAAAATCGAACGGATCGCCGAAGCGCTCGGCGTTGTACAGGCCGACGCCCACGCCGCAGAGGGCCAAGGGAACCACTGCGGCGGCCCATGCCCACGTGCTCCTTCGGGTTTCCTTTGCCAGGAATGGCATAAGGAGAATCGCCGCATTTGGCAGGGCGGTCGGCCGCGCCGCGAACGCGAGGCCGATCGCGGCGCTCGCAAACGCGATCCACTTAGCCGAGCGAGCGGGATTCCCGAACGCCTCCCAAAGGCACCTAAGCGCGATCGAAACGAAGAAATAGCTGAACGCGATCGGAATCTCCCACATGTCGGCCCGGGCGACCAGCAGCGGCGCGTAGGATCCCAGCCCAAGAATCAGCGTGCAGATCGCCATGAGCCACGACCCGGCCTCGGGAAAGATCCTGATTTTGACCGCGTGGACAAGGGACAGGTTGACCAGCAGGCCCACGGAGCAGAGGAAGACGACGACGACCCAGTGCGTGAGCCAGCCGCCCGTGAGCAGATGCCACGGGATGAAGATGAACAGGGCGGGCGCGACCCCGAAGTAAAGGTAGAGCCTTCCTTTGTAGTAGCTCAAGTCGTTCAGGCGGTCCCTCACGTCCCTGGCGTCCCTGTTGGCATCCGGGTCATACGGGTCCCTCAGCCGCTCCAGGATCGGCGGCGCCTCCTTCTCGAGGTAGAGGTGGCCGGACAATAGGCCCCGCGCGAGCAGGTTGTATGGGGCGTCCCTGGGGTTCGGGTTGCCACGGTCCGTGACGCCCATGCCACCGAGGAACAGGTAGGTCGCGAACACGGCGATGAAGGCGACGGAGGCGAGCCGAAATTCCATTACAGACACAGCGGCCTAAATGAACGCGCAATGCAAGCCAGCGGGCCCAAGATGGGCGTGGCTGCGGAAGTCACGGCGCGGTCCCCGGCCGCCGGCGGCCGGCGGGGGGATCGAAGCCACCATGGCCTGCATCTCGGTCGACGCCTGCGGGGCCCGGCGGAGCCCAGCGGGAGCCTCTCATTCCCCCGGGCTGCCGGAGGGGGAGCCCGCCAGCAGCGCGGTCACCTCGTCGTCGGTCACCTGGGTGAAGTCGGCGTACCACTGGCCCACGCTTAGAAAGTTCTCCGGCTCCAGGACGGCCACAAAATCGTCCGCGGCCCCGCCCAGCTCGCGGCGGCTCGTGTCCGCCGCCACCGGCGCCGCGACGACGATGCGGCCGGCCTTGCCCTCGCGCAGGGCGAGGGCGGCGGCGCGCATGGTGGCGCCTGTCGCTATCCCGTCGTCCACCAGGATGACGGTCCGCCCCCGGACGCGCAGCTCCGGCCTGCCGGAGCGGTACTGCCTCTCCCGGCGCTCCAGCTCGAGCTGCTCCCTCGCCCTTACGGAAGCGACGGCGTCATCCGGGAGCTGCAGGGCCTCGACGATCTGGTCGTTCATGGCGCACACGCCGCCCGAGGCGATGGCGCCCATGGCCAGCTCCTCCTGGCCTGGCACCCCGAGCTTGCGCACGATGAACACATCCAGGGGGAGCTTCAGCCGCCGGGCGACGGCATGCGCCACGGGAACTCCGCCGCGGGGCAGGCCGAGCACAATCCCATCGGGGATCCCGGCATATCCCGCCAGTTTCCCGGCGAGGACTTCACCGGCCTGCGTCCGGTTGCGGAAATGGGACATCATGGGCGCCATCCCCCATGAAGGCCGCCTCGGCGGGGAACGCGAACCGCCTTCACGCGATTTCCGGCCCGGCTGCGGGGCTCCGCCGCGGGGGCTCGGCAATGGGGATGGTCACGGGGTCGCCGCATGGGGCATGGCCTGCTGGGCAAAGGGGGGATCGGCCTCGGACATGGCATCGAGACCGGAGAAGAGCTCCCGTGTGCGCCTGCGCCAGGCAGCCACCTGGGCGGAATACTGGCGCCGCAGCGACCGCCGGATGGGTTCAAACCCGTTCTGTCCGCGCTTTCGCTTTGTCGGGATCCCCTGGAGGCGGGCGATCAGCAGATCGAGGTCATGGATTTCACCCATGAGGCTGAGATGGGTGCGGATCAGCCTGATCTCCTCGGGCCTGAGCGCCGACACTTCCGCCGGGATCGATTCAACCAGGTAGCGGAATTTCCTCAGGCAGATGCGGAGGCGGTGAATGCCCTCGCCGTCGCGGGGCGGGCTCCGGCGGAACTCCTCCAGGCGAAGGGACGCGCGCCGAATGGCGGCCCTGAGCGAAACGCGGTAGCGCAGGGCCGCATTGCGCCCGAGCAGGCTCAACGCGGTGCTTTTCCCGACCGCCTTCAGCCGGCGCCGGAGCCCGCCCCCGCCCTTGAGCCTCCTCCTTGCGAATCGCCGCAGGCACCTCTCGTTCCTTTCCAGGTGCCGGCATGCGGGCTCGAGCTCCGGGTGCGCCGCGAGCAGCCCCGTCACCCTGAGCCGCTGCACCTGCGCGTCGCGCAGCAGGGCGGTGGCGCGCAGCTGCCTCTTCAGCCTGCGCCGCACCCTGCGGAAGGTCCGGCCGGGAATGAGCGGCTGCATCAGCTCGAGCTGCGCGAGCAACCGGCGCGTCGCGATCCGCAGGTCATGCACCGATTTCTCCGAGAGATGCGCCCGGCACCTCCGCAGGGCCCTTTCATGCCGGCGCACGCTCCTGGCGTACGGGCGCAGGGCTGCGTCCCTAAAGGATTCCGGCGCCGTTGCGGGCTCCGGGACCCGTCTGATGTTTCGTCGCATGACTTCAGTGTCCTCGGTTCACCATGATGGCGGACCTAGCGCCGTTGCACTCGCCATTTGAGGGGAAAAACTATGCATTTGTTGTCCCCGGTTGGACACTCCAATCAGAGCAGGGCGGCGGCCGATCAGGCTTTAATCTATTGATAGCCAGCCGCTAGTGATAATCGTGCGAGTCCTGCATGGGCAGCCCCAGGTCGGGCATCCCCGTGATCTCCTCCGCCATCACGTGGATCACGCCCATCTCGTTCTGCAGGCGGCCGGTGATGACAAGCGCAGGCTCGAGGTTTATGGCGAGCCGGGACTCCTCGAAGAGCCGCGGGCGGACGATCGCGTTCGCAAGCCCGGTCTCGTCCTCCAGCGTGATGAAGCAAAACCCCTTCGCCGTCCCCGGGCGCTGGCGCGTGATGACCGAACCGCAGATCTTCACGCGTTCCCCCGGCCGCACGTCCTTGAGCTGCGCCGCGGTGCGGACATCCGGCAGCATGGGACGCGCGAGGCCCATCGGGTGCGCCCCGGCCGTGAGCGACAGGTGCCTGTAGTCGGCCTGCAGGCGCTCGAGGAGCGTCATCCGCTCCAGGGGCGAGAGAGCCCCCTCGTCGGCCTCCGCCGCCTGCCGGAACAGGTCGTCGCCCCCGTGGAACGCCTCGACCCGCCACAGCGCGGACCTGCGATGGCCCGCAAGCCCGTTCAGCGCCCCGGCGCCGGCCAGCACCCGGCGCTCGGCCGCGTTGAACTGCGTCCGCCGCA
The DNA here is from genome assembly GCA_035604815.1 of Opitutaceae bacterium. Lineage (GTDB taxonomy): Bacteria > Verrucomicrobiota > Verrucomicrobiia > Opitutales > Opitutaceae > Palsa-1447. The sequence goes on from DATNHT010000085.1 coordinate 29,490, forward strand.
GGAAATCGGCAAGCGATGCGAACGGCCGCTCCCTGCGCGCGGCGAGCATCGACTGCAGCGCCGGGGCGCGCACGCCGCGCACCGTGGCGAGCCCCAGGCGGACCGTCGTGTCCGAGTCCACGCGGCATTT
>DATNHT010000086.1:0-35278 GCA_035604815.1 Opitutaceae bacterium
CATTCACGCACGAGACCCCGGAAGTACGAAAAGAGGTACTGTATCGAATTACATACCAAGGATATCTGGAACGCGAGCAGCGCGAGGTCGAACGCCTGAGACACGTCGAGAGGATTCGGATCCCCTTGGAATTCGATTACCTGGCAATTCCGGGCCTCCGAAAGGAGAGTGCCATGAAACTCACTCATATCAAACCCCTTACGCTTGGCCAGGCCAGTCGGATGAGCGGGGTCAACCCGACAGACATCAGCCTGCTCATGGTCGCGATTGAGGCAGGAAGGGAAGGGGACTCAGCCGCTTGAGGCCCGCCCGGATACTGGAGCACGCCTCCCGAATCGCCGAGCGCCGCGACCTGCTTCGAAAGGTGCTTCTCAACGTCATCCCGCCCTCCTCGCGGCTGGTGTGGGAAATTGGCAGCGGCCACGGTCATTTTCTCGTGGCCTATGCCGCGGCGCACCCCGGAGAGCTCTGCATCGGGATCGACATTGCCTCCGGCCGGATCGCGCGGGCCAACCGCAAGCGCGAGCGAGCGCGCCTTAAGAACCTGCATTTTGTCCGGGCCGACGCCGATGATTTCCTGGAGGTTATGCCAAGAAACGCCCGTCTCGCCGCGATCTTCATCCTTTTCCCCGACCCGTGGCCGAAGAGGCGCCACAGCAAGAAGAGAATCATTAAGCCCGAATTCCTCGGCGCCGCCGCCGCGGCGGCGGCGCCGGCGGCCCGCTTGTATTTCAGGACCGACCACGAACCGTATTTTCGCGAGGCCGCGGCCGCCGTCCGGGCCCACCCGGACTGGGAGGCAGTGGACCCCGCCGCGTGGCCGTTCGACGAGCCGACGGTCTTCCAGAAACGGGCGGAACGCTTTTTTTCACTCGTTGCCGCGCGCCGTTAGGCTAAAAGATCGGCATGAGGAAAAATGTTGCCATCCTGGTCTTCGACGACGTCGAGGTGCTCGATTTCGCCGGGCCCTTCGAGGTGTTTGCGGTGACGGACGAGCTGCGGTCGCACGAGGAGTTCAGCGTCGCCACGGTGGCCCCCGTCCCGGGCGCCATCCGGGCCCGCAACGGCCTCAAGGTCGTTCCCGACTTCACCATCGACGACTGCCCGCCGCCGCGCATCCTCGTCGTTCCGGGCGGATTCGGGACGCGGGCCCTTCTCCGAAACCATGTACTCATAGAGTGGATACAGAGTAAATCCCGCGCCTCCGAGGTCACGATGAGCGTCTGCACGGGCGCCCTGCTGCTCGCGCAGGCGGGGATACTCGACGGACGCCGCGTCACGACCCACCATGACGCCGTGGACGCCCTGCGCCGGCTTGCGCCGAAGGCCATCGTCGAGCCCGGCGCCAGATTCCACGACACGGGAAGCGTGATCACGGCCGCCGGCATCTCGGCGGGCATCGACAGTTCACTCCACCTCGTCGGCCGGCTCCTGGGAGACGCCGCCGCGGACGCGACGGCCGCCTACATGGAGTATGAGCGCAGGCGCTGATTCCGCCGGCGGGGTCCGCAGCCTCCAGCCGGGCCCGCCGGCAGCTTGCCGCTTCATCCTGCGGCCGATTCTTACGATCGCAGCGGCGTGGGCCGCCCTCGGCGAGCACGTTGGTCAATCGACAGCCATCAAGGCGCCGATCGCGGTGGCATTCGCCGCCGGCTGGCCCGTCTCGGTTGCGCACGCACCATGAAAGCGACCGCCACGCCGACCAGGGCCTCCTTCATCCTGGCCTTTGCCGCCATCTACCTGATCTGGGGCAGCACATACCTCGGGATTCGCGTCGCAGTCGAGACGATGCCCCCGTTCCTGATGGCCGGAATGCGGTTCGCGATAGCCGGCGTCATTCTTTTCAGCTACCTCAGGCTTCGGGGCGCCGCGTGGCCGACACGCGTCCAGTGGAGGGATCACTCGCTGGTCGGCGTGTTCCTCCTGCTTGGGGGAAACGGGATCGTGTCGTGGGCCGAGCTTAGGACCCCCTCTGGCTTCACGTCGCTGATCCTCGGGGCGTCGCCGCTCATCGTGGTGCTCCTGGACTGGGCGCGGCCCGGCGGAAAGCCTCCAACCGCCGGCCTGGCGGCCGGCGTGGCGGTCGGGATTGCGGGAATCGCCCTGCTCCTGGGTCCAGGGGCCATTCCGGCGGGTTACCGCCCTCCCACCGCCGATGTCATCGCCCTGTTTCTCGCGAGCATAAGCTGGTGGATCGGATCGCTTTACAGCAAGCACTCGACGAGCGGCGCCCCGCTCATGATGGCCGCGGCAATCCAGATGCTGAGCGGTAGCGCCGCGATGCTGCTGACTGGCTGGATACTGGGGGAGGGGAGCCAGCTTCATCCTGGGTCCGTGAGCTTCCAGTCCTGGTCCGCATTCGCGTACCTTGTGATCGTCGGCTCGATCGTGGCGTTTCCAACCTATGTCTGGCTCCTTGAGCACAGCACTCCGGCCAAGGTCTCCACGTACGCCTACGTGAATCCGGTCGTGGCCATGTTCCTGGGCTGGGCGATCCTCGGTGAGCCCATGAACCTGCGGATATTCCTGGCCGCGGCGATCATCATCGGGGCGGTGGCAATCATCACGATAGGAAGGACATGGTACGCTGAGAGAACGTGAGGACGCCCTCCGGCAGGGCGCCGGACGAGGTTTTCACTTTTCAGTTGTTGACGGAGCGAGGGCCGATTGCGTACGACTACACGTTTCAAGTCCTTCCAGACGTCTGTGCGAATTTTTTCAAGAGGCACCAATCTCACATACCTTTTAGCGCTCCTTTCGACCGGGGTTCCGGCGTCCGCGGCGGAGGGGGGCGGCGTGGAAACCGCTGCAACAGCGCTGTTCAACATAGGCCCGCTTCCCGTCACCAACAGCATGGTCACGAGCTGGGTGGTGGCGCTGGCCCTCATCATCGCCATCCGCCTCGCCGTCAGGCGCCCCAAGCTCATCCCCACGCGGGCGCAGGCCGTTGTGGAGAACCTGGTCCAGGGAATCCTCGACCTCACCTCGCCCATCGTCGGCAGCAAGGTCGCCAAACCCACCTTCCCGCTCCTCATCGCCCTGTTCACGTTCATTCTCATAGAGAACTGGAGCGGCCTTTTCCCGGGCGTGGGCACGATCTACATGGTCGACCACGCAACGGGAGGCTGGACGGAGCTCATACGCCCGGGCAACGCGGACCTGAACGCCACCCTCGCCCTCGCCCTTGTTGCGATTGCCGGCTGGTTCTATTTCATCATGCGCTACGCGGGGCCGATGTTCGTCCTGAAGGACCTCTTCGGCAACAAGGCGGACCGGAAGGAAGTTCCAGCCATCATCTACTATCCGCTCTTCGTCATATTCTTCCTGGTCGGCGTCATCGAGGTCATCTCGATCCTGTTCCGCCCCATTTCGCTCTCATTGCGACTCTTCGGCAACATCTTCGGCGGCGAAAGCCTCATGCACGCGATGAGCGGCATGCAGAAATGGGGCCTGCCGGCGCCGTTCTACTTCCTCGAGCTGCTGATCGGCTTCGTCCAGGCGTTTGTCTTCACGCTTCTTGTGAGCGTCTACATCGGCCTGATCTGCAACCACGGCGACGAGCACGACGAAGCCCACACGGAACCCGCCCATTGATTCCACCCTTTCCCGCCGGGACCGTGCCACGCGCGCGGACGGCGGCAATCCAACAAGTACAAAGCACACACACAATGATCCACGTTATCGCTGAAATCACAGGAAGCATCCAGGGCGGCCTCGGCTGCCTCGGCGCCGCCATCGGCGTGGGCCTCGTCGGCTTCAAGGCCGCCGAAGCCGTCGGCCGGAATCCCGGCGCCTCGACGAAGATCCTCGTGCAGGGAATCATAGGCATGGCCCTCGCGGAAGCGGTCGCGTTCTACGCGCTCTTCATCAAGGGCTAAGCAAGCTGCGCCGGCGTTCGCCGGCGCGGTCGCATTCACACCAACCGCCACCATGCTCTCCCATCTGATCATCCTGGCCCAGGCCGCGGGCCCTGCGGCCGATGCGGCCACCCACGGCGATGCAGCCAGCGGCATAAGCAAGATCACGCAGCAGTTCGGCATCAGCTGGCCGTTTCTCCTCGCGCAGATCCTGAATTTCTCCGTCGTCGCCTTCATCCTCTGGAGGTTCGCCTTCAAGCCCGTGCTCGCGGTGCTCGACGAGCGCCAGAAGAAGATCGCCGCCGGCCTCGAGTACGCCGAGCAGATGAAGGCCAAGCTCGACGCCGTCCAGCAGGAGAGCGTCGCTAGCGCGAGAAGGGCCCAGATCGAGGCGACGCGGATCATCGACGAGGCGCGCAGGTCCGCAAAGGAGTTCCTAGACAAGCAGACGCAGGAGAGCGCCGCCAAGGCCGGCGAGATCGTCGCGAAGGCCCAGCAGGTCATCGAGCTCGAGAAGAAGAAGATGCTCGCGGAGGCCCGCATGGAAATCGCCCGCCTGGTCATCGCGATCACCCAGCGCGTCCTCTCGAAGGAAATGTCCGATGCCGAACGCAGCCGCTACAACGAGTCCGCCGCCCGCGAACTCACGAACGTCTGAGCTGACCTAGCCCCCCGGCGCAACCCATGGCCAGCCACGCCAAGATCGCCGAGCATCTTGCCCGCCAGCTTTTCAAGCTGAGCGTGGTGGACGGCGCCGTCTCCGCCGAGCAGGTCGGCGGCGTCCTCGCCTATGTCGAGAAGCACCGGCCCGCCAACCCGGTGATGGTCCTGAAGGCCTATCATCGCCTCGTCGCCGCGGAGCTCGCGAAGGGCGAGGCCGTCGTCGAGCACGCGGGTGCGGTCAGCGACGCGATGCTCGCCGCGATCGCAACCGCGATGAGCAGGCAATACGGCCGCCCCGTCGTCGCGACGGCCAAGCCCAGCGCAGCCCTCCTCGCGGGACTGCGCGTGCGGGTTGGCGACGACGTCTACGAGTCGTCCATCGCCGGCCAGCTCGCCGCGCTCGCCTTGTCGGTCTGACGCAGCACCGTCGCCCATTTCACAAACCCGTCCAAAGAATCGCTTCATGAGCACCGTCCTCGAACAAATCGAACAGCAGATCGCCAAGTTATCCACCAAGGGGGTCAAGAAGAACACGGGCAACATCCGCACGGTCGCCGACGGGGTCGCCAAGATCGACGGGCTGTCGGACGTGATGTACAACGAGATGGTGCAGTTCCCCGCCGGCGCCATCGGAATCGCGCTCAATCTCGAGGAGGACGAGGTCGGCTGCGTCATCCTGGGCGACATTGCCAACCTCAAGGAGGGCGACGAGGTCACCACCACGGGCAGGCTTCTCTCCGTGCCCGTCGGCAAGGCGCTCCTCGGCCGCACGGTCGATGCGCTCGGCAATCCCGTGGACGGCAAGGGTCCGATCGAGGCCAAGGAGTTCTATCCCGTCGAGCGGATCGCCCCCGGCGTTGTGGTCCGAAAGTCCGTCTCCCAGGCGCTTTTCACCGGGATCATGGCGATCGATTCCATGATCCCGATCGGGCGCGGCCAGCGCGAGCTGATCATCGGCGACCGCGGAACCGGCAAGACGACCATCACGATCGACACGATCATCAACCAGGCGAGGATCAACAAGGTGGGCCTCGCCTCCGGCGACCCGAAGTTCCGCCCGGTCTACTCGATCTACGTCGCCGTCGGCCAGAAGAACTCGAACATCGCGCGCACGATCACCGCGCTCGAGGAGGCCGGCGCGCTCGAATTCACAACGATCGTCGCGGCACCCGCCGCCGACAACCCGGCCAACCTGTACATCGCGCCCTATTCCGGCGCCGCCATGGGCGAATGGTTCATGGAAAACGGCATGGACGCCCTGATCGTCTATGACGACCTCTCCAAGCACGCCGTCGCGTACCGCCAGATCTCGCTGATCCTCAAGCGGCCCTCGGGGCGCGAGGCGTACCCGGGCGACGTGTTCTACCTGCACAGCCGCCTCCTTGAGCGCGCCGCGCGCCTCGACGGGAAGGGTTCGCTGACCGCGCTTCCCATCATCGAGACTCTCGCTGGCGACGTCTCGGCCTATATCTCGACTAACGTCATCTCGATCACGGACGGCCAGATCTTCCTCGAGACGGATCTTTTCAACCAGGGCATCCGGCCCGCCATTTCAGTCGGCCTGTCCGTTTCGCGCGTCGGCTCTGCCGCCCAGATCAAGGCGACGAAGCAGGTGGGAGGCAAACTCAAGGGCGAGCTCGCCCAGTTCCGGGAACTCGCGGCCTTCGCGCAGTTCGGGTCGGACCTCGATGCGAAGACCAAGGCGCAACTCGACCGCGGCAACCGCATTGTTGAGCTCTTCAAGCAGCCGGCGTTCTCGCCGCTGCCCATCGAGCTACAGGTCGCCGTCCTCTTTGCGATGCAGAAGGGCTTCTTTGATCCCGTCGACATCAGGAAGGTTGTCGCCGCGGCCACGTCCCTGAAGAGCTTCTTCACCACGCGAAAGGACGCCCTTCTTGTGGAGATCCGCACCAAGGCGGCGCTCGACGCGGACCTCGAGGCCAAGCTGCAGGCGGCGTGCGAGGAGTGGAAGTCGTCCTTTGCGGCCTGATGATCCCCGAGACCGAGACGTCCGAACCCAGTTCCTGAGCCCCCCTCCCGATGGCCAGCACCCGCGACATCCGCCGACGCATCAAGTCGGTAAAGAACACCCGCCAGATCACGAAGGCGATGGAGCTTGTCGCCGCCTCGAAGATGAAGAAGGCGCAGCAGGCGGCCCTCGCCGGCCGGCCCTATGCGAACCTTCTCTCGGACGTCCTGGCCGCGCTCGCAAACAGGATCGACGAGGCCGCCCATCCCTTCCTCATCGAGCGCGAGGTGAAGACGCGCGGCATCCTCCTTATCACGACAGACCGGGGCCTCTGCGGGCCGCTGAACGCCAATCTGTTCAAGCTCGTCCAGGAAATCCGCACGCCCGCGAAGTTTTACTCGATCGGACGCAAGGGGACCCAGTTCCTGGCCCGGATAAGCCGCGCAATGGTCGCCGATTTCCAGGTTCAAGACCGCGTCCCATTCGCGCAGGTCAAGGTGGCTGCGGAGTTCATGGTAAAGCAGTATATCGAAGGGACCATAGACACGATCGAGGTGATCTACTCCCGTTTCAAGAACACGATGGTCCAGCACCCGCTCGTGCGCCCCGTCCTCCCGCTTCGCAGCCTGAAGGAATTCCTCGACCAGCTGGGCATCGACACGGGCACTGTCCGCGTTCCGCACGCCGATGACCGCGAGGTGCTCTTCGAACCCGGCATGGTGGAGGTGCTCAACGCGCTGCTTCCATTCTACGTCAACCATCAGATCCACCAGCTTGCCCTTTCGGCGAAGGCCTCCGAGCACAGCGCCCGGATGGTCGCGATGAAGACCGCGACCGACAATGCGACCGAGCTCATGGGCGACCTGACGCTCGAGTACAACAAGGCCCGCCAGGCCGGCATCACCCAGGAGATCCTCGAGATCGCTGCGGCCCAATACAGCGCGGCCTAGGCCGGGGAATTCTCACGCAATCGGTCCCCCTTACGAAACGATGAACACAGGCACAATAGTCCAGGTGATCGGCCCCGTGGTCGACGTCCAATTCGCCGAGCACGCGATCCCGCCGATTTACCAGGCGCTCACCATCGATTTCACGGTGTCGGGCAAGAAGCAGATTCTCACGCTCGAGATCCAGCAGCACCTCGGCGGCGGAGTGGCGCGCGCCATCGCGATGTCGTCCGTCGAGGGCCTCAAGCGCGGGATGCCTGTCACGGACACCGGGGGCCCGATCACCGTCCCTGTCGGGGACGGAGTCCTCGGCCGCATCTTCAACGTGACCGGGGACACGGTTGACGGCCGCGGCCCGGTAAAGTTTGAAAAGAGGTATCCGATCCACCGGCCCGCGCCCCTGCTCGTGGACCAGGAAACCAAGGCCGAGATCCTCGAGACGGGCATCAAGGTGATCGACCTCATCTGCCCGTTCATCAAGGGCGGCAAGGCGGGGGCCTTCGGCGGCGCCGGGGTGGGCAAGACGGTCGTCATCCTCGAGCTGATCAACAACATCGCCAAGGCGCACGGCGGGTACTCCGTTTTCGCGGGCGTCGGCGAACGCTCCCGCGAGGGCAACGATCTCTACCACGAGATGTCCGAGGCCGGCGTCATCGACCAGAAGGACCTTTCGAAGTCAAAGGTCGCGCTCGTCTATGGCCAGATGAACGAGCCGCCCGGCGCACGCATGCGCGTCGGCCTCTCGGCCCTCGCGATGACGGAATATTTCCGCGATGAGAAGAACCAGGACGTGCTGCTCTTCATCGACAACATCTTCAGGTTCTCGCAGGCCGGCTCCGAGGTCTCCGCGCTCCTGGGCCGCTCCCCGTCGGCCGTCGGCTACCAGCCGACCCTCGCAAACGAGATGGGGGTTCTCCAGGAGAGGATCACCTCGACAAACAAGGGCTCCATCACCTCCGTGCAGGCCATATACGTTCCGGCCGACGATCTCACCGACCCGGCGCCGGCGAACACCTTTGCCCACCTCGACTCGACGATCGTCCTCGAGCGCTCCATAGCCGAGCTGGGGATCTACCCGGCCGTCGACCCGCTTGCCTCGGTCTCAAAGGCCCTCGAGATCTCAATCGTCGGCGAGGAGCACTACGGCGTGACGCGCGAACTCCAGCGCGTGCTTCAGCGCTACAAGGACCTCCAGGACATCATCGCCATCCTCGGCCTCGACGAGCTCTCTCCCGAGGACAAGCTCACGGTCTATCGGGCCCGCAAGATCCAGCGCTTTCTTTCGCAGCCGTTCTCCGTCGCCGAGGTCTTCACGGGGACTCCCGGCAAGTACGTCCCGGTCAAGGAGACCATCCGCGGGTTCAAGATGATCCTAGACGGCAAGCTCGACGAAGTCCCCGAGGGCGACTTCTACATGAAGGGCGGAATCGACGAGGTCATCGGCGCCGCGAAGAAGTAGCCCCATGCCCCTCACCCTTGAGATCGTCACGCCCGAGGCCCGGGTCTATTCCGAAACGGTCGACACGGTCGTCATCCCAACCGTGGAGGGGGAAGTCGGCATCCTGCCGGGCCACATTCCCCTCGTCACGCTGGTCGAAGCCGGCGAGCTCCGGGCGACCAAGGGGGGCGCGACACAGCTCCTTGTGGTCGGCGGCGGCTTCGCCCAGGTCACCGGCGAGAAGGTCTCGATACTGGCCGACAGCGCGATCTACGAGGAGAAGATCGATGAGAATGCCGCCGCCGCCGCGATGAAGCGCGCCGAGGAGGCGCTCCGGGGAAAGCAATCGCTCGAGCCCGCGGAGATCGAGCGGCTCGAGGCCGTGGTCCGCTTCTCGGTCGCGCAGCTTGGGGCAAAGCGGCGACGGCAGTAGCAAGGGGACCAGGTCCGGGCGACGAGGAAGCCTCGCCCAGGGGCCGCGAGGGCAAAAAGATGGCCCTGCGCATCTTGGTCTTTTTTGGCCATTTTTGGGCATTTCTTGCGAAAAACACCCCACATATTGGCAAAATCGACCCATTTTGGCCCAAAAACGCCCGATGGCACCAAAACGCGGAAGGCTGGAAATCAACCACGAATAAGATTTTCTTGAAACTGAGTCTCAGTTCCCTTACATTGGCCGGGCAATGACAGGAACGCCTTTCAACTCCCCGTTTCCGCTCTGCCAGCTGCCGGCCCGCGCGACCGGGCGAATCCGCGAGCTCAAGGGGGATTCGGAATTCTGCCAGCGGATCAGGGAAATGGGCTTTGGCGAGTCCACCTACGTGACGAAGGTTTCCGGCAGCCACACCATTCTGTGCCAGATCAACGGGACGCGCATCGCGCTGAGCCACGGTGCGGCGAGGCAGATTCTTGTCGAGCGGATCGGCTCCCGCTAGGGGCGCGGGACATCCCATGGCGGCGTCGGTCAAGCTATCCGAGCTTCCGATAGGCGCGTCCGCCATCGTCCGTGAATTGCCGAAGTCCGGGTTGTTGAGGCTCCGTGAGATGGGCCTTCTGGCGGGCACCCAGGTCACGCTGGTGCGATGTGCGCCCTTTGGCGACCCGATCGAGATAAAGGTTCGCGGCTACCACCTGACGCTCAGGAAGAGCGAGGCGGCCCACGTGATGGTCGAGCCCCGTGAGCCATGACGCCGCCCGCAAAGCCGCCCGGCGGGTCCAAGTCGCCCATCTATGCGATTGTCGGCAACCCAAACTGCGGGAAGAGCACGCTCTTCAACGCGCTCACCGGGCTGAAGCAGAGGGTCGGGAACTACCCCGGTGTCACGGTGGAAAAGAAGACGGGCACGCTGTACTCGCAGCACGGCCAGCCTATCACGGTCGTCGACCTGCCCGGGGCCTATTCCCTGGCCGCGCGCTCGCCGGATGAAGCCGTGACCCGCGATGTCCTGCTCGGCCGCCGGGAGGACACCCCCCAGCCCGACCGGATCCTCTGCATCGTGGATTCGACGAACCTTGAGCGCAACCTCTACCTGGTCCACCAGGTGCTGGACCTGGGAAGGCCCGTCATTCTGGTCCTGAACATGATGGACCTCGTCGCCAAGGCGGGGCTCTCGATCCGCGTCGCGCGGTTGGAACAGACGCTCGGCATCCCCGTGATTCCCTGCGAGGCGGCGAACGCAAAGGGCATCATCGAGCTGAAGCTTGCGATGAGCAGGCACGACCTGCCGCTCCCTCGCCACGCGTGGGACATCCCGGCGGCGATCGCGTCGGCGGTCGCCGAGCTTCAGGCGTCGCTCGTCTCCAACGGCGGCCGGGCGCCGCTCATCGCCCGCGCCGAAGCCCTCCTCCTCCTCACGGACCAGGACTCCGTGCGCGTCGCGGGATCCACGCCCCTCGACCGGCGCACCGAGGAGATCCTGAGGTCCTGGGAGAGGCGCTGGGAGGCCGAGGGCACGGACTGGGCGGGCGCGCTCGTGAATTCCCGCTACGAGGTGATAGGCCGGCTGGCGACGGAGGTCGTCCAGAACACCCGTGCGTCGGCCCCGACCCCGAGCGACCGGATAGACGCCGTTGTCACGCACCCGGTGTGGGGCTGGCTCGTCCTGGCCGCCGTGATGACGCTTCTCTTCGTGAGCATCTTCCAGTTTGCGCAGGCTCCGATGGACTGGATCGCCAACGGCAACGCCGCCCTCGCCAACTGGATGAAGCGCGAGATGGCCGAAGGCGACCTGCGAAGCCTGCTCACGGACGGGGTCATCGGGGGAGTCGGCACCATCGTGATGTTTCTGCCGCAGATCCTCATCCTGTTCTTCTTCATCGGCCTGCTTGAAAGCACCGGCTACATGGCTCGCGCCGCGTTCATCATGGACCGGCTGATGAGCCGGGTGGGGCTCAACGGCAAGTCGTTCATCCCGCTGCTCAGCTCCTACGCCTGCGCGATTCCGGGCATCATGGCCACGCGCACCATCGAGGACCCCAAGGACCGCCTTGTCACCATCCTCGTGGCGCCGCTGATGAGCTGCTCCGCCCGGCTCCCCGTCTACCTGCTGATGATCGCGGCGCTGCTGCCGGGTTCCGGAGTGTCGCTCGCCAAAAAGGTCGGCATCATGGTCCTGATGTACGCGCTTGGCACGATCGGCGCCTTCGGCTTCGCGTGGCTCTTCAAGCGCACGCTGCTGAGGGGCAAGCCCCCCCTGATGATCATGGAGCTGCCTCCGTACCGCCTTCCGCGCCTGAAGGACGTCCTCCTGCACATGATCGAGCGCGCGGGGCTTTTTCTGAGGAACGCGGGGACCATCATCCTCGCGATCAGCGTCGTGCTCTGGTTCCTCGCAGCCTATCCGAAGGCGCCCCATGGAGCGACCGCCACGCAGCAGCTCGCCCAAAGTTTCGCCGGGCGGGCGGGGCATGCGATCGAGCCGCTCATCAGGCCGATCGGATTCGACTGGCAGATCGGAATCGGCCTCATCACCTCGTTCGCCGCGCGCGAGGTGTTCGTCAGCACGATGGGCGTGGTCTTCAACGCCGAGGCCGAGGGCGAAAACACGGCGCCCCTTACGCACGCGCTCAATTCCGCGAGGTGGCCGGACGGCCGCGTGCTCTTCACGCCGCTCGTCTGCTTCACCCTCATGATATTCTATGTCTTTGCGATGCAGTGCATGAGCACGATCGCCGTCGTGCGCCGCGAGACCAATTCCTGGCGCTGGCCCATCTTTCAAACGGCCTACATGACTGGCGCGGCCTGGGTTTTGTCGTTCATTGTGTACCAGTCGGGCACCGCACTGGGTTTCTGACGCCCCATGTCGCACCAACTCCAGACCCTCTCCGCTCTCCTGATCGTCGCCGCCGCCGCGGTCTGGCTCGTCCTGCGCGCGGTTGCGAGGCGCAGCAAGCCGGGATGCGGGGGCGATTGCGGCTGCTCCTCGGGCGACTTGAGGGCCAAGGCGGTTCGCCGGGACAAGGCCGGCTAGGCTTGGGGGCGCCGGCCGGCGAATCCCCTTCGTGTTTGACGAAGCCGCCCGGTCGGCGACGCTGGCTGGAACAGGAAATCGCGCGCCAGAACTACCGCCATGCTGCTGCTTCACGACCCCCGGTGCGCCGAATACGGCTCGTACGGGCACCCCGAGCAGCCGGCGCGCGTGACCAAGACCGCGGCGCACCTGCGCGCGAGCCGTCCCTCGTGGGCCTGGCGCACGGCCGCCGAGGGCGTCCCGGATGAAACCCTCCTGCTCGCGCACACGCCCGCGCATCTCGCGCGCCTCGAGGTGCCGCGCGACTTCGATCCGGACACGGCCTATTTCCCGGGTATCGCGCTCCATGCCCGCCGATCCGTCGCCGCGGCGCTCGCGGCCACGGGGCATGCGCTTGCAAGCCGGGAGCCCGCGTTCGCGCTCATGCGGCCCCCGGGCCACCACGCGACCGCCGACAGGGCCATGGGCTTCTGCTACCTAAACCAGGTCGCGATCGCGGCACTCGCGGCCCGCCGCGACCTCGGCGCCAGGCGGGTCGCCGTCTGGGATTTCGACGCGCATCACTGCAACGGCACCGAGGCCATCCTCTTCGGCCGCGAGGAGTTCCTGGTCTGCTCGGTGCACCAGGCTCCCGGTTACCCGGGAACCGGCCTGCGCGATTGCGACAACAGCCGCAACTGGGCCCTGCCGCCCCAGACGCCGCGCGACCGGCACCTGCAGGCGCTGCGCGCGTCGCTGGACGCCATCGTCTCGTTCCGGCCGGACCTCGTGCTGGTCTCCGCGGGCTTCGACGCCTACGCCCGCGACCCAATCACCGAAATGGCGCTTGAAACGGAGGATTTCGCCCAGCTCGGGCGCTGGCTCCTGGAGACGGGCCTATCGGCCGCGGCGATTCTCGAGGGCGGATACAGCCCCGACCTGCCGACGCTCGTGGAGGCGTTCCTGGCCGCGTGGGCCGCGTAGGGGGCGAGGCCCGGGGCCGACCGGTGGAGGCTAACCGTCGAATGGGGACGAGACTGGAATATAGGGTCGCCTGCGTCCGAGATTAGGATTCGCACTTCGGCGGCTCATTACCCACGCTCCGGTGGTCTGAAATGATCTCCCGTTTCTTGCCGCAACCGGTCCGCCGCCTGCTCGGCGTCAAGACCCAACACGCCCGCATTTCCGGCCACCTGCTGATCGACCGGCCCGGCCAGCTCCCGCCGCTCCTTGCGGCCATCGACCAGGTGGCCGAGGTGGTCATGGACACGGAGGCGGACAACATGTACCGGTTTCGCGTCCGGGTGTGCCTGCTTCAGTTCTACGTGCGCGGCGAAGTCTTCCTCGTGGACGCCCTTGCTCCGCTCGACCTCGGGGCACTGTGGCCGCGGCTCGCGAAGAAGCACCTGGTGATGCACGGAAGCGATTTTGACCTCCGGCTCCTGCACGACCTCTGCGGTTTCCGGGCAAAGAGCCTATTCGACACGATGCTGGCCGCGCAGCTGCTCGGCCGAGGCCGGATCGGGCTTGCGTCGCTGATCGAGGACAACTTCGGCGTGGCACTCGACAAGGACGGCCAGAAGGCCAACTGGTCGCGGCGGCCGATCACCCCAAAGCTCCTCGACTACGCCGCGCTCGACGTGTGGTACCTTCCCGCCCTGCGCGACATTCTCGCGCGCGAGCTCAGGAGGCTCGGGCGCCTTGACTGGATGGAGCAGCAATGCCGGGCGCAGATCGAGGCCGGCACCACGGGATTCTCGCCGCCCGACGAGAATGACTGGCGGATCGGCAAGTCGGAGCGCCTGCGCGCGCGCGGCCAGGGCGTCCTGCACGCCGTCTGGCACTGGCGCCAGGAGCAGGCCCAGCGGCTGGACACCCCGCCCTTCAAGGTCTGCTCAAGCGAGCTGCTGATCCGGCTCGCGGCGGCCGCCGACCACGGCGGCTCCGAGGAATCCATCCTCAACGGGGTGAACCTCGGCAAGAGGCATGCCCGGCTCATCGGCTCGCTCGCGGCGGCGGTTCACCAGGGACTGAAGCGGGATCCCCGCACGCTCCCGCGCCGGGCGGGCCGCGACCCCAGCCACGCGCCGCTCACCCAGGCGGAGATCGCCCTCCTCGACCGCATCAAGGAGGACCGGGACAAGATCGCCGCGCGGATATCGATCGACCCCACCCTGATCGCCAACCGTTCCCAGCTTGCGCAGATCGCGCGCTCGCCCCGCAGCACGGGTGACATCCTTCTGCCCTGGCAGGCTTCCCTTCTAGCAGAGGCTCCGTCGCTCAAAGCGTGAACGCCAACATCGCCCGCCATCTGGACCGGATGGCCGCTGCGCAACCCGGGGCGACGGCGCTCAAGGTCCCGCAGGGAAGGACGGCTTCGGGCGAGATCGACTACCTCGCGGTCAGCTTCGGCGGGCTTCTCGCCGAAACCGACGCCTGGCGCGCCCGGTTCGCGGCCAGGGGACTGCGTCGCGGCGACCGCGCCCTCGTGATGGTCGGGCCGGGGCTGCCGCTGGTCGCGTCGGTATTCGCGCTGTTCAGAGCCGGGGCCGTGCCGGTCGTCATCGACCCCGGAATGGGCCTCGCCGGCTTCCTGTCCTGCGTCGGCCGCGCGCGGCCGCGCGCGCTCGTCGCAGTCCCGCTCGCCCAGATGCTGTCCCGCGTGTGCCGGCGGGCGTTTTGCAGCGTCGAGGTGCGGGTGCCCGTGAGCGCCTCGCACACGGCGCGGGTCGGGGGCAAGGCCGCCGCGGGAGCGGATGCGGCAGCCGCGGAGCCGGCCGACCTCGCGGCCATACTCTTCACGTCGGGATCGACCGGCGCTCCAAAGGGCGTGCGCTACGAGCACGGCATGTTTGACGCCCAGGTCAGGCTCATCCGCGAGACCTACGGCATCGAGCCCGGCGAGGTGGACCTTCCGATGCTTCCCATCTTCGCCCTGTTCAATCCGGCCCTCGGGATGACGAGCGTCATCCCCGAGATCGACCCGAGGCGGCCGGCCAAGGCCGACCCGGCGAAGATCGTGCAGGCGATACGGCAGGAGGGCGTCACGAATTCATTTGGGTCGCCGACGCTCTGGAGGAAGGTGGCCGACTACTGCCGCTCAAGGCACATCGTTCTTCCCAGCCTTCGGCGCGTCCTGTGCGCCGGAGCGCCCGTGCCCGCCGACCTCTGGGAGGCCTCGCGCTCGTTCCTCGGGGCAGGGCGCCTCCACAGCCCGTACGGCGCCACTGAGGCCCTGCCCGTGAGCACGGTCTCGGCGGACGACATCGACCTCGGCTCGACGCGCGGTGCCTGCGTCGGCCGCCCGGTCGCCGGCGTCGATGTGAGGATAATCCCGATCTCCGACCAGCCCGTCGCCGCGCTGGCCCCCGGCGGCGGCCTGCCGAGCGGGACGGCGGGGGAGATCATCGTCCGCGGCCCGAATGTCACGCGGGAATACGACTCGCTCCCCGACGCCACGGGGGCCGCCAAGATCACAGACCCGACGAAGCCGGGCGGATTCTGGCACAGGATGGGCGACTGCGGGGCCCTCGACGACTCGGGCCGGCTCTGGTTTCTCGGCCGGAAGGCCGAGCGCGTCGAGTCCCCGGGAGGTACGATGTACACGGAGCCCTGCGAGCAGGTCTTCCGCGCCCATCCGCGGGCCCGGCGCTGCGCCTTGATCGGCGCCGGGGCCGGGCCGGCGCTGGTTGTCGAGACAAGGACGCGCGGCAGGGCGGATGCGCGCGCGCTCGCCGCGGAGCTGCGGGTCCTTGCGCTCGGCCACCCGCACACCGCGGCTGTCAGGACCTATTTCTTCCGGCCCCGCCTGCCGGTCGATGTCCGCCACAATGCCAAGATCCACCGTCTCGCCCTTGCGAAGTGGGCGGCCTCGGCCCGGGGCTACCGGGCTGATTGAATGGGCTCCCCGCCCCGGGATATCCTCCAAGGCGTGAACGCACCCCCCAAAGCGGAATCTCCCAGGGGCCCGGCACTCGTCACCGGGGGGACCGGTTTCCTCGGCCGCAGGATCGTGGACCGGCTGCTCACCCAGGGCCGGTCGGTTGCCGTCGCCGGCCGCACGCCCGCGCCCGATCTTGCGCGGCGCGGGGTCAGGTTCATTCGCGCCCCCCTCGAGGATTCCGGCGCCATCCGGGCCGCGTGCGCGGGGATCGACACGGTGTTCCATGCCGCCGCAAGGGTCGGCGTCTGGGGGCGCTACTCCGACTTCTTCAGGGCCAACGTGCTCGGAACGCGGGCGGTGGTTCAGGGATGCAGGGAACACGGTGTCCGGCGGCTCGTCCACACGAGCACGCCCAGCGTCGTCTACAACGGCCGGGGCCTCGCCGGAGCCGACGAATCGCTTCCGCTGACGACCCGGTGCCCGAGTCCGTATCCCCTCACGAAGGCCGCGGCCGAGGCCGAGGCGCTCGCCGCCCATTCGCCGGGGCTCGGGACCGTGGCGCTTCGCCCGCACCTGATATGGGGCCCCGGCGATCCCCATCTCGTCCCGAGGATACTCGAGCGCTCGCGGGCGGGCCGGTTGCGGATCGTGGGGGAGGGGAGGAACCGCGTCGACATGGTCCACGTCGAGAACGCCGCGGACGCGCACATCGCCGCCGAGGCGGCCCTGTGCGCCCCCGGCTCCCCGGCGGGCGGGCGCGCGTACTTCATCACCGACGGCGAGCCCGTAGCGCTCTGGGATTGGATCAACGAACTGCTCAGGGCCCTCGGGGAGCCGCCCGTGACAAGAAGGTTGCCTCTCGGGGCCGCGTGGGCGCTCGGCGCCGCTTGCGAGGCCGCCTGGCGCGTGCTGCCGATGCGCGGCGAGCCGCCGATGACCCGGTTCATCGCCGCGGAGCTCGCAAGGGACCACTGGTTCGACATCTCCGCGGCCAGACGCGAGCTGGGTTACGTCCCGCGGATGGGCATGGCCCAGGGCATGGCGGAGCTGGTCGCCGGGCTTCGCAAACGGCAGGGATAGCGCCCCCATGGCCGGACTTCTATCAAATCGACTGGCTCCGCCGGGCGCCGGGCGCGGTCCCGAAGGCAGGGACCTGGCCCTCGAGGGCCTGCGGGGGCTCTGCGCCCTGTCGGTATTCTACGGGCATGCGACCGCGCCCATCCCCTGCCTTGATCCCGTCTACTCGCCGCCCCCGCAGTTCTGGTGGCTCGACATGGGATCCCTGGCCGTCCTCATCTTCTTCGTCCTTTCGGGATACGTCATAGGCATCACGGTCAGGACGTCGTTCACCGTTCCGGCTGCGCGCGGGTATCTCGGCAGGCGCCTGTTGCGCCTCGTGCCCGTCAACACGGCCGCCGTCCTCATAAGCTGGGCGCTCGCCCCCAGGACCCCAGCCCGAGTCGCTCTCGGAAACCTCGTGTTCCTTCAGAACCAGAATCCATATATCTTTGGCTGGCAGGTGCCTGTGATGTTCAACAACGGCAGCCTCTGGACGCTCAATTTCGAGATGTTCTATTACCTGACGTTCATCGCGGTCTGGCGTCTCGCGCCGCGCGCTCGGTGGCTCCTCTTCTCCTTGGCTGGCGTGACCGTGGCCGCCGTCGGCCTTCCCGGGTTTCCGCAGATCATCTCCTGCTATGCGAGCGGCGCCCTGTATTGGTTCGCCGGCCTTGCAGTCGCATGGCTCGCGCCGAAGGACGCCGACTACGGCAACTGGCCGAGCGCCCTCATCGTCGCCGCGGTCATGTGGCCGCTCGCCCCGTTCTGGGCGTTTTCCTCCGCGTGGCACATTTCGGACCTGTCGATTCCCTCCCTGTCCCTGAGGCGCCTTGACATCCTGCCGGTCGCCGTGTGGCTCATCCTCGTCCTCACCGGGCGCGCGCGCAGATGGCAGCAGCCGCTGGCGCTCGCCTGCCTCGCCGTGGCGTCGCTGGGGCTGCTCGCGCGCCTCGTGACCGGCGAACTCGGGGACAAGGGGCAGGGAGCCTTCGTCGCCTACGCTGCAGCGATCGCGGTGGCGTGGGTCCTGGTGAAGTGGAAGCCCGAGCCGGCGGCCCTGATCCGAATGGCGCCCATGGGCACCATTTCGTACGGACTGTACGCCGCCTCGCTTGCGCTCCAGTTCGGCATCCTGGGGCTGCCCGGCCTGCCACGGGGAACCGCGTGGAGCTACTCGCTCAGGTTTGCGCTCCTTGTCGCGCTGTCCTTCAGCATCGCGTGGATGCTCGAGCGAAGACTGCAACCCGGGCTGCGCCGCTGGCTCATGGGCTCCCGCCCCTCTGGCGGACCGCCTCGAAAAGCGTGATAAGCGCCGCCATCGCGACGTTGAGCGAGTCGGCCTGCCCCGCCATCGGAATCCGCACGCAAAGGTCCGCGTTCCTGAGCCAGAAGTCGCTGAGGCCGTATTGCTCGCTCCCCATGATGACCGCGAGCGGGCCGCGCAGATCGGAATCGGTGTAGAGCGCCCCGGCCGCCGGGGTCGTGGCGACCGTGCGTATCCCGCGCCCCTTCAGCCAGGCGAGGACGGCGCCGCTCTCCTCGACGACGCACGGGACCGAAAAGAGCACGCCGGTGGACGCGCGGACCACGTTCGGGCTGAAGAGGTCGGTCACCGGGTCGCACACGATCACGGCATGGCATCCGGCCGCGTCCGCGCTGCGCAGCAGGGTCCCCAGGTTGCCGGGCTTCTCGATCGCCTCGACAACCAGGAAGAAGGGCTCGGCCGGCGGCGCCAGGTCGGCGAGTGTCCTTCGCCATTGGGGCGCGACGGCGAGGATCCCGTCCGGCCGCTCCCTGTAGGCCACCTTCGCAAACGCCTCCTTGGAAAGCTCGAACAGCTTGGCCCCGGCAGCCGCGGCCCGGGCGAGCAGCGCCGGCTCACCCTCCCCGAGGAACCAGCCCGGCGAGTAGTACAGCTCGTCCAGAGCAACCCCTTTCTCCAGCGCGCGCCGCACCTCCCGGAAGCCCTCGACGAGGAACGCCCGCTCCTCGTCCCGCGGGCGCCGGTCGCGCAGCCGGACGAGCCGCTTGAGCCGCGGATTCTTCAGGCTGGTGATTATCTCGACGGGCATCGCCCTATTTGAGTTGTTGTACCCGCGCGTGTCCAAAAAGAAAACATTCAACGACAGGCCGTTCTCCTACCACAAGGAGGTCGAGCTCTCGATCACCACGCTGACCAACCTCGGGCTCGGGCTCGGCCGTGTTGCTCTGGGCGGGCCGGACGCCGAGCGAGGATGGGTGGTCATGGTCGCGTTTGCCCTCCCGGGGGAGCGCGTGCGGGCCAGGGTCTTTCGAAACCACGCAAACTACTCCGAGGCGGACCTGGTCGAGGTGATCTCCGCCTCGCCCCACAGGATCCCCCCCAGGTGCCCGCTGTTCGGCCGCTGCGGCGGGTGCCAGTACCAGAACCTCCGCTACGAGGAGCAGCTCGGGTGGAAGCGCCGCCAGGTCGGCGAGCTCATGGAGCACATGGCCGGCCTCAAGGTGGCCGTGGCCCCCGTGATCGGCTCCCCCCGCCCCTTCGGCTACCGCTCGAAGATCACGCCCCATTTCAACTTGCCCGCGCCCGGCCGCGAGCTCTCGATCGGGTTCCTGAGGCAGGGGAGCCGGACCGAGGTCGTGGATGTCCCCCGCTGCGAGATCGCGACCGAGCCGATCAACGCCAGGCTGTCGGAGGCGCGCGAGGCCGTCAGAAGGCGGGCGGGCGAGGGGGCGCTCACGCGCGGGGCGACCCTCCTGTTCCGCGACTCCGGCGGCATCGTGACCACGCGCCACGAGGACCGGGTCGTAGAGGAGGTGCCCGTCGGGCCCGGCGAGACGCTCCGCCTCGGGTTCCTTGCCCGGGACTTCTTCCAGAACAATCCGTTCATCCTGCCCGCGTTTGCGGGCTATGTGCGCGAACAGGCGCGGTCGAGCGGCGCGAGATTCCTTGTGGACGCGTACTGCGGGAGCGGCCTCCTCGCGCTTGCCTCGGCCGGGGCCTTTGAGCGCGTCGTGGGAGTGGAGGTGAGCGAGTCCTCCGTCGCGTTCGCGCGGGACAATGCGGCCGCCAACGGGATCGCGAACGCATCCTTCACCGCCGGGGACGCCTCGGCGATCTTCTCGGGCCTGGGGTTTCCCGGCCGCGACACCGCGGTCGTCATAGACCCCCCGCGAAAGGGCTGCGACGGCGCGTTCCTGGGGCAGCTGTTCGCGTTCCGGCCGCGCGCGGTGGTCTACGTGAGCTGCGACCCGGCAACCCAGATGCGCGACCTCGCCGGATTTCTCGCGGCCGGCTATGCGGTGGGCGCGGTGCAGCCCTTCGACCTGTTTCCGCAGACGCGCCACCTCGAGTGCGTGATCACCCTCTCGCTCGGGGCCGGGGATACCGGCGCCCGCTGAGATCCGCTCCGATGGAGCCGGGCCTTTCTGGTTGTTGCGCGGCCCGGCCGTGGCTTTGAGGGAGGCGCCCAGGATCCAGCCGACGGCAGCAGAATGCCCGAGCTCGACGGATTGCGTGGCGTCGCCATCGCGATGGTCCCCTTCACGCATTTCTGGGTGCGCCAGCTCCGTGGGGCGTCGCGTTCCTGGTTGCGTGCGCCTCTCGCCGGTGGTTTGAGCGGCCCCCGATCCGTGTTTCCCATCGGTTCTCATATGATTGAACGCTCGGGCGGCGCCGGGTATTGCCAAGGCGGCGGCGGTTCAAGATAGTCGCGGCCATGAGCGCCCCCCCTCCGCCTCCCAATCAGTGGAAGTTTGTTCGCGTCGGCGGGCTCGACCAGGTCTCGCTGAAGTCGGCTTCCGATCTCTCCGCGCTCGGCGAACTCGACCAGAAGCTCTGGGTCGCGCTGAGCTGCCCGGTCAAGGGCCTCCAGGTTGATGAGCGCACGCTCGCCATCATAGACACCGACGGGGACGGGCACGTGCGGCCGCCGGAGATAATCGCCGCGGTCACCTGGGCCTGCGCGCGGCTCAAGGATCCTTCATGCCTTCAGCGCGGCGGGGACGTGCTGCCCCTGGAGGCGCTCGGCGACGGGCCCGAGGGCCGGGCCGTTGCGGACGCCGCCCTCTGGGTCCTGTCCAGGCTGGGCAAGTCGGCCGAGTCGGTGTCCGCCGCCGAGGCCGCCGAGGTCGCGAAGGTGCTTTCAGGGGGTCCCCTGAAGGGCGACGGCATCCTGAGGCCCGAAGCCGCGCCGGACGACGCAACGCGGGCCCTCATCATGGAAATCGCGGCCTGCTGCGGGAATGCAACCGAGGAGACCGTCGCGGCATTCTACGCCGACCTCGAGGCCTTCAGGGCCTGGTCCGAGTCGGGTGGGGCGGCCGGGGCGGGCCTCGGGCCCGCGGCAGCCGAGGCCTTTGCCGCAGTCGCGGCCGTCCGCTCGAAGGTCGCCGATTATTTTGCAAGGGTGCAGCTTGCTGCATTCGATTCCGCGGCGATCCCCGGGTTGAACCGCCATGAGGAGGATTACCGCGCCATTGCAGGCGCCGACCTTTCGGCCGAGTCACCGGCTCTGGCCGGCTTCCCGCTCGCCCGGATCGAGCCGGGAAGGCCCCTGCCGCTCCTCGAGGGCGTCAACCCCGCCTGGGCGGCGGCGCTTTCCAGGCTGCGCGAGGCCGCGGTTGTCCCGCTTCTCGGCGCCGCCACCACCCGCCTCACCCCGGCCGACTGGGCGGCGCTGGCCGAACGCCTCCGCCCGTACGAGGCGTGGATAGGGACCAGGCCGACATCGGGAGTCGCAAGACTGGGGCTTGAGCGGATCAACGCCATCCTTGGAGGCCCGGGCAGGATTGCGCTGGCGGGTCTCTTCAGCGAGGACCGGGCGCTGGCGCCAAGGGTCGCCGCGGCAGCCGATGTCGAGAGGCTGGCCCTGTTCTACAGGGATCTGGGGACAATCCTCCGGAATTTCGTCAATTTCTCCGATTTCTACTCCAAGGCGAGGCCGGCCGTATTCCAGGCGGGCACGCTCTACATGGACAGCCGCTCGTGCCGGCTCTGCATCAGGGTGGACGATGTCGCGGCGCATTCGGTGTTCGCGGGGATGAGCCGGGTGTACGTCGCCTATGTCGAATGCCGCCGGCCGGGAGGCGAAACAATCAAGGTCGCGGCGGGATTCACCCAGGGCGACAGCGACTATCTCTTCGTGGGGCGCAACGGCGTGTTCTACGACCGCAGCGGCCGGGACTGGGACGCCACGATCGTGAAGATAGCCGACAGCCCCATCAGCATCCGCCAGTCCTTTTTCGCCCCGTACAAGAAGGTCGCCTCATTTGTGGGTGAGCAGTTCTCCAAGTTCGCGGCCTCCAAGGACCAGGCGGTCCAGGGCAAACTCACCGCCGCCGCCCCGGCGGCTTCCGCGCCCCTGCCGTCCCCGTCCTTTGATATCGCGAAGTTTGCCGGCATTTTCGCCGCGCTCGGCCTGGCGATCGGCGCGATCGGCGGTGCCCTGGCAAGCGTCTTCTCGGGACTGCTCAGGCTGGCGCCCTGGCAGTGGCCGCTTGCAGTCGCCGCGGCCCTTCTGCTGATCTCCGGGCCGTCGATGCTCCTTGCTGCCCTCAAGCTGCGCCAGCGCAACCTGGGGCCCCTTTTGGAGGGAACGGGCTGGGCCGTGAACGGCCGCGTGAAGATCAACATGCCCCTCGGCGCCGCGCTGACGGACCGGGGCGTCCTCCCGCCGAATTCGGACCGGCTCGCCTTCGATCCCTACGAGGACGAGGCCGCGAACACGCGGCGCCTGATCGCCGGCGCGCTGGCCGTGATGGCGCTCGCCTGGCTCGCAATCGCGAAAGTGTTCCACCTCTGGCCGTTCTGACCGACACGCACGCCGGGCGGGAGGAAGGCGGGCGTCCAGGCCGACGGCGCACAGGGGCAGGGAAACGCCCACCTGCAGGCTCGGCGCGGGAGGCAGGAGACCCGGCATCGTCTGCCGGTCGATTACGCTGACGCCGCAGGGGCCCAGCAGAGGCAGGAAGTCAGCGGAATTCCATCCATTCGGGCGACGCGTACCGCTCGGTCAGGCCCTCGACTTCCCCCTCGTTGAGGTCGGGCCAAGGCGCATCCGAGGCCTCCGCGCCGAGCGCGGCCGCCAGCCTCCGGACAAACTCCTCTCCCAGCCGGCCCCAATCCAACGCGTCAGCGCCCGCTGCCGGCTTCCAGATCGATCCCTGGAAAAGGAGCCCGCGCTTGTTCCGCTTCTGGGCGCCCCCCGCAATCTTGGCGCCGCTCCCAGAATGGACGACGTCGAACATTTCCGCCCGCTCAAAACACACACCCGCGGGCCCCGCCGGCTCGGCGCCAGCGACCGGCTCCGAAACCGACTTGAGCGAGACCGGCACCCCGGCCGCGTTGAATGCCCCCGCAAGCGCGTCGTGGATCGCGCGGTAGCTCTGCGCTGCGCGCACCTCCTCGAGCGGATGTCCCCTGGGTATCACAAGCGCGTATGTCCAGTCGTCGCGATGGTCCACCAGTCCGCCCCCCGTCGGCCGCCGGCACAGGTCGAAGGCTTCGCCCGGCGGGAGCTGGCCGCGGACGTATGAGATCTTCTGGCTGTATCCGAACGTGAACGCGGGCGACCGCCATACGTAGTGCCGATAGCGCGCCGCACCACCCCGTGGATAGCGCTGCAGGAGAAGGAAATCCGCGGCCATGTTCTCCGCCGCTCCCCCGGTCCTCTCCGGCAGGACGTCCAGGATCATGGGGAGCGCGCGAGCCACTCGGACCGCCAGCGCCGTCCCTTCCGCGAGAGCGCCATCACTCCGGCCTTCCGGAACGGAATGACCAATCCGGCGCGCCCGGGGCCCTCGGCCATGAGGGCCGCGAGGGCGCCCAGATGGGGCTCGTGCCCAACAAGGGCAATGTCGCGGTCCTGCGCCGCGAGAACCGCGGCGATCTTGCCCGGGTCGTCCTCGGGCTCGAGCCCGGCCCTGAGCACGAGCGGCGCCGACAGCCCCAGCCCCTGCGCCAGCAGTTGCGCGGTCTCGCGCGAGCGGACAAGCGGGCTGTGCCATATTTCCGCGGGCTCGAACCCCGGCTCCCTCCGAAGGATTCTGCACACCTCGGCAACCTGCCCGCGCCCCTTCTCGCTGAGTGGGCGCTCCGGATCCTCATCGGCGGAAACCGCATCGGCGTGGCGGATCAGGTAGATCATCAATGGCCCGGGCCGCGATTCCCGCTCAGGGCGCCAGCCGCTCCACCACCCAGGCGCCGCCGGCCTCGCGGCGGTACCGGAGCCGGTCGTGAAGCCTGTTGCGGCGCCCCTGCCAGAACTCGACGGTATCCGGAACGATCCGGAAACCACCCCAGTTCGGGGGAAGCGGCGCCTCCCGGCCCGCATATTTCCTCTCCAACGCCTTCATCGCGTCGTCGAGCGCATCGCGCCCGGCTATGATCGCGCTCTGCGGCGAGGCCCAGGACGCGAGCTGGCTCGCCCGCGGCCGGCTGTGAAAATAGGCCTCGCTTTCCTCCCGGGCGACCTTGGTGACGGCGCCCTCGACGATGACCTGCCGTTCGAGAGCGATCCACGGAAACACATAAGCCGCGCGCGGGTTCGCCTCGAGCTCCCTGCCCTTGCGGCTGTCGTAGCTCGTGTAGAAGACGAACCCGCGCCCATCGACGGCCTTCAGGAGGACCATGCGCGCCGAGGGGCGCCCGTCCTTTGCCGCGGTTGCCAGGACTGCCGCGTTCGGCTCGGGAATCTTCGCCGCCTCCACCTCCTGGAACCAGTTCTCGAATTGGCGGAAGGGATCGCGGGCGAGGTCCTTCTCGGACAGCCCGGCAAGCGTGTATTCCTTCCTTTGTTCGGCCAGGGTCATTGCGGGCACCCTGCCCGGGAGCCGTTTCCCTGTCAAAAAACATCTGAGGAGCCTGCCGGTGGATCAGCGCGTCAGCGCGCGAATGATCCCGGCATGCGCGGGGAACTCGCGCACGAGCGCCTCCCTGCGCCCCAGCTCGAAATCCCGCTCATCCCAGGCGGGAAGCACCGTGCAGCTAAAGAGGGTCCAGCCCCGGGCACCGGGGCCCGCCCGGGGGACAACCCGGGCTCCCTGCCATTCGCCCGAGGCAACGACAGCCTGGGGCACATGGCCGCCCGCCAAATCCGATCCAAGGACGCACGCGCGGCAGGAACCCGTTCGCGGTTCGAGCCGGACGAGTTCCGCGGGATCGCCTGCGCTAAACTGCCAAATCTCGTCCATCCCGAGCCTGTGCAGCGCCGAAAAATCATCCTCGGTGACGAGAAAAAGGATTGCCGAGCCGAGGGGGCGCCCGTCGGCCGCCTTTCTTTGGCTTGTCCATGTCGGGATGAAGAATCCCCCCTCTTTGGGAAGGGGAGCCAGCCCAAGCCTTGAAATCAATTTGCGAGCCTCGGCGTTCATAGGCAGTGAGATAGACACGGCGCTCCCGGTTTGCACGCCATTCCAAGCTTCCCGTTTCCGCCCTGTTTCACGATGATGCTCCAATGGACAGGCTCAACGCTCTCATCGAAAGAAGCGCCCCCGTCCTGCTCAGGCGCCTCAAGCGCCTGGTCGGGTTTGCAACCATCAATCCCCCCGGCGAGAATTACGAGGCGATCACCGGCTACCTGACCCGGGAGCTTACGAGGGTCGGACTCTCGGCCCGTCGGTTCCCGATTCCGGGGCCGCTCCTGAGGAGCAGCCTTCCCCCCGCGCAGCATGGATATCCGCGCTACAACGTGCTCGGCACGCTCAGGGTGAAGGGCGCCCGGAAAACGGTCCATTTCAACGCCCATTACGATGTCGTGCCGGTTTCCGGCACCTGGCGCCACGGGAACCCCTTCAGCGGAGCCGTCGAGAATGGCCTTATCTACGGGCGAGGGACCGCCGACATGAAGGGATCCATCGCAAGCCTGCTCACGGCACTCGGCGCCCTCCGGTCCACCCGCACCCTTCCCCGGATGAATGTCGAAGTCTCCTTCACGGCCGATGAGGAGACGGATTCCTTCCTCGGCTCCCGCTGGGTCGTGGACGAGGCCCCCATCCGGCCCGACTACGCAATCGTGATGGAGGGGGCGGAGGGCAACCAGGTGTGCTGCGGCCACAACGGGACCCTCTGGCTCGAGGTCACGGTCCACGGGCGCGCCGCCCACGGCTCCATGCCGCAGGAAGGCGTGAACGCCCTCGAGAAGATGGCCGCGCTTGTCCTAGGGCTGGACGCCTACAAGAGGCGGATCGCCCGCCGGACATTCGTGACGCCCGAGGGCAAGACGATGCGGCCGACAATCAATGTCGGCGGCGTCTTCGCCTGCGGGCCAGGGGCCAAGATCAACACGGTTCCCGCCCAGGCCTCGTTCTCCATCGACCGGCGGATCCTCGCCGTCGAGGACCACGCCGCCGCCGAGCGCGGCCTCCGCTCGTTCCTCGCAATCGCGGCGAGGCGGATACCTGGCTGCCGGATCACGGTCTCCAAGGTTTCGGAGAACTTTGCCTGCTTCACGAAGCCCGGCCACCCGTTCTTCAAGGCCGTGGCCGCGAGCGTGAAACGAGTGCGCCGCAGGCCGACCGTCTTCCATGTGTCGAGCGGGTTCAATGACATCCACTACTTCGCCCAGCACCTCGGGATCCCGACACTCGGCTACGGCCCCGGCGGAGAGGACATCCATGCAGTGAACGAACGGGCCAGGGTCCGGGACCTGGTCGCGGCCGCAAAGATATACGCCGACATCCTGACAACCTTTGCCGGGTGACGAGGCTTCAGGGCGCGATGAAGCCGAGTCGCACGATGTGAACCGCGATCGCGGCGAGCAGCAGCGCGATGATCTTGGAAACGGCGCGCAGGCCGGTCTGGCCGATCAGGCGCTCGAGCCGCTCGCTCTGGGCAAAGGCCAGGGCGACAAGGACCAGGTTAACCGCCAGCGCGAACAGGGTCATCCGGTAGCCCACGGACTTGGAGATGACGAGCAGCGTCGTGATCGTCGCGGGCCCGGCGATGAGCGGCATGCCGAGGGGAACCACCCCGAAATCGTCCGGCACGCTGCTCTTCTCCTGCGACGTCGGAAGCGTCAGCTCGCGCACCGCGATGATGAAAAGGACGACGCCGCCGGCGATCTGGAAATCACCCTCGCCGATGCCTATCGCGTTGAAGATGACGCGCCCAAGAAACAGGAAGAGGAGCGCCACGATGCCCCCGGTCCACGTCGCCTGGGTGGCGATCTTCTTCCGCTTTTCGACCGGGACGTTTCTCCCGAGCGCAAGGAAGATGGCCGCCAGCCCGACGGGGTCGATCGTCACGAAAAGAGGGATGAAGCACTCGAGAAATCTCGTGACAAGATCCATGGACCCAAAGCGTGCCGGCCGCCTCCCGAAAGGCAATCCACCTTGCGCCACGCGGCGCCGCGGCCTTCATTTGCGGTTCCATTGGACTGCCCACCGACCGACCTCTACGGCCTCACCAGGCCCGAGCTTGACGCCCTCGTGGAATCGTGGGGATTCAGCGTCGATCACTCGGCGCGCCTGTGGAAATACCTCTATCTTGGGCTCGCCGGCTCCTTCGAGCAGCTTCCGGAGATTCCCGCGCGCGTGCGCTCCCGGCTGGCCGCCGAGACGCGCATCGGCGCCCTTCGTGTCTCCCTTGAGACCGAGTCGAACGACGGCTTCACGCGGAAATTCCTCCTCGGCCTCCCCGACGGCGGCGCGATCGAGACCGTCCTCATGCGGTTCACCGGCCGCGCGACCGCGTGCGTGAGCAGCCAGGTGGGCTGCGCGATGGGGTGCGTCTTCTGCGCCACCGGCCAGATGGGGTTCCGGCGCCACCTGGCGGCGGGCGAGATCGTCTCGCAGGTGGTGCACGCGGCACGCGCGCTGCGCGCCCGCGAGCCTCGCCGCCTTCGAAACGTCGTCCTCATGGGAATGGGCGAGCCGCTGCACAATTACGACGCGGTGATGAGGGCCGTGGACATCATGCGCGATCCCGGCGGGCTTGGGCTCGGCGCGGAGCGGATCACGCTCAGCACCGTGGGCGTCGTCCCCGGCATCCGCCGCATGGCGGACGAGGCGCGCCCCATCCATCTCGCCGTCTCGCTCCACTCGGCGAACCAGGAGGAGCGCGCCGCCATGGTTCCGGCCGCCCGCAGGTGGCCGCTGGACGAATTGATGGACGCCTGCCGCCATTTTTGCGCCACCCTCAATCGCCGGATCTTCTTCGAGTGGACGCTGATCGCCGGCAGGAACGACACGGCGGACCACGCGCACGCCGTCGGCCGCCTGATCCGGGGGCTTCCGGCCCAGGTCAACCTCATACCGCTCAATCCGACCGCGGGATTTTCGGGGGCGCCTTCCCGCACCGAGGCCGCGAGGCGGTTCCAGGGGATCCTCACCCGGGATTACGGGCTGCCCAGCACGGTCCGCCAGCGGCGCGGCATCGACATCGCCGCCGGCTGCGGGCAGCTGGCGGCACCCGCGGGAACGCCGGTCAATCGTACCGCGCCGACCGCCCCAGGTAGTTGAGCATCCAGATCTCCTTCCAGACCCTGTAGCGGCCCTCGTGGGTTATCTTGCCATTCTCCTCGCGCGCGCCCTGCGGGTTCAGGAACCCGAGCTCGGTGTTAACCTGGTCCAGCTCGCGCTGCGCGTCGTTCAGGTCGGTCATCGGCTCGACCGAGAACGGCGCGAGCCCGCCGCCCATTGCGGCGATCCTTTTCCGATGGAGCGAGAGCAGCCGCGGCAGCGACCGGCAGCACGGCCGCCGGTCGACAAACCAATTCTCGGGGTAAAACCCGCCGAACGGGATGTAAAGGTTGTCGGTCACGTACCTCGAACCGTCCGAGCCCGTCGACATGAGCGCATAGCACACGTCGATCGCGCCGCTGTTCTGCGGTAGAAACGTCACCTGCACCCGGAGCAGCGCCGCCTCGTCCTGGTACACCGAGACCCGCAGGTAGATGTCGCCGCCCACCTCCGCCTTAAGGGCCTGGACCTGGCGGAAGCCCTGGGCGCGCAGCCATTCGCGAATCTTGAGGAACCGCGGCTGGACCGGCCATTCCTCGCCGCTGCTGTTGAGCGCGTATCTCGGGAAGAGCGGGAACGGGCTCACGCTAAGGGCCGCGATCGCCAGCCAGTTGTAGAGCGTCTCGACCAGGAACCACCCGATGAAGACCGCGATCGCGAGCACCCAGAGCGGCCGGTCAATCAGCTCGAAGTCCCGGCAGAGCTGCGCCCCCCCGATCGAGATGACGACCCACCTCAGCCAGCGCTCGGCAATCGCCACAATCGGCGAGGCGAGGCGCTGATTGAGCCGGAGCAGCAGGATCGAGACGAGGATCGCGACGAGGACGAGATAGGGGACTTGCATGGCCTGCGGCCCTCAATCTTGCCGCAATGCCCCGTGCGCGCAAACCGGCACTTGGCTAAATCCGGATGCCCCGCGCCCAATTGCGCCAGGGAATTTATTCGTCGCGGCATGCATAGGGGTCGACAATCGGGAAAGTGATACCCGAGGGCCAACGCAAGTTCAAGGCCCGTGAGGGCGGGTCCGATTCTTGAAAAGGACCGTCGGCAGGGCGCCGCCGACACGCGGGACGGGCGCCGCAGGGTGTCTAAGTGGCACGCCATCGGGCTCTTCCGCAAACAGGAGAGTTCCGGGCCAAACCTCTTGGGCGGCCCGGGCACCAGAGTGCCTCCGGGGCCGGACACGGCTTGGGAGGCTGCGGATTCGCAAGCACGCCCATTGCGGATAGGTCCTCGTTTGAGATTTCCGCCTTCGCTTCGCTCGGCGGGCCGCGCCTGGTCGCCTAATTTCCCGAAGCGGCTGCTGACGGGATCAAGTTGTCCAAGAGCCTGAACCTCTCGCGCGTGGGCGCGTCAGCGGCCTCGTACTCGCCCAGGTCGATGAGGCTGCGGGCCGTTGCAAGATCGTGCGCGCGAAGGTCCCAGGCAACGCATTCCATCACCAGCTGCGAGTCTCCGGGAAAGAGCCTGCCTCCTTCATTGAGGCGTGCCCTTTCCGCATCGGTCGGATCGCGCCCAAGGTGCTTGGATACCCTCGCTGCCAAGAGGTATGCGGCCTCGATCGGCGGCTGCTTCCCAAGAACCTCCGAAACCTTCCGTAGCACTTCTCCGGCCTGTTCCTCGCTCAGGGCTCCGTTTGCCCCGGCCGGTGCTCCGAGCGCATCGCTCATGCGCAGCTGCGCAAGCTCAAGCCCCGCGAGCGGACGTGCGGCCAGTGCTGCGGGGTGTTCCTCAAGCAATTGGCGGCCGCCGCTCGCGTCGCCGATGTCGAGCCGAAACAGGGCGAGCGAGGCAATCAGCAGCGGGTCGCGCTCGCCGCGGTCGTATGATCCCTGGAGCGCGCGTCGGGCCTTGGCGGCGTACAACGGCAGGGCTATGGGGTAGTTCGACCGGACGATCCGGAGGATCCGCCGGGCCCATTCGCCCTTGATCCTGCGAATCTCGTGGGGCGTAGCCTCACGCAGGTCTACCGGCTTGGGATCCGCGGGCGGGGCGGCAAAGATGAATTGCTGGTCCTTGCGAACGGCGAGCGGCAGGAAGTCGCTCAGCGCATCCCGGGCGTCGGAATACCCCATTCCAAAGCAGGAATGGAACAATTGCTCTGTGACAGGCTGGGCGGCCGCTGCTTCAACGAATTCCTGAAGGCGAACTCTGCCGTCCTTGACCCTGTCGGAAAAGGCCCAGCGCACGAATAGCTCCGCCTGCGCCCCCCAGACTTGTCGGTACATGTCCGACCTCCCGGCCGCGATCGTCGGGGCAAACAGCTCCCGCATGGGAAGCAGGGGCCGGGGGGCCCCGGCGTGTTCGCGCAGGGCCGCCGCGGAAGCCTCAGACGTCCAAGGGTCCTTCTGAAACCTGCTGTCTTGCCAGGGCTCGTCGGAATATGCCACGGGCGCTGTCCAAGCCGAGGACATCCTCCCAGTGAAGGCGTCATTGAAGGCCACCGATTGGTAAAGCTGGGTGATTCCGTCGGTAAACCACCGGGGTAGGGCGGGCGCTCGCGAATCGAGCAGGAACCTGAGGTACAGCGGCGAGTAGAACGGCGCTGATCCCCGCCCCTTCGGATTGCCGTGCCTGATATCCCAGCCCCACTGCCAGTCATCGAGGATGACGAAGATGAAGCTGGCGTCCGGATCCGACAGGCGCAGGTCGTTCATCGGCCTGAAATGTCCGGTGACGCCCAGCGCCCTGGGAACGCGCTCCACCTCCTTCACCATTTGTTCATCCATTGCGCTCTTCTGCGTTTTCGGAAAGAGGATCAGCGTAGTGGGCAATGCCGTGCGCAGAAGGAGGTCGTCGGATATGATCTGGCGGAGCGCAGCCCGCTGCCCGCGAAGATCCCTTATGAACTGCTCCGTTTCGTCCTCGGGGCATGCGGAAAGAACCTCCAGGCCGCCGCCGTCCCAATACAGCCAGTCCGCCCGGCCAATTCGCGAGCTGCTCTGCTGCTCCTCCACCAGGAATGGCGGGAGCACGATGGGCTCGCCCGGACCGGCGTCCTCCGCGGCGAACACCCGCGAGTACCCGGCGATGAAGGCCAAGGCCAGGGGCAGCACTCGGGACGGTCTCATTGCGCGGGAACGGTCCGGCCGATTTCGTACAGCAGGTCGTTGGGCCGGTCGTAGACGAAGAGCCGTCGGGCACCCGCCCGGTCAGAGCCGACCAGGAGATAGCGGTGGTGCGCCCTGTCCGATCCCAGCAACACCACCTTCCGGTCCGGGAGCTTTTCCTCGGCAAGCGCCCGAACTTGGCCGAGCGCCTCGTCGCTTGGCATCGAGCGGGAAAAGCCCGCAAAGTGGGGATCGACGGCCCCGGGGTCGAAATCGACGCGCTTGCCCTGGTTGCTGAAGGCAAGCAGCTGGGAACCGGCTAGCCTGATCACGACGCGCCCCTCATCGAACCAAGCCAGCTGTGCGGGTTCTCCGTTGGAAATCGGAATCCCGCCCGCGGTATGAAGTTCCTGTCGGTCGATGTCTGCAATGGCGAGGTCGAACCCGGATTCGCCCTTGGTCAAATAGGCGACGTGCGCCCCGTCAGGGGCCAACACGGCGGAAGCGTTTGGATCGGGCGCCGCCGCAAGCGAAATGGGCTCCCCGATCTCTACACGACCCTCTGGCACGGGGTCACGCCTTAGGCCGAGACTGTCCCGCCCGAAATACGCGGACGCCGCAAGAACCATCGGCTTGAGCTGCACGTCGAATTGGTTTCGGTGCTCGCTCATGCTGAACCGCGTCTCCCAGAGGAGCATTTCCTTTTTGTCCTGCAAGAGCGCCTGCAGGTCATAGGCCAACAGGACAACGAAGTAACGGTATTCTTTCAGGTCGGGATCCGTCGCCGATCCGTAGCCCAGCATCATCGCGTCCTCTTCGTTGATCATCTTGTCGGCGAATGCCTGGGCCCGGGCCTGCGCCGCGGCCCAATTGTCTTTGAAGGGATCGTAGCCCCTCATTGCGGATGGCGGGGCATTGCCGGGGCTGTCGCGCTCCATGCGCTGGCCTATTGGCGTCGACCCCGAAGTCTCGGCGGGCGCGCGAGACGTGCCCCAATACACAACAATGAGCAGTCTTGCCGCCTTTGGGTCGGTGGATTGGAAGTATTTCCTGCTCGCAAGGGGGCCGGTGATGGTGCGCGCCACGGATGCAAACGTCATCTTGTCGATCGTGTCGTCTGCCATCCTGTTACTCAGGAAGCCTCCATCCTTGAGGGCATAGGTCTCGGGCTCGATTGAGCCGTCAGGGAGTTTGCCACGGACGTAGCCGTTACTCACCTTTGAGGAGACGGCGACGAAATCCTCCGCTCTGGCGCACGGGCGGCAGAGGAGCGCCACCCCGCAGGACAGGAGCACCAGGGCAGATGGGCCAAGGGAGAACGGCGCCTTCATCGATCAGGCTACGGTCAAATGCCGCCGCCGCCACGACGGATGGCCCCCGCAAATCCCGCTGCCGCGCCGGCGCCGCGCAATCCGTCTCCGCTCCGCGAAACATCGCCCGGGCTGTTGACAGGCACGAGAGGCTCATGCGCCAGGCAGGGGTCCCTTCCGCTCCGGACCCGCAGTCTCACGGTGTCCCTTTGTCCGTCCAAGAAGACTTGAATTTCACAGGCGAGAATGCGGACATTGGGGGGTTTGTCGCCGGCTCCGATTTCGAACGCAAATTGCCAGAGACCCCCGTCTTCGGTCAATGCATTGGTCTCTAACCGATTGTGCCTCCTTGGCGGCCGAAAGCAACTTGCGGACCGGCTTGATCCGGGCGATTGCCCATTCACTTGGCAGGTCGACCACGGGCGCCTTGCACAGAACCCGGTTCGCGAAATTTCCGGGCAAATCGGGAAAGGAGACAAACTCCGCCTTGTGGTCTGGCAAATATAATGGCGTATTCACTCAAAACCGATCAGGCCGCAGGGTCCTGGCGACCCTGGAAGCAATGCCCCAATTCCGATCCCGTCTTTCGCAGCCATGAAGTCGATCCCGATTCGGGGCGGATTGCACGGGTTCCTCCAGGCGGCCCTGTGCCTCCTGATGGGATGCAGCGCGCCAATGCCGTCCCGAACCGTCAGCGCCGCGGTGAAGGGCGCCCAGGTCACGGCTGTCTACTCGAGGGCAAGCAAAGACTATATTCGCGCCCAGAATCCCGACGGTTCATTCCAGCCGGAGACGTACGAATTCAAGGACGGGGGCAACTTTGGCGGGCCAAGGTACGACGTGACGATGGACAGGCTGAGTTTCGAGGACGTTTCACGCGTCATAACGGGACCCCTGGCGTCCCAGGACTACGTTGCCAGCGACGATCATGCCACGACATCCCTTCTCATCGTCGTTTACTGGGGAACCACCATTGTTCCCGACGACTACAATCCGCGTCAGAGTCGGGAATCGGTGAGACTGCGTGAACAGGCGGGCGCGTCAGGGGACGCCCAGAATGAATCGAAGGGCGCGGCGGCCGCCGCCGCGTTCCAGGTGCAAAGCACCTTCATGCAGCAGGCGCAGGCCTTTTCGGTTGCCGAGGCGGAACAGGATTCCCAGACCGATGCCAAGACCGCGAATATTCTGGGTTATACCGATGAGATATTGAGGACCTCGCCGCGCGATCCACACTTGAGCACCCTAAGGGACGAGATCGAGCACGATCGATATTATGTTGTCCTGCTGGCTTATGACTACAGGGCGGCCAGAAGACTGGGCCAGCACAAGCTTCTCTGGGAAACGCGCTTCAGCATTCCTGAGACCGGAAACGATTTCGAGAAGTCCTTTCCGCTCATGGCGTCAATTGCCGCGAAATATTTTGGCCAGGATAGCCATGGGTTGGTCCACCACAACCTGGGGGAGGGGCATGTCGAAGTGGGAGAGCCGAAATCCCTGGGCGCAGTACCCGAAAAATGAAGGGGGTTGGACGGGTGGCGGGGCACCCGGCGGGCCGGTCGACCGCTCAGGGAGCGAAGGGGCGGCCCCTAACCTTGCCTCGTCAAGAAGTGGTCCATCCGAAGGAACTCCCGCAGGCCGGCACCCTCGGCCAGCCGGACCGACCCGGTGTTGTCCGACCGCACCTGGTACCGGGGAACGAGATTGCGCGCCGCCAGGTGGTTTAACGCCGCGGTCACGATCCTTCGCGCATGTCCCTGGCGCCGCCAGGCCGGTTCGGTGAACAACCCGCCGATTTCCCACACGGCATCGAAATTCGGGAACACAAGGCCCGCCGAAATGTACGTGCCGCCATCCTGAACGGCGAACCAGCGGGCCCCGGCTGCGAAGTAGGTGGCGAGCTCGGACGGAAGGTATCCGTTGTGGGCAAGCATCCCGGAAATCCCGGGCACGAGTATTTCCGACTCCACGACCCCGGCTGGCGTTGCTTCAAGACGCGCGGCGCGGGGAAGGGTGAGCGAAACGAAGGACCGCACCCTCTTGGCGCGCAGTCTCCTCAGGACAAAATCCCTAACAGGGTCGTCGTAGGTCTTGATAACGAGACAAACGGCGGGCAGCCCCTCAAGCAGAAGCCTCTTGGAGGCGCTGGACGTTCCGTCTACCATGACCACGTATTCCGCGTCGGCGTACGTCCGCCTGTCGAACTCGGACACCCGA
>DATNHT010000087.1:0-49574 GCA_035604815.1 Opitutaceae bacterium
CGGATGCCAAGCGCTCCTTTTCGAGGAAGACGCCATGGGGCGTGTTCGGATCGGGTTCGGCGACCCGTGGCGGACGTTGCGCGAGAATCCAGGCAGTACGGCCCCGCGCTGGGTACGCCGAGGTCATACTCCTAATTGATAGGTCGCGAGGTACTTTTGGCGGTAGTCGGACTCCAGCGTGCCCAGCCGGCGGCGAAGGTGCTCGACGGGAATCGCCCCGTGCTGGAACCTGCGCTTTGTGAAGACCGGCATGTCGACGCCGAAATGCGCCTTGATGCCGCGCCGGGCGATTTCACCCTTGAGCGAGTAGAGCCGGTCGACCGACATGTTGCTGAGTGTCGTGAAGGGGATGCCCTCTGCAACGGAGATGACGGCCGGCCGCGTGAAGGGACTGAAGCCCTCGAACCCAAAGTGGCGGGCGGGCGCGTAGGTGCGCGCGTAGCTTCGGCTGAGCCCGCCGCTGTAGGTGAGCGAATGCTTGATCCGGCCGACCCCCCAGCCCTCCTGGTAGAGCATAAGGTTGTTGACGACGCTGCGGATCGTCAGCTCGGGATTCTCCTCGATTGGATAGTCCTTCAGGTTTTCGTCGCCGCCGTCGCCGTCGACCAGGAACCTCCACTCCGGATAACGGACGCGGACACCGCGGCAGAGGGCAAGCCCCATCGATGCGCACTCAACGTCGAGCGGCTTGTAATCCTCGAGGACACCCAGTGTCTCCGCCGCGTCAAGCGACGTCGGGTCGGCCTCGATCGTCTCTAGAAAGAGGCCGAGCCCGAGGCGCTCGAGGAATTCGCGCGCCTGGCTCAGATCGGGGCCGTCGCCGAAGTTCAGGGTGAACGCCTTTAGCCGCGCCGGATTCAGGCCGAGCTTGCGCATCACGTGGTAGACGGTGAGGAAGACGGAGCCGCTATCGACCCCGCCGGAAAAGCACACGCCGACCGGCTCGCGCTCCGGCAAGCCGCCGAGCCATTTCGCCGTCTCGTCCGCCAGGGCGCCGATGTAGCTTTGGCCGATCACGTCGAGGTCGGCCGGGAGCGCGTTGCGCGCGGGCGTAAAGAAACGCGCGTAGGTGGGATCGGGGTCGGGGCAGCCGACGAGCTGGAGCTCGACCACGTGGTGCGCCGGCACCATCCGCGTGTAGCTGGGGTGAAACTGCCGTTCCAGCCCCTCGCTCCGCAGATGCCCGTGGATCGCGTCGATCCGGTCGGAGACGATGAGCGCGGGGCCCTCGCGGCGCTTGGCGAGGAAGTAGCGCATCGGCCGGTCGAGCGAACGCGCCATCCGCACGCGCTTGCCCTCCCGCGCCACGAGCGCGAAGGAGCCGTCGATCTCACGGACCGCGTCGGCGGGGCCGTGCAGGATGCGCGCGCGGGCCTCCTCGACGGTCATGTTGCCCAGGCGGTGGGTTGCCGGATCGATCAGGTCGACGAGTCGTTCGATGTATTCGTCCATTGAAAGGAGGAGTAAATGGCCATGATAGCCGGTGCCGTCGGAGCGGATCGCGGTCCGGAATGCGGCCGGATGCCGGATCGAATGCGCAACCGTACTGCGCGCTGCGCGCGGGACAAGGCGAAACGGTCCGGGAGACGCGGCGGCGAAGATCAATCCGGCGGCTGGCCCCGCGTTTGTGGCGATTCGCCCCTTTTGTATTACGCGTCCGGCGATCACCCGCATCATCCGCCGTGATCCGCTTCCCACCGGCGCATCCTTGTCCCCTCCACGGACCCCGCCCCGTTCCGGAGCAAATCGTGTACCCAGGCGCTCGGCACGCCATGAAAACGACCGTTCTCGCGCGAGCGCTTCGTTGTCTTCCCCTCCCTTATGCAGAAACACGCCCGACGATGACTGTTGTTGAACGGCGTCCCTTTTATTAGCGAGTGGAGTATGTCCAAGCGCCTGATCTGGGCTAGCGGAGCGTTTCTGGCGGTCGCGATCGTCACGGGCGTCTCCTGGCTTCGCTGGCCGTCGTCCTCCTCCGCCGGGTTCCTGCGGCTGATGAATCGCGGCAACGGCATGCTGGAAAAGGGCGATGCGGCCGCCGCGATCGGCGTCTACACCCAGGCGCTCCGTCTCTCGCCGGAGAGCACGGACGTCCGTCTCAACCTGGCCAACGCCTACCTGCTGGCCGACAGGCCGGACGACGCGGCGCGGATGTGCCGGCAGGCGCTCGAGCTCGATCCCAACAGCGCGGCGGCGTACTACCTTGTGGGCTGCGCGCTCCTCCGAAGGAACCAGGCCGAGCCGGCCGCGGAGGCGCTGCAGCAGTCGTGGAAGATCGACCCCGGCGTGCCGGCGCTCGACTTCCAGATGGGCATGGCGCAGGAGGAGCTCGGGCAGATCCCGGACGCTATCCGCGACTTCGAGAGCGTGATCCGGGCCGTGCCCGACCATCCGTCGGCGCACTACCAGTTGAGCCAGCTCTATCGGCGGGTCGGCCGGACCGGCGATGCGGCGCGCGAGCTAGAGGAACACCAGGCAATCGCGGCGCGTTCCTCCAGCCCCGTCATCACCGTGGCCGCGCTCGAGCGCTGCAAGTACACCCTGCCGCTGTCGCCGTTCCTCCTGAGCCAGCCGGATCCGCACGGGATTCCGGTCCGTTTCGCGGAGGAGACCGCCGCGGCGTTTGGCGCGCTGGCGGCCGATTGCCGCGGCCCGCTGGCCGTCATCGACTATGATCGCGACGGGCGCCCGAGCATTTTCGCACGGCAGGCGGGCGGCGGATTTCTCCTGCTCGACGACCGCGGCGGCCATTTCTCGGCGCTCGGCCGGCCGCTGCCCGTGCCCGCCGGGGCCCGGTACCGCGCCGCCCTGACCGGGGACCTGGACAACGACGGCTTCGACGACGTGGTCGTGCTCGGCGAGCAGGATTCGCGCGTGTTCAAGTTCTACGAGCACGGGCGGATCCGCGACGCGACCCGCGCGGCGGGGCTCGAGGGGCTGAAGGCGAGCGCTGGACTTCTGGCCGACCTCGATTTCACCGGGAACCTGGATCTGGTGGTGGTGCAGCCGGGCGGGGCAGGCCTCGGCCTGTACCGCAATCTCGGCAACTTCTATTTCGACGGGAACTGGAACGGCTCCGGGCTGCCAATGGCGTTTCCGGGCGCCGCTCAGGTGATGGCGGACGACTGGAACAACGAGGGCCTGCCGGGGGTGTTCATCGCCCGCGCGGACGCGCCGCCCGTGTTCTATTCGAAGAAGCGCGCCGCGGCGTTCACGGCGAGCAACCTGACCCAGGGGTGGCCCGCCGGGGCGGTGATGGCCACGGGCGACCTCGACAACGATCTCCGCCTGGAGGCGGTGATCGCGACGGCCACCACGCTCGAGATCATCGGTCGCGACGAAGACCGGAGGTTGAGCCTGCCGCTGCACGGCTTTCGGGTCTCGGGCCTGCTTCTGGCCGATTACGACAACGACGGATGGCTTGACGTCTTCGCCTACGGCGGCGACGGCGTGCGCGTCTGGCGCAACGCCGGCCACGGCGGATTTGCGGACGTGACGAAGGCACTCGGGCTGGACCGCGTCGGCCCGGTTGACGGGATGGTCGCGGCCGATTTCGGCGGCAACGGCGGCATCGACCTGGTGACGAGTTCGGACGCCGGTCTGCGCTTCTGGCGGAACGACGGCGGCAATAGGAACCTGCAGTTGAAACTGCGCCTGGTCGGCAACCGCTCCAACACCACCTCGCTCGGGGTCCGCGTCGAGGTGCTGGCGGGCGACTGGCGCACCAGCCGGACGGTCCGGCGGATTCCACTGGAGATCGGGGTCGGGCAGCACCGGCAGCTCGACGCGCTCAAGGTGCACTGGTTCGACCTGTCCACGGCGAAGGTCGACGTGCCGGTCGGGCGAGGCGTGTACACGGTGACCGAGCCGACGCTCCCGAGCGGCTCATGCCCGTATCTGTACGCGTGGGGCGGGCAGGGGTTCAGGTTCGTGACGGACATCCTCGGCGCCGCCCCGCTCGGGCTGCCGCAGAACGGGCAACGGTACGTGCCGGCTGACCCGGAGGAGCTGCTGGCGCTCGGCGATGAAACGATGTTCCCGCCGCGCAACGGCGCCTACGAAATCCGCATCACCGACGAGCTGCGCGAGGTGCTTTACCTGGACGAAGCCCGGCTCATTGCCGTCGATCACCCGCGGGGGACGGTCGTCCACCCGACGAGCAAGATGCGCGCCGCCCCGCCGATCCCGCCGCACGAGCTCTGGACGCTGCGTCCGCTCGCCGCGCCCAGGCATGCGGTGCGCAGCGACGGTCTCGACGTCACGGCGGCGCTGGCCCGGGTCGACAACCAGATGGTCTCCCCGGTTCGGCTGCGCCGGCCGCAGCTGCGCGGGCTGGCCGAGCCGTTTTCGGTCACCCTCGATTTTGGTCCGCTGCCGGCGGATCGTCCGTTGGTGCTGGCGCTGACGGGCTGGCTCCATTTCGGCGGCGGCATGGCAAACATCGCCGCGTCGCTGGATCCGACGCTGCCGTTCCCCTTCCCCGTGCTCGAGGCGGAGCTCGCGGGCGGAACCTGGCGGAAAGTGGACGTCGACGTCGGAACGCCCGCCGGCAAGACCAAGACCATACTCGTTGACCTGGAGAACAAGCTGCCCGCCGGGACGCAGCGGCTGCGGCTGACCACGGCCTTCGAGATCTACTGGGACTGCGCGCTGCTGTGTGAAAAGGCCGGGGCGGCGGACACGCGCGACTACAGCGTGCAGCCTGGGCGCAGCGACCTGCACTGGCGCGGCTACAGCCGCTATGCCGAGCTGCCGCCGTCGCTTCCCCTCACGCCGATCTACGCGGAGGTCTCGCCGACGCCGCCCTGGGACCGGACGCCGGCCGGCTGGTTCACCCGTTACGGCGCGGTGGGGGATCTCGTGGCGGGGCGCGACGACCGGCTGGTGCTTCTCAACGGCGGCGACGAACTGGCGTTGGCGTTCGACGCCTCGCGGCTGCCGCCGCCGGCGCCGGGGATGACGCGCGACTTCTTCCTTCACGTGGTCGGATGGGACAAGGACGGCGACTTCCACGTGGGGCAGGGCTGGCAGCTCGGGCCATTGCCGTTCCGGGGGATGGACGACCAGGCCTACGGGCTCGAGCCGAGGCCCAGCCGGATCGACGATTCCTGGATCAAGGCGTACAACACCCGCTGGGTCGGCCCGGTCGTGGTGAGCCCGGGCGGCAAGGTGCGCGAGACTCCCTGAGGCACTATGCAAGGCGCGACACGTCTCCCCGGCTCCGGCCGGGCGCGGCATGGAATCGGCCCCCGCGCGCTGCTGGCCGGGGTGCTTGCGGCGCTCGCGTCTGGCGCCGGGACTCTGGCCATGGCCGAACCGGCCCCCGCATCCGGCGGGAGCATCGAGGAGCAGCCGCTCGCCCCGCGACCCGGCCCCCGCGGCAAGACCCTCTTCACGATCGTCCCCCCCGAGGAAAGCGGCGTGCGCACCGAGAACAAGTACGACGACCCGGAGATGTGGGGCCGGCTCTCGCGCGAGTTCGATCTCGGGGCGGTCGGCACCGGGGTGGCCATCGGCGACTACGACAACGACGGCCTTCCGGACATTTTTGTCGTGAGCAAGACCGGGAGCTGCCGGCTCTTCCACAACCTCGGCAACTGGAAGTTCGAGGACGTCACGGAAAAGGCCGGGGTCGGCGACCACGGAGCGGCCGCCCGGATCTGGAAGCAGGGCGCGACGTTTGTCGACGTGAACAATGACGGGCTCCTGGACATCTACGTCTGCCGGTTCAAAGCGCCGAACCTTCTCTACATCAACCAGGGCGACGGGACCTTCAAGGAGGAGGCCCGTGCGTACGGGCTCGACGTGAAGGACGGCAGCGTCATGGCGTACTTCTATGACTACGACCGCGACGGCCGGCTCGATGTCTTCATCCAGACCAATGTGCTCGACGCGGCGGCCCACCCGGAGGGCCAGCGCAGCTATCTCTTCCACAACAACGGCAACGGCACGTTCACCAACGTGACGGACCGCGCCGGAGTCGCCCCGGGGCGGGCGCATGGGAACTCGGCGGTGTGGTGGGACTTCGACGGCGACGGCTGGCCGGGCCTTTATGTCGCGAACGACTTCGATGTTCCCGATGCGCTTTACCGCAACAACCGCGACGGCACGTTCACGGATGTCGCCGCTCGCGTCGTGCCGCACACGCCCTATTCGTCGATGGGCTCGGACCTCGGCGACGTGAACAACGACGGCCGCCTCGGGCTGCTGGTCGCGGACATGGCGGCGACCGAGCACGTCGGGGACCACCGCGCAATGGCGGCGGCACGGGCGCGGATGCGCGT
The DNA here is from genome assembly GCA_035604815.1 of Opitutaceae bacterium. GTDB lineage: Bacteria > Verrucomicrobiota > Verrucomicrobiia > Opitutales > Opitutaceae > Palsa-1447. Next base: position 6,285 of record DATNHT010000087.1, read on the forward strand.
ACCAGAGGAAGGCTCGGGGGAGGTCCGCCAGTTCCCCTGCAACGCCCTCTACCTGAACACCGGGACCGGCCGGTGCCTGGAGGCGGCGCACCTCGCCGGATTGGACGCGACCGACTGGACCTGGGCGCCGCTCTGGGAGGACCTGGACAACGACGGGCGGGCCGACCTGTTTGTCGCGAACGGGATGTATCGGGAAATCCACAACCAGGACCTGATGGCGCGCCGGACCATGGCCGGCAGCGTGCTCGCCGGCGGGCAGATCGTGCGGAACAGCCCGGTGTTCGCCAATAGGCACCTCGCGTTCCGCAACCTGGGCGGCCTGCGCTTCGAAGACGTCTCGAGCGCCTGGGGGCTGGACCAGAAGGGGGTCAGCTTCGGGGCGGCCCTGGGCGACCTCAACGGCGACGGCAACATGGACCTGGTGTACAGCAATTACGACGGGGGGGTGACGCTGCTGCGCAACACCGGCGACACCGGGCACAGGGTCATCTGCGCGCTGCGCGGCACCCGGTCAAACCGGTTCGGCGTCGGGGCGAGGGTGGCGCTCGAAAGCGCGGCGGGCATCCAGGTCCGGACGCTCACGCTCGGGCGCGGGTTCATGTCGAGCAGCGAGCCGATCGTCCATTTCGGCCTGGGCGAGGATGCGGTGGTCCGGCGGCTCACGGTGCGATGGCCGAGCGGCGCCGTGCAGGCGTTTGAGAACCTTCCCGCCGACCGACGGTTCACGATCACCGAGCCCTCGGCGCCGCCGGCGGCGCCAGCCCCGGCGGCAAGGCCGGAGCCCCAGTTTGCGGAGACGAGCCGGGCCGCCAATCTCTCCTGGACGGCGCCGGAGGAGTCCTACGACGAGTTCCTCGACCAGCGGCTGCTCCCGGCGGGGTTCAACCGCCGCGGACCCGCGATCGCCGTGGGCAACCTCGACGGCAGCGGACGCGACGGCGTGTGTATCGGAGGGACCACGCGGGAGGCCCGGCGCGTCCTCTTGCCGCAGGTTGCGGACGCATGGGCTCCTGCGGCTTCGCCGGCGCTGGCCGCGCCGCCCGGCGTGGATGACGGGCCGCTGCTGCTGTTCGACGCCACCGGCGAAGGCCGGGCGGACCTGCTCGTGACGGCCGGCGGAGCCAGCCAGCCCGCAGGCGCGCCCGAGTACCAGCCGCGCCTGTTCCTGAATGACGGCCACGGACGCTTCCTGCCCGCGCCGGACGGCACGCTCCCGCCGCTGTCCATCAGCGCCGGCGCGGTCTGCGCCGCCGACTTCGACCACAGCGGACGCCTCGGCCTCTTCATCGGGGGGAGGGTCTCGCCCGGGCTCTACCCGGCGCCGCCGCTGAGCGTGCTGCTGGCAAGCCGCGGGGGGAAGTTCGTCGACGTCACCGATGCCGTGGCGCCGATGCTGCGCCACGTCGGCATGGTCACGTCGGCCCTCTGGAGCGACGTCGACGGTGACGGCTGGCCGGACCTGCTGCTGACGCTCGAATGGGGCCAGGTGAAGTATTTCCACAACGTCGGCGGGAGGAAGTTCGAGGACTGGACGGAAAAGGCTGGCTTCGGCTCGGCGGGGACGGGCTGGTGGCGGTCGATCGCGACCGCGGACTTCAACGGCGATGGACGCCCCGACTACGTGGTGGGAAACGTGGGCCTGAACACGCAATACCGCGCCGATTCGGAACATCCTGCGCTGCTCTTCTCCGGTGATTTTGCCGGCCGCGGATCCGACGAGATCGTCGAGGCGTATTACGAGAACGGCCGGCTGTATCCGTGGCGCAGCCGCACGGACCTCGGCGCCGCAATCCCCACCGTGCTCCGGCGCTTCCGATTGAACAACGATTACGCCCGCGCGACGCTGCCGGAGATCCTGGGGGCCGACCGGCTGGCCGCTGCGACGCGCCTGGAGGCCACGGAACTGCGCAGCGGCGTGTTCCTGAGCCAGCCGGACGGCCGGTATCGTTTCGAGCCCCTGCCGCGCATCGCGCAGATCGCTCCGGCCGACGGCCTCGTGGCCGGCGACTTCGGCGGCGACGGGCACGCCGATATCTACGTCGTGCAGAACTCGTACGCGCCGGCGCCGGCGATCGGCCGTTTCGACGGCGGCCTGAGCCAGCTGCTTTGCGGGGACGGCCATGGCCATTTCACGCCGGTGGCGCCGATCGAGAGTGGGCTGGTGGTGCCAGGCGATGCCAAGGCGCTCGCGTTGCTCGACATCGGCGACGACGGCTGGCCGGGTTTCCTGGTCTCGCGGAACGGCGAGGCGACGCTAGCGTTTCACAACCGGGGCGTCGCGGGCCGGCATTCCCTTCGCGTTGTCCTTCAGGGGCCGCCCGGCAACCCGCAGGCGGTGGGGGCGCGCGTCACGGCGGAGTACGCCGACGGCACGACCCAGACGGGCGAAGTCTGCGCCGGCTCCGGCTACTACAGCCAGTCGACTGCGGCCCTATTCTTCGGCTCCGCAGAGCGCAATCCGCTGCGCCGTGTGCGTGTTCGATGGCCGTCCGGCGCGGCGACGACGAGTCCCGATTTGGGAGGCAGTCTTCCTAAGACCGTCCGGCTGGTCGCGCCGGAACCTTGAGCGGGGCCCTTTCCGCCGGCCCGTTGGAAACTGGGCCGGGCCCCCTCCGCGTGGGGTTAGGGTGTACCAGGGGTCGAGGCACCCCTCGCGTGCCTCTCGCCGGGGCCCATCGAAGGCGGATTCGCGGCTGGCGGCCGAGCGTCGCTGGCGTTTCCGGCCAAGGCAGGACAACCATTCGCGTCCCAATTCCGTCAATTCGCCACGTTTTCCTTGAGGTTCTGGTATCGAACCGCCAGCAGGAGCATCTTCAGATGTCCTGCACGGAAGACCGGTGTCCTAGGTCGAATAGTGCTGAACAAGCAGCGACAAGCGTGGCGCGGACGGAGACATCAGCCGCGCTACTGGGTGAAATGAGAATGCTGGCGGCTCGCGTGCCCGTTGCCGGAGCCCGGCGCAGCGGGTCCCGGCCTTTGCGCCTATGAAACCGACAAAAAGGGATGGCGGGTTCGAGGCTCACGGACGCCTCGCGCTCCTTCTGCCTCTCGCGCTGACGCTGGCGGCGTGCAAGCCGCAGTCATACGAGCCGGCGAGCGACGCTGTGCGGCCGCCGTCCTTCTCCGTCACCCCTCCGATCCCCGCCGGCCCCAATGACCTGTTCGAGGACGCCACCGCCAAGGCGCGGATTGATTTCGTCCAGCAGTATTGCGACGACCGCATCGCCAACATCCTGGAATCCAATGGCTCGGGCGTTGTTGTCTTCGACTACGACAACGACGGGTACATGGATCTCTACTTCGTCAATCCGGGCCCGTTGGCGGGTGTGACGCACGGGGCGCCGGGAACCCGGCGCCAGCCCAATCGGCTCTTTCACAACAATGGGGACGGCACGTTCACGGACGTGACCGAGAAGGCCGGAGTCGGCGGCGCCGGATTCGGAATCGCGGCCGCGGCGGCCGATTACGACGGCGACGGCTGGACGGACCTCTTTGTCGTCAACGCCGGCAAGAACATCCTCTACCACAACAACGGAGACGGCACGTTCACCGATGTGACGGACAAGGCCGGAGTGGGCGCCCCGGGAACGGGCATCGGCGCCACCTGGCTGGATGTCAACAACAGCGGCCGGCTGGACCTGTACGTGGCCAACTACCTCAAGTTCGATCCGGATTATCATCTCTACTACAACCCGACCAGCTATCCCGGTCCCCTGGCGTACAAGCCGGAGCGGGACGTTCTTTATATCAACAACGGCGACGGAACGTTCACCAACGCCAGCGAGTCGGCGGGCATCTGGGCGCTGCCTCCGCATCGGACGATGTCCGTGCATGCGCTGGACTACAACCGGGACGGCCATGAGGACCTCTATCTCTGCAACGACGCGACCCCGAATATGCTGCTCATCAACGACGGCCACGGGCATTTTCACGACGAGGCCATGCAGCGGGGCGTCGCGTTCAACGCCCTGGGCGAGGCGGCCGGCTCGATGACGGCCGCAATCGGCGACTGCAACGGCGACGGGATTCCCGACATCCTGGTCTCGCGCCTGGGTTATGGCTCGCTGTACATGGGCACGGAAAAGGGCGACTGCGTTGATCGGATGATGGCCTCGGGGCTCGGCGTGTTGACGGCGCAGTATGTGGGGTGGGGATCCAACTTCATCGATTTCGACAACGCCGGGAAGCTGGACGTCTTCATCGCCAATGGTGATCCCTTCCGGATGGTGGGCTGGCAAAGCCTGCTGCTGGAGAACGACGGCCAGGGCAATTTCCGCAATGCGGTGGACAAGGGCGGAGCCTATTTCCGAACGCCGGTCCGGGCGCGCCCGAGCGTCGTGCTGGATTACGACAACGACGGCCGCATGGACCTGCTGGTGGGGCTGATGGGGGACCGGCCGGTCCTTCTTCACAACCGCGACCGCTCCGGCAACCACTGGATCACCCTTTCGCTGCGTGGAACGAAGAGCAACCCGGCCGGCTGGGGATCGTTCATAGAGCTCACGGCGGGCGGGAAGACCTACGTCCAGGAATGCCGGTGCCCGTCGGCGTTCCTGAGCCAGGGGGATCCGCGGGTCCACTTCGGGCTCGGCAAGGCGCCGATCGTGCAGCGGATCCAGGTCAAGTGGCCCAGCGGGACGGTCCAGACGCTGACCGATGTCCGCGTTGACCAGATCCTCAAGGTGACCGAGCCCCGGTCCTGATGAGTGCGCGCGCGAGCATGTTGTCTGGAGCTGCGGCAGTCCTGCTCGCGGGCTGCCACCCGGAGGCGCCGGAGGGCTCCCTGGTCCTGACGCAGACACCCGTCGGCGTCCCGCCCCACCCGGCCGCCACGGTGCTGGATGTCCGGTACCCGCCGGGAAGCCGGGTGGTCCTGTTGGCTCCTCCGTTTCGCGCGGACACGGTCCGCGGGCTTTCGGGCGGACTGGTCGCCGCCGGCGGTCCCTGCGTTTCATGGGACGGCCGCTGGGTCTATTTTGCCGGCAGGGACTCGGACGGCGCGGACTGGCAGATCTACAGGGTCAATGCGGGCGGCGGTCGGCCCCAACCTGTGACCCAGATGCCTGGCGGGGCGATGGATCCCGCCCTCGCGGCCCATGGGGAGCTGGTCTTCAGCTCGCCCGTGCCCAGGGCGGGCCGGCCGTGGACCTCCCAAGCGCCGGCCGCGCTCTACGGGCAGATGCCGGGCCAGGCGCCCCGCCGGCTCACGTTCGGCCCGGACAGTGCCGCCGACCCGACCGTCCTGCGCGATGGGCGGGTCCTCTTCGTGACCGCCGAGGCCCGTGACGACGGCAACCGTCCGCCGCACTTGTGCCTTTTCACGATCAACAACGACGGCACCGAGGTCACCGCCTTTGCCTGCCAGGACGACGGAGCGGACTTTGTCCGGCGCCCGCGCGAGATGGGCGACGGCCGGATCGCCTTCCTCGCAGCGCGGACGGAGGAACAGGGACCCATGGGCTGGGCCGAATGCGTGAGATCGGCCGCTCCGTTCGCCACGCGGGGCGGCTTGTTCGCGTTCTCGAGCGCCGGCTGCCGCTCGGTGGAGCCGGTGTCGGAGAGCGACGTCATGGCCTGTGTCGAAACGAGCGGATTGCCCGGGCGTTCGATGACCGGAAGCTCGGGGGTCTTTCGGGTCGCGGCTGACGCCACCGCGCTCGGCGCTCCTCTTTTTGGCGATCCGCAGTGGAACTGCATCGAAGCCACCCCTGTCGCGGCGCGGGCCGAGCCTGCCGGACATACTTCCGCCCTGGTGCCGGGGGCAACCCACGGCACCCTGCTGTGCCTAAACGTCAACGACAGCAGCGATCCCGCGGGCGGCCGGAATCTGGCTCCCGCCGCCGAGCTTCGGGTCTTTGCGCTCGTGGGTTCACGGCAGCAGCGCACCGTGGGAAGTGTTCCGGTGGATTCCGACGGTTCCGTGATGGTAAGGCTTCCCGTGGACGTTCCCCTGGGCCTCGACACCCTCGACGCCCAGGGCCGCGTGCTCCGGCATCAGCCGGCGTTTCTCTGGCTGCGGGAGGGGGAGAATCGCGCATGCGCCGGCTGCCACGAGGCGCGCAACCATGCGCCCCGGAACATCCGTCCGCTGGCAACAATGCACGGGCCGGCACACCTGGACTTGGCCGGCGAGAAGCCCGCCCCCCGCGCCCCATGAATCTGAAACGAATCGTCCAGTTCGCGACGCCGCTTGCGCTGGCGGGAGCAGGGGCCGCGACGGGAGGGCACCACCTGGCGGTCTTCCACGAACGCCGGATGTCGGGCCTGCCCAGCCTCGCCTTTGTCTCCTGCGTCCATTGCCACGAGCGCGGCTTGAGCACGTTGCCCTGGGCGAAGCCCCGTCCGCACCATGACGCGCCCGGCGGCATGGTGGTCTCCCCGGACGGGAAGACGTTGTTCATCGCCTTGGATGACATGGACGAGGTCGCCGAGGCCGACGTGACCTCGCTTACAGTGACCCGCCGGGCGAAGGTCCCGGGCGGGCCGTTCGGCCTGGCGCTGGATGCGCCGCGCGGTCTGCTGTTTGTGGCTTGCAGGCATCAGGACCGGGTCGCGGTGCTCGACACACGCGACCTGAAGGAGCAGGCCAGCATCGCGGTCGGCATTCGTCCGACCGACGTCGCGTATTGCCGGACCGCGGCCGGGGACCGCCTTATTGTCCCCAACTCCGGCAGCGACGACATCTCGGTGCTTTCGGTTTCGCCGCTGCGCGAGCTGGTCCGGACTGCGGCGGGCCGTGAACCGTACGCCGCAGCGGTGTCCGGCGACGGCGCGCGCGTTTACATCGCCAATCGGATGGCGGTCCACGACGAGATCCTCAGTCAGCCGGCCTCCGAGGTGACGGTCCTCGACCCGGCCAATGGCCACGTCCTCGACCGGGTGGAGCTTCATTCGGCCCATCTGGCGGAGGGCATCACCGAGGTGCCGGCGCGGGGCTGGACGCTGAATTCGATGGTCAGGGTGCGCAACCTGGTCCCCATCACGCAGGTGAAGGACGGGTGGGTCATGTCCACCGGCGTGGCTGTCTCCCAAAGGGACGGCGAGGTGACGCAGGTCCCGCTCGACGAGGCGAACGCCTATTTTTCCGACCCCTCGGGCGTCGCGGCCAGCCCGGACGGCAGGCGGGCCTACGTGGCGTCGGGGGGCGCCGACGTGGTCACGGTCCTGGACCTCGACCGGTTGGGCGCGTGGCTGGCCCAAGCCGATGAGGCGCAGCGGGGCGACGCCATCGAGAACATGGCGCTTTCCTATCGGTACGTGGTCGCCCGGATTGCGACCGGCTGCAACCCCCAGCATCTGGCGCTCTCCCCGGACGGCCGCCGGCTGTTCGTGGCCGAGCGGCTCGAGGACCGGGTGCTCGTCGTGGACACGGCCAGCCTCGCACCGGTTGGCCGGATCGTGCTGGGTGACGGCGGCCTGAGCGACCCCGTCCGCCTCGGCGAGCGGGTCTTCACGCGGGCGCGCTACACGTTTCAAGGCCAGTTCTCCTGCCGCTCGTGCCACCCGGACGGCCACATGGACGGGCTCTCCTATGATTTCGACGGTGCCGGGGTTGGCGACAACCTGCTGGCCAACCGCAGCCTGTGCGGCGTGGCAGGCACGGAACCGTTCAAGTGGAACGGGAAGAACCCCACGCTGCAGTACCAGGACGGCCCGCGGTTTGCGCGGGTGCTGATGCGCACCGACCAGATCCCCCAGCCGCAACTGGACGAGCTGGCGACGTTTATCAAGCATCTCCCGCCGACGCGCACGATCCCGTGGAGCAGGGTGGGCCAGCCGCTGACGCCCGCGCAGGAACGCGGCCACAGGCTCTTCTTCGCGACGCGGCGATCCGACGGAACGCCGATTCCCCGGGCGTTGCAGTGCCAGACCTGCCATCGGCCCCCGCTGTTCACGGCTCGGCTGCTCACCTCGGTGGGCACGAAGGGGGCCCAGGATTCGTCGGGCGTGTTTGACACGCCGCACCTGATCGGGGTTGGCGCCATGGCCCCCTATCTGCACGACGGACGGGCGAGGACATTGGAGGAGATCTGGACCGTCTACCAGAAGGACGACCTGCACGGCGTCAGCAGCTACTGGTCGAAGGAGCAACTGAACGACCTGGTCGAGTACCTCAAAACGATCTAGGCGCCCACCATGAAAACCCAAGCCACTCCGTCAGCGCGCGCCATCGCGGGCGCCATGCTTGTCTTCTCGCTCCTGCCGGGGGCCGGCGCGTCCGGGGGGGCCGCGACGGCGCCCGCGGAGGCAACGCCGCTCCCGTTCCCGCTCGTGACGCGGTTCGAGAACTTCGGCGAAAAGGACGGCCTGCCGTCTCACAAGGTGCATTGCGTGCTGAAGACCAGCGACGGCAAGCTGTGGCTCGGCACAACCAACGGGCTGTGCGTGCGTGAACCGGACGGGAAGTTCCGCCGCTACGGACCCGAGGACGGGTTGAGCCATCCGGTGGTGTTGAGCATGGCCGAGGACCCCGGAACCGGGGACCTGTGGCTTGCGACCATGCAGGGATTGACCCGCCTGAGCGGGGGAAAGTTCACCGTCTTCACGCAGACCAACAGCGGCCTGCCAAACAATGTCGTCTACGGGGTGGCGATCATCAATGACACCGTCTGGGCCGCGACCCCCGCCGGCGCCGGAGCGTACAACATAAGGACCAAGGCCTGGAGCCTCTACGACCATAACAACGCGGACATGGAGGAGCCCTGGTGCTACGCCATCGCCCCGGGCGACGGGGTCGTCTACATCGGCGTCTGGGCCGGCGGCATTGTGGAGCACGATCCCCGGACCGGCAGCTTCAAGGCCTATCGCGATCCCGACGGCGACTTCCAGTTCCAGTTGACGCCCGACAGCGGACCCATCGCCGACATCACGTCCTGGGTCGCTTATGGGGACGGCATTCTCTGGCAGGGCACCTACTTCGGGCTCTCGCGGTATGACACAAGGGAGGCGACATGGCGCACGTGGGTCCAGGACAAGACTCCCTTGGTCTCCAACTTCGTAAATTCGGTCTTTGCCCGCGGCCGCGTTGCCTGGGTCGCGACCGACCGCGGCGTATCCGTCACCGACGGTGCCTGCTGGGTCAACTATCTCGTCGATGAAGACGGCCGGGGCGTGATCCGGACATATAGGCCCGGGGAGGAACCCCAGACTCGCTCCATGGCGACGGCGCTGGCGGATGGCTTTGTGACGGCCGTCTGGGCCGACGACCACGAAGCCTGGTTTGCCACGTCCAATGGCCTGAGCCACGGCATTTTCGCCGCGCCGACCGCTTCACCGACTGTTGCGTCGGATCCTTAGGCCCGTTCACCCACCAGGAGGCTCCCATGAAGATCTTCGGTTTGTGTCTGATCGCTCTTTCCGCCGCCGTTCCGGCTGGCGCCGCTCCCGCTGCTGCCGCCGAAGGAGGGGCCGGCGCCGCCCCGCCCGGGGCGCCTGCGCAGGCCCAATCGCTGTCGGCCGCCCCGACGGCGTCATCCCGTTTCATTTACGGCACGCCGGGCGAGACGTATCCGTACTACGCCGGGCTGCCGCAGGAACTCTGGCCGTATCGCAATATCGAGCCTTACGAACGCTTCTTTTTGACCCGGATGCCATTCCGCGGTCCCGGCCGGGATTACCCGCCTCCGCCCGGCCTGGAATCGCTCAAGATCGGCCTGCTCGATTCCCCAAGGTACGGCCCCAACTGGGACCGCAGCGTGCGCACGCACGAGGGCATCGTCCTGGCGGTTGAAGAGGCGAATCGGGCGCGCCAGCCGGGCCAGCTCCCCTTCGAACTCGTTGAACGGGAAGGCGTCGCCCAATGGGGCGGTGCCGCCAATCTTGCGGCGGAGTTTGCCGATCAGGGCGTGCTCGGATTCCTGGGCACGGTCGACGGGGCCGAAGCCCACGTCGCGCTGCGCGTCACCCTGAAGACCGAGGTCGTCATGATCAACACCTCGGACCCGGACCCGACCTTGACCGAGACGAACATTCCCTGGCTCATCCGGGTCCTTCCCGATCACCGGCTGGAGGAGGCTAGGCTGGCCGACCTGATCGTGCACCGCCTCGGTTGCCATCGCATCGCCATCCTGCGCGCGGGTGACCGGTTTGGACGTCTCGGGGTCACCAAGTTCATGGACTTCGCCCGTCGGCTGGGCTGCCCTGCGGTGCAGGAACTGCTCTTCACTCCCGGAAACACCGACATCCCCCACCAGCTCGCGGCGATCAAGGACGCCCAGCCAGACGCGATCTTCTTCGTGGGCGAGCCGGACGACATCGGACGTTTTGCCCTGCAGTTTCGCAGGGAGGGCATCCAAGCCCGGTATTTCGGCACGGACCATCTGATGGATGAGCGCTTCCTGCAGAATGCGGGTGATGCGGCGGATGGCACGATGATCACATGCTTCTTTGATCCCGGGCGCCGGGATCCCCTCTGGGTTGATTTTGTGGCCCATTTCCGGGCGCGCTGGGGCCATGAGCCCGACGCCTATTCGGCCTATGCGTACGACGGCGCCCAGATATTGATCCATGCCATTCAAAAAGCGGGCCCGAATCGTTGGCGCATTCGGGACCAGGTGTGCAACCTGGACTACTATCAAGGCGTCACCGGCTGGATGCGGTTCGACGGCACCGGCACCAACATCGCGCCGGTAAGGTTGGTGCGATTTGACCATGGGCGCCGCGTCTTCGAGCCGGAGCCGGAGTTCTCGCCGGCAGTCGCCCAGAGCCTTTAGCCGCCGAGTCCATGCCGGCCGGATTTCGCTGCCTCGTCGCTTGGCTGACCCTTGCCCCGCTCGCCGCCGGCGCAGGGGCGCGCCAGGTGAACCTGGGGCTCGTGGTGCCGCCGTCCGAACCGGATGCGGCCAGCCTGCTGCGCGGCGTGAAGATGGCCGTCGCAGAGGAAAACGAAGCCGGCCAAGGCCCAATCGGACTGGAAGTGCGAAGCGAGGACGGCCAGTGGGGCACTGTCGGCAACGATGCGGTGGCGCTGGTCAGCGACCGCCACGTGGATGCGATCATCACCCCGTCTGACGGCGCCGACAGCCACCTCATCCTGCAGGTTTCCGGCCGCACCCGGGTGCCAGTGGCAAGCGTGTGCCCCGATTCTTCGGTGACGAAGGCCGGCGTCCCTTGGGCCGTGCGCGTGGTCGCGCGCACCGACCAGGAGGCCGAGGCCTTGTTGGCCGCAGCGCAGCAGCCGGGCCGCCCCCCCCTACATTGGTGGGCGGTTGTCCCGGCAGGACGGCCGGGACGCGCGGTCCGTCGCGACCTTGAAACGGCTGCCCGTTCCGCCTCATCGCGGCTGGACCGGATCGTGGATTGCGGCGAACCGAATGCGGACCCGGCCCCCCTGGTTCACGCGATCGTCATGGCCGCCGCGGACGGAGTGCTCCTGTGGCTGCCGCCTTCGCAGGCGGGGACGGTTGCCGCGGCGCTGCGGGCCGCCGGATATGGCGGCTGCCTGGCCGGCCCCAGCCGGCTTGATTCCCCGGAATTTGGCGCCGCGGCGCGCGCCGCCGCGGCCGGGGTATTGGTGACGAGATTCCGGGCGGACGCGGATCTGCGCGCGCGCGCGGATCGGTTCGAGAGGCGGTTTCGGCAGGAATACGGTGCCGAGCCGGATTTCAGCGCGGCGGCGGCGTATGATGCCGCGCGAGTCCTGCTTGAGGCCCTGCGCCGCGCCGGCAATGGCACCGGCTATCGCCAATTCCCCGTTTCCTTCCCCACCGCGGGCGTCACCGGCGTCCTGCACTTCGACAGTTCCGGCAACCGGACGGACGCGCTGCAGGTGCTGACTTGCCAGCAGGGCCATCTTGTCCCCATTCATCCATCCGAGACATGACCGCGAAGCCTCGAATCCGGGTCGCGCTGGCGGCCGCATTCTCTCTCGCCTGCCTGCTGATAGTCGCCGCCCTGTCCACCTTGGGCGCCGCCTCGGGCCAGGCGTCAGGCGCCGGCGACCCGCCGGCGCCGTCCCCGCCGTCAAACGGGGCCATCAGCCCGCAGGATCAGGCCGACGCCCTGCACCTCGTCATCGCGGCGGATCGGGAGTTGTACTGCCGATTGTACAACGCGCTGCAGACCGGCGCCGCACCACCACCGAGCGCCTCCGCAAGTGGCAAGTCCGGCGAATCCTGGCCGCTGCCTTGCGAGATGTTTCGGCGCGCCGCCGAGTCGATTCAGAGCAAAGGGGCCGAGTTCAGCTTTGCCCTGCGCTCCCTGCGCCCGATTGACCAGCGGAACGGGCCCCAGACGGAACTGGAGCAACGCGGGCTGGCTTTCGTCGCCAGCCACCCCAACCAGAACTACTACGGCAGGGAGATGCTGGGTGGTCGGCGGTACTTTACCGCCGTCTATCCGGACATCCCGGCGGCCGCCGCCTGCGTTGACTGCCACGGTCGGAGATCGGCGCCGATCGCGCAGCACTACCAAGTCGGCGAGGCCATGGGCGGCGTGGTGGTGCGCGTCCCGCTGGAGTTTTAATCCCGCCGGCGACGTCGCCGGCTGCCGCGCGATCGCACCGGCGGCATTGAAGCGCGCGCCGTGCCGGGATCTGGCCCCGTGCCTGTTTGCAGCCGCCCGGGCCCGCAGATTCAAATTGAAAGGATCGCGGGCCCGGCAATGCTTGCCCGGAGAAAAGGAGGAAGAGTATGGCGCAGCAAATATACGTTACGATCACTGGAACCGTGCAGGGGGCCTTCAAGAGCCCGGGAACGGGACCGCAGAAGGGGAGAATCCCCGTGGTGTCCTTCGACCTAGAGGTGGAGTCGCCGAGGGACCCCTCCACTGGACAGGCCTCCGGCAAGCGCCAGTTTAAGCCTGTCGTCTTCAGCAAGGAGGTGGATGCCGCGTCGCCCCAGATCTTGGCGGCCCTGGTCGCGGATGAGACCCTAAAGGAGGTCCAGTTCGATTTTGTGAAGATCTCCTCGGTCGGAAAGGAGGTGGTCTATCACACCATCAAGCTGACCAACGCCACGGTCGCCTCCTTCGAGGAGTCGCAGCAGATCGGCGAACCGGGGGGGCCGGTCGTCGATTCGCGGCCGCTGGACAAGGTTTCGCTTGTCTTCCAGAAGATCGAGATGGTGGACATCCCGGGAGGGACGTCGGCCTCCGACGACTGGCAGATCCGCGCATAGGGGCCCGTCCGTACGGCCCTGACGCGCCCCCGCGGCTTCAGGCCCCGGGCGGCGGAAGCTTGCCGGGAGCAACGCCGGTGCGGACGGCAACCAGGGCGCAGACCTTCGGGACGTACATCCGCGTCTGCGCCGGCAGGGCCGAGGCCACGCCGGCAAAATCGCTCGCGCCCCGCGAGGCGAGCTCGCGGCTCACGCGGCCGTCGCCGGCGTTGTAGGCCGCCAGCGCCAGCGGCCAGCTGCCGAACCTGGCGTACAGCGTACGCAGGTAGCGCGCGCAGGCGCGGGCGGACTTTTGCGGATCGGTCCGTTCGTCCGGCAGGAACGTGCCGAGGCCGAGGGCGTGCGCCGTGCCCGGCATGAGCTGGAACAACCCGGCCGCCCCGGCCGGGCTCCTTGCCGCTGGGTTTAGCGTCGATTCCGCCTCGGCAATCCATGCCAGTTCGGGCGGCACCCCCTCGGCGGCGAAGGCCCCGCGCAACAGCGGCATCAGCTTGTCCGCGCCGGCCGGCACCGGGCGCGCGCGCTCGCGGGCGAGCCAGAGGCCGTAGAGCGGGATATCGGGTGCCGTGGGGCGTATCAGGGGAGGGGTGGGGCCAACGGGGCCTGGCGGCGCGACCGCCTGCCTGGCGGCCTCTATGTCGTCAATTCGCAGCTCGAGCCAGTCGGCGTAGTCCTCGTAGCCCGGCAGCGTGCGCAGGGCGGCAAGCGCCGCGCGGGCCTCGGGTTCATAGGCCGCCAGCTCCTCGAGCGAGTTGTTCTCCAGCGCGTGCTGCAGGCGCGCGGCGAACGCGTCCCACTGCCCCTTCGAGGGAAACGCATACTGCTCCTTGACCTCGGGCGGCGCATACTGGTCGAAGAGCTGCTGGCCGAGCTTGTACAGATCGCCGGTGTCTGCAGGGGGCGTGGGTGACGGCGGCTCCGCGCCGGCTGCCAGGAATCCGCCGGCGGCCATGAGAGTCCATCGCAGACGCATGACGGCCGGAAGCTTTTCACGCCCTCCATTCGGGCGCGAGCTTTGTCGGGCCGGCTCGCAACCCGGGCACCGTGCCGAACCGGCTCCCACGCGGGCCGTTCCCCCGGCATGCCCCATGGGACAGGCAGGGAAGCGGGGCGCGGGCGGCTTGCCCGGCGGGCCGTTATCGCCATTGTGCAGCAATTCGGCCGATTCCACCCGGGAGATTGAAAATATGCTACAAGATCCCTGCAGTTACATGATTTTACGTAATCTTTTGGGTCCTTTTCGCCGATGGCCATTGCATCAGATTCCCCACCGGCCAAGTTGCCTTGCCGGGGTCCCCAAAAGAACAATAGAAGAAAACAAACCCCCAGAAAAAGGAGTCTATAATGCCCTCGAAAAAAATTTCCAAACCCGTTGCCGGCAGCGCACGCGCGCTTCGCGCCGGTTCCCGCCTCATTGGCCCGTCCAATCCGGACGAGCGCGTCGAGATCACCGTGCGGGTCCGCAGGCGCCCTGGCAAGATCGCCCCGGCGGCAAAGATCGGGGCGACCATGCCGCTCAAGAGGCACTACCTGAGCCGCGAGGAGTTCGCAAAGGCCTATGGGGCCGCGCCGGCGGACCTGGCCAGGGTCAAGGCATTTGCCGCGAAGAGGGGGCTCGAGGTCGTGTCCGTGAATCCCGCCGAGCGCCACGTGAAGCTTTCCGGAACCGTCAGGGCGCTCAACGACGCGTTTGACGTCAAGCTGATGGAATATGCGCATCCCGATGGAAACTACCGCGGACGCATCGGGAACGTCCACCTGCCGTCGGGGCTCGAGCGGGTCGTGCAGGGCGTGTTCGGACTGGATAACCGCCGCCAGGCGCGTCCGCATATCTCCAGGCCCACGGAGGACGACGCGGCTCGCCACGCCAAGGGAGGGGCAACGTTCACGGCTCCCCAGGTCGCCCAGCTCTACAATTATCCCCCGGGCACCGACGGCACCGGCGAATGCATAGGCATAGTGGAGTTCGGCGGCGGCTACAGCACGTCCGACCTGGCCACGTATTTCAAGAACCTGGGGATCACCGCTCCGTCCGTCTCGAGCGTGTCGGTGGACGGCGTGAGCAACACCCCGGGAAAGGACCCCAATTCGGACGGGGAGGTGGCGCTGGACATCGAGGTGGCGGGCTCGGTGGCGCCGGGCGCCAAGATCATCGTCTATTTTGCACCGTTCACGGAGCGGGGCTGGGTGGATTCCCTGGCGGCGGCCATGAGCGACAGCGTGAACAGGCCCTCCGTGATCTCGATAAGCTGGGGGTTTGCCGAGGGGGAGCCGATCCAGGGCTTTGAATGGACGCAGCAGACGGTCCAGGCGGTGAACGAGACGCTGCAGGCCGCCGCCGCGATGGGCGTGACGGTCTGCGTCGCCTCCGGCGACGACGGCTCCAACGACCAGGTCAGCGACGGGCACGCGCACGTCGACTTCCCGGCCTCGAGCCCCTACACGCTCGGGTGCGGCGGCACGAGGCTGACGGCTGCGAACAACAGTATTGCGGCCGAAGTGGTGTGGAACGATGGACCCGGCTCCGGGGGCGGGGGAGGCATCAGCGCCATGAATCCCCTGCCGACCTGGCAGACCGGCATCGTCCCGCCATCGGTCAACCCGGGCCACAAAACCGGCCGCGGCGTTCCCGATGTATGCGGCAACGCCGATCCCGTCACGGGCTACCAGATCTTCCTGGCGGGTAAGCCCGCCGTCGTCGGAGGCACGAGCGCGGTGGCCCCCCTCTGGGCGGCGCTGATCGCCAGGATCAACCAGAAGCTTGGCAAGCCCGTGGGGTACTTCAACCCGCTTCTCTACAGCAAGCTGGGCGCGTCGGGGGCCTTCAACGACATCGTCAAGGGCAACAACGACACTTCCGGCCACGTCGGCGGCTATTCGGCTGGCAAGGGCTGGGATTGCTGCTCAGGCTGGGGAAGCCCAATCGGCGCCGCGCTGCTCAAGAGCTTCGGCGGATGATCCGAGGGGCCATTCCCCCAGGAGACCATAGAATTAAGAAGAAACCTTCCCATGCTTCCAAGGCGGCGAAGTCCCCCGGACACGGGGGGCCCAAGAAGCCTGCAAGTCCCGTAAAGCCTTCGAGTCCGGCAAAACCTTCAGGCCCTGCGGGAGCTGCGGGTCCCGCCGGTCCCACGAAGCCCGGCAACCTGGTCGGCGGAGGCGGGCGGCTGTTCGCGAACCCGGTCCCTGGCGCGGACGAAACGTCCTTCCAGGTCGATAACACGAGCAGCGCCTACTACAACTCGCCCTATTACCTGAAGCATCAGACCCAGGTCCAGCCGGTGCCGCCGCCGAGCATGCCGCAGCCAAGCATGGATCTGGCCGACGTGGTCGGCCCCGACTTGATCGCCCAGATCCAGTCGGCAAAGATGATCGTGTTTCACGCCGTTGGGGACACCGGGGCCGCCAAGGTGTCCGCGACCCAGTCCGCCGGCACCGCCATTGCGCACGAGGGCAGCGTTGCGGACGCGATGGCTGCGGACGTGTCAAAGGGAGGGCCCGGCGCCCCGGCGTTCTTCTTCCACCTCGGCGACATCGTCTACAACTTTGGCGAGGGCCAGTACTACTACGACCAGTTCTACGAGCCGTTCAGGGCCTACGACCGGCCGATCTTCGCCATTCCCGGCAATCACGACGGGATGGTGTTCGGCCAGAACCCGAACGTCCCCCAGGTGCCCACGCTCGAGGCTTTCCTGCGCAATTTCTGCTCCTCGGCGCCCGGGGATTCTCGGGACGCGGGAGGCCTCATGCGCAGCGTGATGACCCAGCCCGGGGTCTACTTCACGCTCGAAGCCCCCTTCGTGTCCATCATCGGCCTCTACAGCAACGTGCTCGACGGGCCGGGCATCATTTCCACGCAGGGCGGGGCGTACCCGACGGTGACCGACGAGCAGCTGACATTCCTCCAGGAGGAACTGACGCGGCTGAAGCCCGCGCACGATGCCGGCCAGCAGGCGGTCCTCGTCGCCGTCCATCATCCTCCGGCCTCCGTGGACAGCCTGCACGGGGGAACCGTCGGCCTTGCGAACGACATCGACACGGCATGCAAGGCAGCCGGCCTCTGGCCCGATGCCGTGCTGTCGGGTCATGCGCACCTGTACCAGCGGTTCTCCCGCACCGTGCCGGGACTCGGCCGGGCGATCCCCTACGTCGTCTCCGGGAGCGGGGGGTTCGCGGCCACGGTGCCGCAGCACGGCGCCCCGGCCGCGGGCACGACCATCGGCCAGTATACGCTGGTGACGCCGCCGGTCGTCGATTTCGGGTACCTCACGCTGACGGTCGACATGACGGGCGCGGCCGGCACCCTGACGATCACCTATCGGTCGGTTAACCAGGCCAATGTGCGCGACAGCGTGACGGTCAGCCTCGCCGCGACGGGTGGCGCGGCTGCCGCAAAGCCCGCCCCGGCCGCGAAAAAAGGCGGTCCTGCGGGGCCGGCAGCGGCGCATGCGCGGCGCCGGCACTGACCGCCGGAGCCGCGCGCACCCGCCGCTCCGGATGCCTCTTGCCTCGTAAACGCCACCCCCGGCGCAATCGCTCCGGCCTGGACCTGGGAAGCCGGGGGGATAATCCCCGACTGGAATCCCGGCCCTTGGCCGCTCCCAACATGTCCGACGCCAAAGTCCTGCGCACCTTCCCCAACCCAGCGCCTAAGCGCGACTACGTGATCGAGCACACGCACCACGAATTCACATCAATATGTCCGGTCACGGGGCACCCGGATTTCGGGACGATCACCGTGCGCTACGTGGCGGCAGGGACGTGCGTCGAGCTGAAATCGCTGAAGCTCTATTTCCACGCCTTCCGCAACCAGGGGATCTACTTCGAGGCCGTGACGAACAAGATCTGCGACGACCTCGGGGCGCTGCTGAAGCCGAGGAGATTGACGGTCGTGTCGGACTGGAGGGGCCGCGGCGGCATCACCTCCGTCATCACCTCGGAGTGGAAGCCGCGGGGCCGGGCGCGCGCCTGACGCCCGCCGTCGGCCTCCGGCGCGGCGGCCGTCAGGGGCCGAGCGATTTCAGGTAGGCGATGCTCTGCGGGATGTTCTGCAGGGGCGTGGGGGACTCGTCCTCGATGAAGTACCACTCGACGCCGACGGACCGGGCCTCCTTGAGGACCGAGGGCCAGTCGACCTGGCCTGATCCGACCGGCACGTCGTCCGTCCCGGGGGCGTGCCCGGTGTAGATTCCGGTGGGCGCCCCCTTCCGAATGTCCTTCACGTGCATGAGTTTCCAGCGGCCCGGGTATTTCGCCAGCAATGCGGTCGGGTTCTGGCCGCCGTGCGTGGCCCAGAACACGTCGAGCTCGAAGAACACGCACTGCGGGTTCGTCGACCGGACCAGGACGTCGAAGGGGGTGTCCCCGTTGACGTCGGGGCGGAACTCGTAGCCGTGGGGATGGTAGGCGAAGGTGATTCCCGCGGCCTTGAAGGCCGCGCCCCAGGCGTTGAAATCGGCCGCGGCCTTCCTGGCGTCGGCGTCCGTGAACGGGTCGGCGTCGCTGTGCGGGATCCACGCGACCGCGGCATACTTTACGCCGAGGTCCCTGGCCAGGGCGACGGCGCCCGCAATGTCCTTCGCCAGGCGCTCGTACGGGAAACCCGCGCTGACCAGCGCCAGGCCGCGAGCCGCCAGCTCGGCCCTGTACGCGTCCACCGTGACGTTCTTCGGCGGCCCGCCGCCCTCGATGACCTTGAAGCCGAGGGCCCGTGCCTGGTCGAGCCCGGCGCGCCAGCCCTGCTGCATGCTCTGGACGCGCAGGCTGTACATCTGGAGGCCGAGGTGGTCGGTGACGGTCGAGGCGGCGGCCGAGGCGGCGCAGAGGAGCGCGAGGAGCAGGGGTTTCATGGGGCGCCTGCCACGAGAAGGCCCCGGCCGCGCGCTGACAACCGAATTTGGCCTACTGCCTGGCCCACCATTCCCTGAAGGAATCGACAGCCCTGTGCACCTCGTGGGGCAGGTTTCTCAGGGCGTCGTGAACCTGCAGCGAATGGCGGTTTGCAAACCACACCAGGAACAGGATGAACCCCAGCCAGGCGATGGTGTTCCAGAAGTGCACCCATCCGGCGTACATGGGCTCGTATCGACCCCCGTAATACAGGGCGTGGCGCATGACCTTCAGGGGCAGCGCGATTATCTGGAACACGACTATCAGGATTATCAGCCCGGCCCAGACGGGGAGGCCGGCGGGAAGCAGGATCCCGAAGACCGAGCCTGTCGCGAGAAGCGAGATCAGGGAGAACACGCACAGCAGAGCCACCAGGAGGCTCAGGAGCCTCAGGACCGGTATCGCGATCCACCAGCCGAAGACGGGATACGGGTGAAGCGCCCAGTGCTGGCGGCAGTCTTGGGCCCACTGTTGGGCGTTCTGGTGCATCTCCCTATGGAAATTCTGCCTCCATCCTCGCATCTCCTGCTTGAACCTCCTCTTCCATTCGCGGCGGGCGTGCCGGTCGCCAAACCGCCTCATTCCCTCATAATAGCCCTCCCGGGCGCGCCGGATGAACTCCTGCGCCGTGAACGGGGCTCCGCGGGCGGCGGCCTTCTCGGCCGAGGTGCTGGCCTCGGGCAGGATTATCATGAGGAGGATGTACAGCAGGACACCGGCGCCATAGGTGAAGGCCGAGATCGCGAACAGGACCCGGAAGATCGTCACGTCGATGTTGAAGTAGGCGGCGAGGCCGTTGCAGACGCCGGCAACCATCGCGCCGTCGCTGATTTTGTACAGGCGCTTGGGGGACGCGCCGGCCGGGCCCGCCTTGGGGCCGTCCTGCGCGCCGGGAGCCGCGGCTGGGCCGTCGGCCCGCGGAGTGCCGGACGGCGCCGAGGCGTCCTCGACGGGCCCCATTTCCGCGATGACGCCCTCCACCTCCCTTGTCGCCACGACGGTCTTGTTCGCGCCCATCAGCGTGCGGAACTTGTCGGCTATGGCCTGCTCGATGTCGCCGATGATCTCGTCCCGGTCTGGATTGCCCTCGAGCCGGCGCGCGGCGGTGTCCAGGTAGGCGCGCAGCGCCTCGAAGCCGCCCTCCTCGAGCTGGTAGGCGTTTCCGTTGAGGTTGATGATGATTACCTTGTTCATATGGGGGTGGGTTCTTGAGATTACTGTCCCGGCTTTTGTCCCAGGCTCTTCACGGTGCCGCTTATCTTCTGCCAGTACTCGGAAATCTCCCGCAGCTGCTCGCGCCCCTTGGCCGTGAGCTCGTAGTACTTCCTCGGGGGGCCGGCCTCGGACTCCTTCCACTCGTAGTCCACGAGCTCCTCCCGGCGCATCTTGCTGAGAAGCGGGTAGAGGGTCCCCTCCTGCGTCGCGAATTCCGTCCCGCTGAGCTCCTTCAGGATGTCCGCGACGTAGACCTTGTCCGCGGAGACAACCTTGAGGACGAGGAACTCGAGGAGTCCCTTCCTGATCGGGGAGAATTTCTCGTTGATGCTAGACATAGTTATGTCCCAAGCTACCTTGTTACGTAAAGGTAGTGGCGTGGAACAAGGCTGCCGTCAAGCAACAATTTCGCCGTTCGCCCGGATCTCCTTTTGCAGGACGATTCCGCGGCGTCCGGATCCCCGTCCGTCGGCCGCCGTGTGAATCCGGGGCCCGACAAAGAAGATCGCCGGACGCGCCCCGGGCGCGCCATGCTTCGCCCACCTTGAGCCCCGATATGGACCCTCCGGCAGCGCGCCCACCGGACGATGGCTGGCTTAGCCAGGCCGGATCCCGGATCCGCTACCGCTGGCTCACAAAGATGGCCGGCACGATGGCCTGCATGACCGCGTTCTTCATCGGCTATTTCTGGCTGCTCAATCACGCGCGGTTCCCGGTGACGACGATCCCGCGTATCTTCGTCGACCGGATGCTCGAGTTCCGGCCCGAGGCCCTTCCGCTCTACATATCCCTGTGGGTCTACGTCCCGCTCGCGCCCGCTCTGCTGATCGACCGGCGGGAGCTCGTGTCCTACGCCGTGGCCACCATGGCGCTAAGCGCGGTCGGGTTCGCGATCTTCATCCTTTGGCCCACGGCGATCCCGAAGCCGGAGATCAACTGGTCGCAGCACCCGTCGGTGTCGTATCTCAAGGCGGTCGACGCCTCCGGGAACGCCTTTCCCTCCCTGCATGTGGCCTTCGCCGTCTTCACCGCCGTCTGGCTGGGGCGCATCTTGCGCGCGATCGGGGCGGGCCGCCTCGCCCGGGCGCTCAACTGGCTGTGGTGCCTTGGCATCGTCTATTCCACGCTCGCCGTCCGCCAGCACGTGGCGCTCGACGCCATCGCCGGGGCCATCCTCGGCGCGGCCGGCGCGGCCCTGCACCTGCGCATCCTGGGCGGCCCGGTCGGCCGGGGAATCCCCGGCGCCGGGGCGTGAATCACCTTTCGCCGGCCTGGAACTCGACCCAGGGCTCGGCGGGACGGCTCTTGAGGATGCCCTCCTGCCAGTCGAACTGGGGGTGCGCCCTCAGGAAGGCCGCGGCGTCGAATTCCGTGCCGTCCGCCGAGCCCCATCGGGCGGCGAACGCCATGCGCCGCGCCATGGCGGAATCGACCACCTTGGCGTCGAAGCTTCCCGACGGGTCAAAGGGAACGTCCTTGCCGGACATCGGCACGTCGAGCTCGAAGTGCCCGGCCAGCGAGCGCCCGCCCGGGTTCACCTTGTTCAGGCAGGTGTCGTAGCAGTCGGCCTCCATGCTCTTCGCGCGCTCGGCGTCTATCCTCCCGGCGTTCTCCCTCATGAGCTGCTTCCAGCGCACGCGGCGCGCGACGGCGGAGTTGCGGATGTCGACGTCGTTGGCGTCGGTTTCAATCCGCAGGATGCGCAGGTCCTCGGCGATGTTCGAGCCCACGAAATAGCCGTCCTTGGTCCGCTCAAAGCCCACGTATTTCAGGCCGAGCTCGAGGCGGGCGATCTCGCCTGTCTTGACGTCGCCGATCAGCCAGGCGTTCGCGTAGCCCCCGTTGTTTCCCTTCCTCATGGTCGCGCACCAGCCGTCGATCCCGCCCGCGTCCTGGGTGGCCCGGCGCATGCGGGCGAACTCGGGGATGCCGGTTTCCGAGAACCCCTCGAATCCGCCGATGGTCGTCTCGGAGCCGACAATGCCGGCGTCGGTGATGAAGAAATCCGTGCCGCTGTGGATCCAGCCCGGCTGGGTCTGCATCAGGATGCGGTGGCCCCTGGCCGGCACGACGTCGATGATCACGTTGGCGTTCGCGTCGGCGTAGTCGAACATGGTGTTGTGTCCGAGGACGATCCCGCCGTCGGCGGTCATGCGCCCGGTTGCGATGAACGACGAGCACGACTGCATCTTCGGCCTGGGTCCGTCCGATTCGTCGGCCATCTTCTTCTTCAACTTCGGCCACCAGTAGCCGCAGAGCTCCAGGCTGGCGTTGTAGGTGATGAGCTCTTCGCTCGTCGCGGCGACGCCCGCGGCGTTCATTCCCTCGGCGATGCCGTCGATCTCCTCCCTGTTCTCGGGGTCGATCGCGGGGTCTATGAATCTCCTCGTCTGCTCGGTGAGCCACGACCATTCCATGCCGCTCTGGTGGTGCCACAACGCGTCCGTGACGCGCACGCACTCGGCGATCCGCCTGGCCAGCAGGTAGCCGTGCTGGAAGCCCCGCTCGCGGGGGCCGCCCTCCACGTGGATGTAGGTCCAGCCCGCCTTCTCCTTCAGGCTGGCCCCGGCAAGCCACTTTTCCTGGCTCGGGGTGAGCCCGGGCGCCGCCACCGCCGCGCTTGCGAGGATGGCCGTCCCCATGATCCACCGGAAACCAGGGTTGCTCATGTTCCAAAGCTTGGTCGGGCCGTGGCGCGCGACAAGGAGGATTGCGGCGGACGCGGCCCGGGGGCCGCCTTTCCCCGATGCCTGGGGCATCAGGCCGCTGCCTGCGCGGGCCCGGGCGCCGCTTCCGCCGCGCGGCGCTGCTTCAGGTCGGCGGCGATTGCCGACATCCGCTTCTCGTTCAGGGGATAGAGGAACATGAGGATCAGGAGCGAGAGGACCCCGATCGCCGCCGGGTAGATGCTCATGAGCTTGACCAGCCCGTTCAGCGACTGCGGCGTCTGCACCGCGTTGGCCACGAATCCCACGCTGCTCATCAGAACAAGCGCTATCCAGCTGCCGAGGGACCAACCCTGCTTTGTCGAGAAGATGGATGCGGAGAAGACGAGGCCGGTGGCGCGGCGGCCGCGTTTCCATTCGGCGTAGTCCGCGGTGTCGGCATACATCGCCCAGAGCAGCGCGCTCAGCGGGCCTCCGGTCAGGGACCCGAGAATGTTGATCCCGAAGATCAGGAGGAGCTGGTCGGGCCTGAACAGGTACGTCCCCGCCGTGCACGAGATCGCCACGACGAAAAGGCAGATGAAGGCGATCTTGCGGCCTGTGATACGCGCGAAGAAGGGGACAAGCATGACCCCGATCAGCGCCGCGAATTGGCCGGTCGTGCCGAACGAGGAGACAAGCCCCTCCATGTGCCACACCTGCGTGCCGCCTACCTTGGGCAGGAACGAGGGCAGGGTGATCGTCTGATCGCTCACGTAGTACTTGAAATAATATACGGTCACTATGAGCCGCAATGAGACGAACAGGATGAACGCGATCGTGGTGAAAAGCAGGACGATCCACGGCCCGTTTGTGAACAGGTCCCCCAGGTCGCGCGCCATCGAGGTTTTCTGGGCCTTTGGCGGGACAACGCGCTCCCTCGTGTTGAGGAACGTGATCAGGAAGAACACGATCGCCGCCAGGCCGATGACCACGAACGAAAGCTGCCAGCCGCGGGCCGCGTTCTGGCCCCCGAGGGCCTTGACCATCGGGAGCATCGTTCCCGAGATGATGATGTTCGCGCTGAAGGCGCCCACGAACTTGATCGAGGACAGGGTTGTGCGCTCGTTCGGATTCGGCGAGATCACGCCCAGCATCGCGGTGTAGGGGATGTTGATCGCCGTGTAGATCAGCATGAGCGCGTTGAACGTGACGTACGCCCAGATGAGCTTCCCGGTTGGGGCGAGGTCGGGCACCGTGAACGTCAGCACGCCCATTGCGGCCATCGGCACGCAGCACCAAAGCAGGTAGGGCCTGAACTTGCCCCATCGGGTCTGCGTCCGGTCGGCGATCATGCCCATCAGCGGATCGAAGAAGGCGTCCGTGCTTCGACTGAGAAGGATGAGGGTTCCCGCCGAGGCGGCGGCGATCCCGAAGACGTCGGTGTAAAAATAGGCAAGGAACGCGGATATCGTCTGCCAGTAGAGGACGGACGCGAGGTCGCCGAAGCCGTACGAGAACTTCTCGCGCATGCGGAGCAGTTCGGGGGCGGACTCCTGCGTTGCGGGGGCTGGTGTGGCGGACATGGGGTGAGGCTTCGGCGAGGCGGCGGCTGGGGGTGGCGGGGCCTCCGGGGTTCTAGGCAACCGGGCGGGAGTTTGAAATCAGAATCTTTCCCCGGGTTTCAGCGCATCAGGAACCAGAACCCGGCGGTCGTCAGCAGGAGGACCGCCAGCCACAGGCGGTAGTCGCGCAGCCCGCCTCCGACTCCCGGCGCCACCAGGGCCCCCCAGTCGGACACGGTGGTGGTCGCGAGCTTCGCGTCGGGGGTGCGCGCCGTGGAGAGGCTCACCGCCACCAGGGCCACCATCGAGACGGCGAAGGCGAGCATGGCCGAGTGGAGCCACGGCCTGAGGAGGGGCGCCTCCATGAACGGCAGGAAGTGCCACGTGCCGTTGAGCATCAGGACCAGGCAGACGGGGCCCGCGGTGCACAGGCAGGCGACCACCCCCTGCGTCGTCGTGCGCTTCCACAGGACGCCGGCGAAGAATATGCCGGCGAACGGGAGCATGAGGTACACCTGGATCGTCTGGAGGTACGTGAAGAGGTTGCCGAAGCGCCCGATCATGGGCGCCCAGGCCGAACCCAGGACGAACACCGAGAGGACCGCGGCGCGCCCGACGAGGATCTGCTGGGCCTGGGATGCGGCCGGCCGCCAGCGCAGGTAGAAGTCGCGGGTGAACAGCGTCGAGATCGAGTTGTAGGTCGCGCTGATGTGCCCCATCAGCGCGGCGCCGATGCCGCTGATCGTCAGGCCGAGGAGGCCCGCGGGCATGATGTGCTGCAGGAGGGCGCCGTAGGCCTGGTCGGCCTTGGCCAGGTGCGGGAACATCGCCTTCGCGATCAGGCCGGGGAGCACCAGCAGGAAGGGCGTCGTCAGCTTGAGGAAGCCGCACAGGATCGCGCCCTTCCGGCCCTCGTTGAGGTCCCTGGCGGCAAACGCGCGCTGCACGAGCACCTGGTCCATCGACCAGTAGAAGCTGCCGGCGAGGAACACCGCGAAGAACATCCCGGGCCAGGGGTAGTCGGGGTCGGTCGCGGGCCTGACCATCGAGAACATCTCCGGCGCGAGCTTCTCGTGCAGCCCGCCCCATCCCCCGACGTGGCGCAGGCCGACAGCGGTCAGGATGACCGCGGCGATCAGCAGGATGGTCGTCTGCAGCGCGTCCGTGTAGACGACGATCCGCAGGCCGCCCTTCATCGTGTACAGGGCCGTGCCCAGGCCGACCACCCAGATCACCGCGGTGGGGTTCCACCCGAGCAGGCTCGAGAAGACGAGCGACGACGCCCACAGGGAGACGGAGATCTTCGTGAGCACCGAAAGGATGACCATGAAGCCCGAGAAGAACAGCCGGATGCCCGTGCCGTAGCGCTGCTCGAGGAACTCCGGCACGGTGAAGATCTTGTTCCTGATGTAGAAGGGCAGGAAGAGCGTGATGAGCGGCACCAGGCAGAACACCGCCGACCACTCGTAGCCCCCGACGGCCATGCCCCCGGAATAGCCGCTCCCGGCCAGGCCGACAAAGTGCTCGGCGGATATGTTCGCCGCGAACAGGGAGGCGCCGATGAACGGCCAGCGCAGCGAGCGCCCCGCGAGGAAGTAGTCCTCCGAGGACTTCGGCTTTCGCGACAGCAGGAGGCTTGCGCCGGCGATGGCGAGGACGTAGGCGCCGATGGCCAGCCAGTCGATCCACCGGAGCGTCATGGGTCAGGCGGAGACGCTCACGTCCTTCAGGTCGGCCCTGGAGGCCTCATAGCTGGTGTTGTAGGCGAGCACCGCGGCGTCGGGCTTCTTCCCGTGCGCGGCGCACCACTCGAGGTAGAGCTTCGGCCACCAGTTCTCGTGCCGGGTGAGGCCCTTGTCCCGGTAGCTCGACCAGTCGATCAGGACCTTCGACCAGGAGGAGTCGCCGTACTCGACCGCCTTCCTGGCGTCCCCGTAGGGCTTCACGAACCACTCGCGCCCGATGTGCGCGTGCAGGACCTCGTCCGCCCAGTCGTAGTCCTGGATCATCCGCGAATAGGCGTCGCCGGAGGCCGCGGCGACCTCCCACTCGAACCGCTTGCCCGTCCTGGGCATCAGGCCCTGCTCGATGTAGTAGAGGACGGCGTGGCGCTCGATCGGCGTCAGCTGCGTGTTGAGCGCGAGGGACCAGGTGAAGTTGACGCGGACCAGGCGGGCCCAGTCGACGCCGGCGCGGACAAAGCCGACCTCGCCCATCATCGCGTGCCGCGCCTCGTCCCAGAGCTGGCGGGTCATGTCGACGTAGTAGCCCCAGGGCTTGCCCCTGGTCTCGGCGATGATGGACGCCATCATCTCGGGCACGTCGACCTCCCGCAGCCGCTTGTAGTACATCATGAGCGTCTTCGGCTCCGGCGGGAACTTCGGGTCGTAGAGGAACGCCTCGGCGTGGACGCCCATGTTGTAGGGATCCGGGAACCGCTCGTCCCTGCGGGGCGCGCCGTCGAAGGCGCGGGGGGCCGCCGAAAACATCCGCTGGGGAGCGCCGGGCCCGGGCGGCGCGCTTCCGTCAAGCCGCCCGGCCTGCGACAGCAGTTCCCCGAGGCGTTCCGTCCAGGCCGCCAGCTCGGCCCGCCTCTGCGGGGCCACGAGCCGCGCGGCGCACCGGCTCCCGTACTCCTGCATCTCGTCCACCTCGATCAGGGCAAAGCGGCAGATCCGGAACGTCGGGTGGTCGACCAGCCGGTTCGTCCCGTCCCGGTGGCTCCGGAGCGCGTCGCCCAGAGCCGGCACGGCGTGCTCGTAGATGCCGACGATCAGGGACTCGGTGTCCGGCGCGGACGCGATCTCGTCGAAGAACACGTCGAGCGCCTTGTCCGGCGGGTTGTCGAGGCCGAGCGGCGGCTCCCGCATTTCCGCCACGCGGCTCCTCCAGGCGGACGCGTGCTCGGCGCAGTAGTGGGCGTGCAGGCTGAATCCCATCTTCAGCTCGTAGATCGGCTCGGCGGTCATGCGCCGGATGAGGATGTCGTGGATCCGCCTGAAGGCCCAATGGTGGCGCTTCAGGCGCTTCACGCAGTCGTCGACGGAGAAGCCGATGCGCGACGCCTCCGGGACGGAGCATATTCCGGCGATCGGCGGCAGGTTACGGTAAGGCCGGTAGCTTTCGGGGGTCGTCATGGGGAAAGCCGGGATCGGGGCGGGGCGCGCCGGCTTCGCGCCCTTACTTGTAATAGATTCCGAGCGTGTCGATTAGCCTGGACTGGAGCGCCGCGACGTCGAGCGAGCCGCTGTAGCGGTAGAGAACCTTTCCCCCGGGCGCGATCACGACCGTGTACGGGCACCCGCCCCCCCACTGCGGATCGAGCGCCTGCGCAAGGGCGTCGCTGCTTTGCCCGGTGTAGTGGTAGTTGTTCGTCCTTCGGCCCTCCTTCGCGAGCGCGGCCCTCGCTCCCGGCGGCACCGCGGCGTGCTGCCTCTCGAGGAAGCGCAGCGCCTTGTCGGAGTCCTTGGGGTCGTCCACGCTTATCGTGATCAGGTCGAAATCCCTGCTGTTGAGCCGGCGCGAGATCGAGACGAGCCCCGGGAACTCCTCCACGCAGGGCACGCACCAGGTCGCCCAGAGGTTGATCACCCGAAGCCGGTCCGTGGAATTGCGCGCCAGCTCGGCGATCCCGCCCGCGTCGATCGGCTCGATCGACACCGGCATGTTCTTCCACGCCTCGTTGCCTTCGGCCACCTCGCCCCGCTTCGTCAGCCACTTGGTCGAGCAGCCCATCGGCCGGGTGACCTCCACCGGGACCGGCCGCCCCGCCAGGAGGGCCTCCACGGCGTTGGCGCCGTCCGTCGAGTGGACCGAGGCGGGATCGGGCGTCTGCGAGTCGTCGAAGCGCCCCTTGTACCTGAGGTGCCGCCCCTGGTCGAAGATGAACAGGTGCGGGGTGCAGAGGCAGCCGTACGCCATGGCCGTCTTCTGGGTGGCCCCGTCGTAGAGGTACGGGAAGTTGAAGCCCCGCTCCTGCGCGTAGAGCTTCATGTCCTCATAGCTGTCGCTGTACTTGCTGTAGCCGAGCTCGTCGATCCGCAGGCCCTCGAGGCTGTTCGGGTTTATCGCGACCACGGCCACGCCCTTGCCCTTGAGCCCCGCCACGAAGGGGATGAAGCGCGTCTCGGCCGCGTGCGATGACGGGCAATGGTTCGAGAGGAAGACCACGATCAGGTACGGGGCGTCCCTGAAGTCGGCCAGGCTGTAGGTCCTGCCGTCGATTCCGAGGAGGGAGAAGTCGGGGGCGGGGTCGCCGACATGCAGCGTGTGGAATCCCGGGGGCGTGCCGTCGTACTCGTCCGCGTCCGCGACCCGGACACTGGGCGGAGCGCCCGCCGCCAATCCGAGGGCCATGAAACCGAGGAGGGGTAATCTCATGTCCGACCAACTTGTGGCGCATTGCTCGCTGGATCAAGCCGAACGGGGGCTTGGGAACTGCGCGGCGCCGGACCGCGCGGGGAATCCGGGGCCCTCTGCCGTTGCGTCAGGGCACCTCGTAGGCCTCGACGAGGGCGACGCCCGTGTCGCCACTGGCGCCGGACACCTGGGCGGTGTAGGCGCCGGGCGGCAGGGTGACGAGGATCGCCGAGTCGCTGCTGGTGGGGGACACCCAAGAGAACGCGCCCACGGCCGCGGCCGTGGCCGATATCTGCGGGTCCCCGGCCCAGCCGGTGTTGCTCCCGATCACGGTCGAGCCCGAGTAGAGCTGCAGCTGGGGGTCCGGCAGCGTCCCCGGAACCCCGAAGGGAATCAGCGCGGGCCCCGACGCGCGGATGAGGACCGTCCTCGAGGTCGAGCCGCCGATCACAAATCCGGCGATCAGGATGCTGCCCCCGGTGCCGACCTGGACGCGCGCCGCAATGTTGACGATCCGGGGGGAGGCGAGCGTGTACGCTCCCGCGGGCGTGGCGTCGTAGAGCTCGGCGAGGGCGACGCCGGTGTCGGCGCTCTGGCCCGCGATCTGCGCCGTGTAGGCGCCGGCGGGCAGCGTCTCCAGGAGCGCCGCGTCGTGGCTCGTGGGGCTGGTCCAGGCGAAGGCGCCGACCGAGGCCGCCGTGCTCGCGATCTGGGCGTTTCCGGCCCAGCCGTCGTTGGTGCCGAGCACGCTCGCGCCGGAGAAGATCTGCAACTGAGGGTCGGCCAGCGTGCCGGCGACGCCGAAGGGGACAAGCGCAGGGCCCGATCCGCGGATCAGGAGCGCCTCCGAGCCCGAGGTCCCCGCCCCGCCCACGACAAAGCCGGCGATCAGGATGTTCGCCCCGGTGCCGACCGTCGCCCGGCAGGAGATGTTAACCAGCCTGCCGATGTCGGCCGTGGAGCGCACCGCGAGCGCCGCCGGGGCGCTCGTGGCCGAACTGGCGGGGTTTGTGGCGACGCATGTGTAGCTTCCGGCACTCGCCGGCGTCGCCCCGCTTATCAGGAGGGTGGGCCCCGTCGCTCCGGCGATGGCCGTGCCGTTGAGGTCCCACTGGTAAGTGGGCGCGGGAATGGCTGCCGCCGGCGCGCTGAACACCACGGTGCCGCCGGTTGCGATCGTCTGGGAGGAGGGCTGGCTGATGAAATACGGCGACACGCCGGCGTCGACAAAGGCGTTCATGGCGACCGTGGGCGCCCCGTTGGTGCCGAATGCGCCCATCGTGTATCCCTGCCAGCCGTTGTAGGCCTCCGGCTCCCAATAGAACACGCCCAGGCCGTTGCCGCCTGGGACCGACTTAACCTTGCCGATGATGTCGGCGAGAAACGACTCGCACGCGGAGGCCGAGTCCACGTCCATGCCGACTTCCACGACCATCACCGGCTTGCCGTACGTCGCCACCATGTCGTTCATGGTGGCCAGGCACTGGGTGTCCAGGGTGGCCCAGTTGGCGTTCGTGGGATAGAGGGACATCCCGATCACGTCGTACCTGGCGCCGTACTGCTTGAGGCCGTCGAAGACGAACCTGAACAGGCTGTCGTCATAGCCGTTTGAGACATGCACGACGACCAGCGCGTCGGGGAACACGGACTTGACCGCGTTGTACCCGCTTGTGACCAGCGCGGCGAAGTTGCCCATGTTGGTCGAGGCCATGCCGTCGGGCCAGAGCATGCCGTTGTTCGTCTCGTTGCCCACCTGGACCCATTCGGGCGCCACGCCGGCCGCCTTCAGCGCGGCCAGGACGGCTGTCGTGTGGTTGGTGACGTCGATGTTCAGCTGGGCGATGCCGTCGTTCGCCCAGGCGGCGGGCTTGGTCTGGTGGCCGGGATCGGCCCACGTGTCGCTGTAGTGGAAATCGATCAGGACCCGCTGGCCCAGGTTCCTGGCCCGCACGGCCTTGCTGACGACGTCGGCCTGGTCGCACCAGCCCCCGGCCGGATTGACCCACACCCGCAGCCGGATGGCGTTGACGCCGACTCCCTGCAGGACGCGGAGGCAATCCTGCTGGGTTCCGCCGCCATTGTAGAACCTGATTCCGCTGGCCTCCATCTGGGTGATCCAGCTCGGGTCCGAGCCGTTCGCAAACGGCGCGGCCCCCACCGCGACCGTCGGGAGCGCGGACAGCAGGGCGCAGGAGAACCCCACCGCAAGACCGGGGCGAGCGCCGTGCGCGCGCAGGGGCATCGATGATCGTTGCGGGTGCATCGGTCGGAGAAAGTCGCGGCGACCCTTCGCCGCGTCCAATGTAGCCTCGCGCGGCCAAAAGGAAAGCCGCAGCCGGGATGAAGCCCGCGCCCGGGATGGGTTCCGGCCGGGAACGGGCCCGCCCGGCCCGCCTGGGCGGGGCGGGCGCCGGGAGCGGTACCGCGCTTGCCACCGGCCCGCCGTTAGCCAAGTTTTGAAAAATGAAGACTCCCGCCCTCGTTCTCCTCGGCCTGCTCTCGATCCGGGTGTCCGGCGCGCAGAACGCGCCGGCCGATCCCTACCTCTGGCTGGAGGACGTAAGCGGCGAGCGCGCGCTCGCGTGGGTGCGCGCGCAGAACGCGGTCGCGCAGCGCGAGCTCGAGGCGCTGCCCGACTTCAAGCCGATCAACGAGCGGCTGCTCGCGATCTACGACTCGAAGGAGCGCATCCCATACGTGGCGAAGCACGGCGACTTCTATTACAACTTCTGGCGCGACGCCCAGCATGTGCGCGGCCTGTGGCGGCGCACCTCGCCCGAGGAATACAGGAAGAAGGACCCGGCATGGGAGGCGGTGCTCGACCTGGACGCGCTCGCCGCGGAGGAAAAGGAGAACTGGGTGTGGAAGGGCGCCGAGGTCCGCTTTCCCGACTACGCGCGGGCCCTCGTGAGCCTCTCGCGCGGGGGCGCCGACGCCGTCGTCGTGCGGGAGTTCGACCTGGCGGCGAAGGCTTTCGTCAAGGACGGCTTCGCGCTGCCCGAGGCCAAGTGCAACATCGCCTGGCGCGACCGCGACAGCGCCTACGTCGGCACCGATTTCGGGCCGGACTCGTTGACGGACTCCGGCTACCCGCGCGTCGTCAAGCTTTGGCTGCGCGGAACGCCGATCGACAAGGCGGCCGCCGTCTTCGAGGGCAAAAAGGGGGACGTGGGATCCGAGGCGATTGTCTCGGACGAGCCCGGCTTCCACCGCGAATTCATCGTGCGCGGGATCACGACCTTCACCTCCGAGAATTTCCTTGTCGATGGCGGCAGGCTGGTGCGGCTCGACCTTCCGGCCGACGCCGACTTTGGCTCCTTTCGCGACCAGCTCACCGTCAAGCTGCGCACGGACTGGGCCGTGGGCGGCAGGACCTTCCCCTCGGGCGCGCTGCTGGCGATTCCGTGGGACAGGTTCCTTGCGGGCGGGCGCGACTTCGCCGTTCTCTTTCATCCCGGCCCCCGAGTCGCGCTCGCCGAGTACAGCACCCTGCGCCACCACATCATCGTCAACGAGCTCGATAACGTCCGCAACCGCCTCTACGTCCTCACGCCGGAGCCGGACGCCACGTGGTCGCGCGTGCCGCTGCCCGCGCCGGAGTTCGGCACGATCTCGGCCGAGGCGGCCGAGCCCGAGTCCGACGACTACTTCATGAACGTCACCGACTTCCTGACGCCCTCAAGCTACTACGTCGGCTCGGTCGGCAGCCCCGAGCGCACGCTCCTCAAGCAGCTGCCGTCGTTCTTCTCCGCGGAGGGCCTCGAGGTCTCGCAGCACGAGGCGCTGTCGAAGGACGGCACGCGGGTGCCCTACTTCCAGGTGGGCCGCAGGGGCCTCCCCGCCGACGGCTCGACGCCGACGCTGCTCTACGGCTACGGCGGCTTCGAGATCTCGATGACCCCCTACTACAGCGCGGGCACCGGCGCGTCGTGGCTCGAGCGCGGGGGGGTCTTCGTGCTCGCGAACATACGCGGCGGCGGTGAGTTCGGCCCCGCGTGGCACCAGGCCGCGGTGAAGGAAAACCGCCAGCGCGCCTACGACGACTTCATCGCCGTCGCGCAGGACCTGACCAGGCGCCGGGTGACAGCGACGGGGCACCTCGGCATCATGGGCGGCAGCAACGGCGGGCTCCTGATGGGCGTCATGCTCACGGAGAGGCCAGACCTGTTCGGCGCCGTCGTCTGCCAGTCGCCGCTCCTCGACATGCGCCGGTACAGCCACCTCCTTGCCGGGGCCAGCTGGATGGGCGAGTACGGCGACCCCGACCTGCCGGCGGACTGGGCCTACATCAGCCGATACTCCCCGTACCAGAACGCGCGAGAGGACGCGAAATACCCGCCGGTGCTCATCACGACGTCGACGCGCGACGACAGGGTGCATCCCGGCCACGCCCGCAAGATGGCGGCGGAACTCGAGGCGCAGCACCACGACGTGCTCTTTTACGAGAACATCGAGGGCGGGCACTCCGCGGGGGCCAACAACAGGGAGCAGGCCTACCTGAACGCGCTCGCGTTCACGTTCCTGCTCAAGCAGCTGCGCTAGGGGGCGCCGGCCCGGGAGGCGGGCCCCGGGGCGGCCCCGCAGGCTTACATTTCTGTCATTTTCCCGAAAGGCCGGGGAAAGGGGGGCGTGCGACCTTTGGCGACTCCCATGAACAACGAATCTAGCGCCACTCTAGTCGGGCGGTCCGCCATCGGGGCCGCCTGCCTTCTCGCCGCCGCGGGGCTGTTTGCCGCCGTCGACGCGGCCCAGCCGTCCTCGCACGGCCTCGTCCTCAAGCGAGACGACCAGACGGTGAACCGCGGACCGCTCGAGTCCTCGAGCTTCGCCGGTGTCGTCAAGCGCGTCGCCCCAAGCATCGTCAAGATCACCGTCCAGATGAACGCGCGGCATGTCTCGCTCAGCCGCGGCGAGGACGATTCGCAGCTCCCGGGGCTGAACGACCCGTTCTTCCGCCAATTCTTCGGCAACCGCCTGCCGGCCCTTCCGGAGATCCCGGAGACCGGGCTCGGCTCGGGCGTCGTCATCAGCCCCGACGGCTACATCGTCACGAACAACCACGTCGTGGACGGCGCCAAGCAGGTCACGGTCACGCTGGCCGACGGCCGCGAGCTTCAGGCGCGGGTCGTTGGGCGCGATCCCCAGACCGACATCGCCGTGGTGAAGGTCTCCGCCAGGGACCTGCCGGCCATCACGTTCGCCTCGAGCGGCAAGGTCGAGGTGGGCGACCGCGTCCTCGCGATCGGCAACCCGTTTGGCATCGGCGAGACCGTGACGACGGGCATCGTGAGCGCTACCGGCCGGCGGGCCGGCATCGGGCTGGCCTACGAGGACTTCATCCAGACCGACGCGGCGATCAATCCGGGCAACTCCGGCGGCGCCTTGGTCGACGTCGAGGGGCGCCTGGTGGGCATCAACACCGCCATACTCAGCCGCAGCGGCGGCTTCCAGGGAGTCGGGCTCGCGGTCCCGGCCGACCTGGTGGGCAACGTCGTCGACAACCTCGTCGCCCACGGCAAGGTGGTGCGCGGCTTCATCGGCGTCGGGATCCAGGACCTGACCCCGACCCTGGCCGACTCGTTCGGCCTGAAGAGCCAGGGCGGCGCCCTGGTCACCGACGTGCAGCCCGGCGGCCCGGGCGCCCGGGCCGGCCTCAGGAGCGGCGACGTCATCACCACCCTCGACGGGCGGCCGATCGACTCGGCGAGCCGCCTGAGCCTCAACGTGGGCGAGACAGCGCCCGGGACAAGGCTGACGCTCGGCGTCCTTCGCGACGGCAAGGCCGAGCAGTTTGCCGTGACGACCGTGAGCAAGCCGTCCGGCGACGGGCGCGCCGGCGAAGGCCAGGCCCTGGCCCCGGCCGACGACCAGGGTGTCCTCAACGGCGTCGGGGTCGGAGACATCGACGCCAGCGCCCGCCGGGACCTCAACCTGCCCGAGCGGCTCACGGGCGCGGTCATAACCAGCGTCGACCCGGGATCCGCTTCCGCCCGCGCGGGAATGCGCGAGGGCGACGTGATCCTCGAGATCAACCGCCACCCGGTCGATTCCGCGAAGACCGCGGTGGAGCTGAGCGCCAGCGCCACCGGCCGCAAGACGCTCGTCAAGCTCTGGTCGCACGGGAACACCGTCTACCTGGTCGTCGACGAGACCGGCTCCGGCGCCGCGGACGCCACCCCCTGAACCTCGCCCGATGAGGCAGTCTGCTTCGGACACCGGCGCCGCATCGCGGGCCGGTGTCCTTCATTTGGCGCCAATCCCACCTTTGCAAGGAATCGGGCTTCGTACACAATGATGCCATGCGCGTCCTCGTCGTTGAAGATGATGCCAAGATCGCCTCGTTCGTCGTGCGCGGCCTGAAGCAGGCCGGCTATGCCGTCGACCACGCCCCGGACGGGGAGACCGGGCTCGCGCTGGCGGAGTGCACCGGGTACGACGCGGCGATCGTGGACGTGATGCTGCCCGGCCTCGACGGGCTCAGCCTCGTCCGGCGGCTGCGGGCGGCGCGCCGCCAGATCCCCGTGCTCTTCCTGAGCGCGAGGAGCGCGGTCGAGGACCGCGTCCGCGGCCTGGAGAGCGGCGCCGACGACTATCTGACGAAGCCGTTCGCCTTTTCCGAGCTGCTCGCGCGCGTGCAGGCGCTCATCCGGCGCGCCACGCACGCCCCCGACGCCACCCGCATCGCCGCGGGCGACGTCTCGCTCGACCTGGTGACCCGCGAGGTCACGAGCGCGGGCAGGTCCGTCGAGCTGCAGCCGAGGGAGTTCTCCCTCCTCGCGTTCCTGCTGCGCCACGCCGGCCACCCCGTGAGCAAGACGAAGATCCTCGAGCAGGTCTGGGACTACAGCTTCGACCCGCAGACCAACGTGGTCGACGTGGTCATGCACCGGCTGCGGGCCAAGATCGATCCCGACCACTCGCGGATCGAGACCCTCCGGGGCGTGGGCTACGTGTTCCGTCCCCATGCTTGAGCGGTTCCGCCAGTCGCTCGCGATCCGCCTCGCGGTCGTCTACGCGCTGGTCTTCGCCGCCGGGGCGTCGGCGCTCTTCGGCGTCCTCTACTGGGTCCTGGCGCACTCGCTCGAGGCGCGGGAGCGCGCGGCGGTCGAGGTCCGGGCGGAGAACCTGGCCAGGGCCTACGAGCTGGGCGGCGCGCCTTCCGTGAGGGAGCGGCTGGACGCGGACACCTCCCCGGACGTGCGCTCGCTCTTCGTGCGCCTGCTGGGGGCGAACGGGACCACGCTCTTCGCGACCGTTCCGTCCGACTGGGTCGACCCGCAGGTGGAGCGGCGCCTCGTCCCGGACGGCTGGGGGGGGTGGAGCACCCAGGAGATCCACTCGGTCAGGGTTCCGCGGGACGCGGCGCGCGACTTTGCCGTCGCCTCGCGGGTCCTGTCGGACGGGCGCCTGATCCAGGTCGCGCGCAGCACGGACAGCCGCGCGGTCCTCCTCGCGCCGCTGCGCACAGCCTTTGCCGGCGTCGGGGCGGTGGCGCTGCTCCTGTCGCTGACGGCGGGCACGTTCCTCGCGTGGCGCGCGACCCGGCCCCTGCGGGAGGTCGCCGAGACGGCGCGCCGCATCCTGGACGAGCACGACCTGTCGGCCCGCGTCCGGGCTCCTGGCGGAAGCGGCGAGCTCGCCACGCTCGCCCGGCAGCTCAACACGCTCCTGGACAAGAACGCGGCCCACGTGCGCGTGCTCCGCGAGACGCTCGACGACCTTGCGCACGACCTGCGCACGCCCCTGACGCGCCTGCGCGGCACGGCGGAGCTCGCCCTCCGGGACGGGGGCAACCCCGCGGAGGCCCGGACGGCGCTGGCGGACTGCGTCGACGAGACGGACAGGGTCCTGCACCTGCTCGAGGTGCTGCTCGATGTCTCGGCGGCCGAGGCGGGGGCGCTCGCGCTCCGGCGCGAGCGGGTGGACCTGCGCGCCCTGGCGACCCGCGCCGCCGACCTCTACAGAGAGGTGGCGGAGCAGAAGGGCATCGGGATCGCGCTGGAGCTTCCCGCTCGGGCGGAGATGGACGGCGATCCCGTCCGCCTGGGCCAGGCCCTGTCCAACCTGGTTGACAATGCGCTCAAGTACACGCCGGAGGGGGGCCGCGTCGCGCTTGCGGTCGCGGCGGACCCCTCCGCCGTGACCGTGACGGTGAGCGACAACGGCCCGGGCGTGCCCGCCGCCGAGCGCGACGCGGTCTGGCGCCGGCTCTACCGGGGGGACGCCAGCCGGTCGCAGCGCGGGTGGGGCCTCGGGCTCACCCTTGTGCGGGCCGTGGCCGAGGCCCACGGAGGCTCCGCCTCGGTCAGCGACGCGCCAGGCGGGGGCGCCCGGTTTCAGATGCGATTTCCCGCCGCCTGAAATGCGCCGGGCTGGGGGAATCTCCTGCGGCCGGCGCCGTTCAGGCCGAGGCGAACGCCTCCTTAAAGTGCCTGCGGCACATCGGCACGTAGCGGTCGTTGCCGCCGATCTCCACCTGCGCGCCGACCTTGACGGCCTTGCCGTCGGCCCCGACGCGCAGGTTCATCGTCGCCTTGCGGCCGCAGTGGCAGATGGTCTTCAGCTCGATCAGGTTGTCGGCGACGGCGAGCAGCCCGGCGCTGCCCGGGAAGAGCTGGCCCTGAAAATCGGTGCGCAGGCCGTAGCACAGCACGGGTATGCGCAGGGTGTCCGCGATGTCGGTGACCTGCGCCACCTGCGCGCTCGTGAGAAACTGCGCCTCGTCGATGAGGACGCAGGCGACGGGCTGCTCCGCGTGGGCGCCGCGCACCCGCTCCAGCAGGTTGTCGCCGGCCCCGAGGGCGATGGCGTCGGAGGCGAGCCCTATGCGCGACTCGATGCGCCCGTAGCCGGCCCGCGTGTCGAGCGCGGGCATGAACAGCAGCGTGCGCATGCCGCGCTCCCGGTAGTTGTAGCTCGACTGGAGCAGCACCGTGCTCTTGCCGGCGTTCATGGCCGAGTAGTAGAAATAGACCTTGGACATCCCGCGGGCACGATTGATGCGCGCCGCGGAAAAGGCGAGGCCGCGGACCCTCCCTTCCCCGGATTTGAAGCCCGGTTAAATGGGGGGATAAGCGCCGGGGATGACGGCGGGCGCCGAGAGAGGTTGCGCAAATGTGAAACCCGGCCACATTGACGGCCTTCCCCATGAAGATCCCCGCGCCCGCGCTCGTTCAGACAGGCCTTTTCCTCGCTTTCCTGGGATCGCCGGCCAGGGCGGCGGACCCGTTTCCGATTGCCGGGGATCCCGCGAGGGGGCGGGCCTTCTTCCAGCAAAGCTGCGCGCTTTGCCACGCGACTGTCCTTGGACCGGGAAACGTGCCGATATCGGGCCAGGGCCCTAGCCTTGTCGGCGTCTTGGGCCGGCGAGCCGGCTCCGTCGCGAACTTCAACTACTCCAAGGCGATGACCGCGTCGGGTATCACGTGGGACCGGGCCACCCTGGAGACATTCCTTGCCGCCCCGACCACCCTGGTCCCCGGAACAACCATGCCCGCGGCCGTTCCCAATGCCGCGGATCGCCTCAATTTGGTCGCCTACCTGGCGACCGTTGTCGCCCCCGAGGGCGTTTCAATCGCCGCGGCCGCGGCGCCCGCCGGCCCCTTTGCCGCCGACCCCGGCGACTGGCGCAACGACGCCCCGGGCGTAAGGCACGAGGTCGTCCTTGCCGAGCTGCCCGCGCCCTTCAGCACGCCTTCGGCCGGAAACGGCCCCCAGGTGGTCCGCCAGCCGGACGACGCCGTGCTGTCGGTCCCGCCCGGGTTCACGGTCCGGCTCTTTGCCTCCGGGCTGTCGGGGCCGCGGCTGCTTCGCGTCGCGCCGAACCACGACATCTTCATCGCGGAGACGAGCGCCGGCCGCATCCGGGTGATGCGGGCCGCCGACGGGGCCGGCGCCCCCGCGCAGAATGAGATCTTCGTGGACGGCCTCGACCGGCCTTTTGGAGTCGCCTTCTATCCGGCCGGGGAGGATCCGCAGTGGCTGTACGTGGCGAACAACAACTCGGTGGTCCGGTTCGCCTACCGCAGCGGCGACCTCAAGGCCCGGACCGCCCCGCAGACCGTTGTGCCGTTCCTGTGCGCGGGCACGGGGGGACACACGACCCGCGACGTGGCCTTCTCCAGGGACGGCCAGCGCATGTTCATCTCGGTTGGCTCGGGGTCAAACGTGGCGGAGGGCCTGTCCTTCAAGAGCACATCGGAGATCCGCTCGTGGGAGGCCGAGCACGGCCGGGGTTCGATATGGGGCGCCGAGACCAACCGCGCCGACATCCTGGTGTCCGATCCCGCGGGAAGCCGGCCCCTGCGCACCTACGCGACCGGGGTCCGCAACGGCGTGGGCCTCGCCGTGGATCCCGCCTCGGGCGACCTGTGGGTCTCCACAAACGAGAGGGACGCGCTCGGCGACAACCTGGTTCCCGACTACATCACCCACCTGAAGGAGGGGGGCTTCTACGGCTGGCCCTGGTACTACATGGGAAGCCACGAGGATCCCCGCCACGCGGGCGAGCGCCCGGACCTCGCCGGCCAGACAATAGTCCCCGACGTGCCGGTGCAGTCGCATTCGGCGTCGCTGGAGATGGTCTTCTACACGACGACGGAGGGCGTCTCCGCGTTTCCCGCCGACTACCGAGGCGACATCTTCGCGGCATTCCACGGCTCCTGGAACCGGACCACGCGCTCGGGCTACAAGGTCGTGCGCGTGCGCCGTCAGAACGGCGTCGCGACAGGCGAGTACGACGACTTCCTCACGGGATTCGTGGTCGACAACCGGAGCGTGTGGGGCAGGCCGGTCGGAGTGGCCGTCGCCCACGACGGCGCGCTTCTCGTGACCGAGGACGGAAACGGCACCCTCTGGCGCATCTCCTACTCCGGGACGCGCGCCCCGGGCAGCCCGTGAACATCTACGGAACCCCGGTTCAGCGCGCTTTTGGCCTTTCCTCGCGTGGCCGCGCCGGGCTAGATGTCGGAACCATGCCCCTGGCATCCGCCCGATCGATCCTCCCTCGGCTCATCCTGGCGACCGCGGTGCTGTGGCTGGTCGCCCCCGGCCTCCGGGCCGAGGCGGCCCCCGTCGCAAGGAAGACCGTCCAGACGGCGGACGACCTCCCCCGCCACACGTACAAGGTCTCCGAGGCCCCCTCGGCGATCCTGAACGATGACGCGGCCCTCGCCGCCCTGGCCGCCGACGTCAGGCGCGACGTCGAGGCCGACCTCCTCGGCTACGACATCAAGGACCGGACGACGCTCCAGGGTTACAAGGGCACGCAGCTGGCCCTCGCGATGCTCGGCGGGGACTATGCCTCGGCGGAGCGCCTGATCGGCGAGCTGAGGGCGCTGGAGGAGAAACCCAGCCTGAAGCTGACCACGGGGATCGTCGCGGAAGCCTGGGTGGGCGCCCACCGCGCCAGGGCCAGCCCGCAGGATTTCGCCCGGGCCTTCCAGGCGAACCTGTCGGCGGCCGCGCGGCGGCTTCCGTGGGACGTCGTCCAGGACGAGATCAAGGAGACAAAGGGGGCCTATGAGGTGCGCAGCCCTGCCCTTGTGATCGGCGTGGTGAAGGAGGAGCTCGATCCGGCGGCCCTTAAGACGGGCGAGATTTCGGCGACCGTGGCGCGCAGGCTCGTGGCCATGCGCAACCAGCTGGTCAACTACCTGCCGTACAAGGCGCAGATCGTCGCGGCGCTCGACGGCGTCGTCGCCGCCCATCGCGTCGTCAAGCCGGACCGCTGGACGGCGCGCCTTGTGACCCTGCCGCCGGACGCCAAGGCCGTCCCGGTGCGCGTGGGAATCTGGGACAGCGGCGTGGACACGGACACCTTCAAGGACCGCCTGGTCACCGACGCGGACGGCCGGCATGGGATCGCGTTCGACCTGCACGCCAACCCTGTGCTGGAGCTCACCTATCCGCTGGGCGACGCCCAGGCACACCTGCCGGAGACCATCGCCAGGGTGAAGGGATTCGAGGACCTGCAGGCCTCGGTGGACAGCCCGGAGGCGGCCGACCTCAAGCGCTACATGTCGGGACTCAAGCCCGACCAGGTGAAACCCACCCTCGAGAACCTCGACCTCGTCGAAAACTGGCTGCACGGCACCCACGTCACCGGGATCGCGTTCGCCGGCGACCCGTTCGCGCGGCTCGTCATCGGGCGGCTCACGTTCGACTATCACATGGTGCCCGAGACTCCGACGATCGAGCAGGCGCGCAAGAACGCGGCTTCCTACAAGGCGACTGTCGCGTACTTCCAGCGCAACGGCGCCCGGGTCGTGAACATGAGCTGGGGAGGCTCGCTCAAGGAGGTGGAGGACGACCTCGAGGCCAACGGCGCCGGCGGCACGGCCGAGGAGCGAAAGAAGCTCGCGCGCCAGATCTTCGACGTCGACACGGCCGGGCTGCTCGCGGCGCTCAAGCAGGCTCCCGAGATCCTGTTCGTGGTCGCGGCCGGAAACAGCGACAACAATGTCAAGTTCGACGAGTTCGTCCCTTCTTCCTTCCAGATCCCTAACATGATAACCGTGGGGGCCGTGGACCAGGCCGGCGAGGAGACCTCGTTCTCCAGCTTCGGCCCCATGGTCAACGTGCACGCCAACGGCTTCGAGGTCGAAAGCTACATCCCCGGCGGCCAGCGCCTGAAGCTAAGCGGCACCTCCATGGCGTCGCCGCAGGTGACCAACCTGGCCGCCAAGCTCTTTGCGCTCGACCCGGCGCTTGCCCCGCAGGACGCAAAGGCCCTGATCCTTTCCGGCTGCGACCGAAGCGGCCGCGTCAACCTTGTGAATCCGGCAAAGAGCGTGGACCTCCTCAGGCAAAGGCTCGCGGCCGGCGGCCACTAGGGAAGCCGCGGCGTGCCGGCGGCGGCTCCCTCGACAAGAATCACCCCGTCAGGATCAGGTCCGCGGGCGACCGCTCATTCCGCTTAACCTATATTCAACCGCCGATTACGCCGGTGACGCAATAATATTGCGTATGAGCGCCTGCGCACGCGTCGCACCGCGGCTGTATACTTACAATACTCGAGAATACGGGCTTCGCTCTCCGTCGCGCCCGTGGTATTTCATGCTTCGTGCATGAGATCACCGTCATCCTGAAGCGCGCGGGGAACGGCGATCCGCAAGCCGCCGAGCAGCTCCTGCCGCTCGTGTATGATGAGCTGCGCAAGCTGGCCGCCGCAAAGATGGCCCGCGAGTCCGACGGGCACACGCTTCAGGCGACGGCGCTCGTGCACGAGGCTTGGCTGCGCCTCGGAGGCGACAGGCAGCCGGCCTGGGAGAACCGCGCGCACTTCTTTGCCGCGGCGGCTGAATCCATGCGCCGCATCCTTATCGACTGCGCCCGCCGGCGCCGCGCTGCGCGGCACGGCGGCGGGATGCAGCGCGTAGACGTCGATGATTCCGCCATGGCCATTGCCGCCCCAGGAGGCGCCGACGACGAGTTGCTGGCCGTGCACGAGTCCCTTGATCGCCTTGCGAGCCACGACGCGCGCAAGGCGGAGCTGGTGAAACTCCGGTACTTCGCGGGCCTCACCCTCGAGCAGGCCGCCGAGGTGCTGGGGGTGGCGGTACCCACGGCGAAGCGCGACTGGGCGTACGCGCGCGCCTGGCTTTTCAAGGATATCGGCGAGGGCCGGCACGGCTAGGGACCCATCCGCAAATATCTGAAGCGCGGCACGCGCACCTTTGCCAATCATAAATGATCCCTTTTGGGGGCTGTTTACGCTTTGGAAGTTGAAGCCACTCAATCCCCTCAACCTCCACCCTCATGAAGAACCTGCCCTTAATCCTTTCATTCTCGGCCGTCATCGGCCTCGTGCTCCTCATCGTCTCCGCCGCCCTGGGCGTCCCCGTGCCGTTCGCCAGAATCGCCTCGGACGTCGTCGCGCTTTCCGTTGTCGCCGGGGTGCTCGGGTTTTTCCTCGCAGACTATGGGGCGCCCCGCTCAAGCGACTATGCCCCTGTCCGGGTCGACGAAGCGACGCGCGTGGTCGCGCCGGCCGCCCTGGACGAGCGCCTCATCCCCGTTCCGATCGAATTGCCGGCTGACGATGTCATCACGGTTAACCTCATGGAGACTCTCAAGATGCGCAACGACCCCATGACCATCTCGCTCATGTAGCCTCCCCCTCCGGCAAAGGAACTTAACCCAGCTGCAATGAGCGAATCCAGCGACCGCGAGGAGCGGATCTTTGCCGAGGCGCTGGCGGTTCCCGCAGGGGACCGCCAGCGCTTCCTCGCCGAGGCCTGCCGGGGCGACGACGACCTGCGCATGCGGGTCGAGGCGCTTGTCCGGGCGCACGAGTCGGCCGGGGGATTCATGGCGGCGCCGCCGGCCGCCCCGCCGCCGCCCGCGATGACGGAGGCCGCTGGGAGCTGGATCGGCCGCTACAAGCTCCTTCAGAAGCTCGGCGAGGGCGGCTGCGGCGTCGTCTGGATGGCCGAGCAGGAGGAGCCCGTCCGCCGGCGCGTCGCGCTCAAGATCATCAAGCTCGGGATGGACACTAAGGAG